>CAYRAG010000001.1:0-14966 GCA_964422185.1 uncultured Oscillospiraceae bacterium
ATTAAAGGAATCTTAAGCCCTTTGCTCCTTTTTTCTTAATCTCCGAGCTGATACAATAGCGGCAACAGGACGCAGAGCAGAAAGGAAAAGGTGAAACATTATGGCTAACATCCTCATCTGTGACGATGACCGGGATATTGTCGCGGCCTTGAAGATCTATCTCGCTTCCGAGGGGCACACCCTGTATGAGGCGTATAACGGACGGGAGGCCATTGAGGCCGTACGCGGCAATGACATCCAGCTCATCCTCATGGATATCATGATGCCGGAACTGGACGGCATCACCGCCACCGCCGCGCTGCGGAAGGAGTGCAATGTGCCCATCATTCTCCTCACCGCGAAGAACGAGAGCAGTGATAAGGTGCTGGGCCTGAACATGGGCGCGGACGACTACATTACAAAGCCGTTCGACCCCGTGGAGGTCATCGCGAGGGTTCGCAGCCAGCTGCGGCGGTATACCATGCTGGGCGGTCAGGAAAAACGGGACGACCTGCTCACCGTGGGCGGCATCACCATGGACGACGCGGCGAAATCCGTCACCGTGGACGGGGAGCCGGTCTCCCTGACCCCCATTGAATACAATATCCTGAAACTTCTCCTCTCCCGGCCCGGCCAGGTGTTTTCCTCGTCCCAGATCTACGAGACGGTGTGGAACGACCCCTCCCTTGGCTCGGAGAATACGGTGGCTGTCCACATTCGCCACCTGCGGGAGAAAATTGAAATCACCCCGTCGGAGCCCCGGTATCTGAAAGTGGTCTGGGGCCTGGGATATAAAATCGAGCCTCAGGGAAGAAACGGAGGTGCCACATGAAAAATCTGCGTTCGAGTCTGCCTGCCAAGGTCGCCGCTCTCTTCCTGTCTTTCTTCCTGATCTGCGTGTGCATGGCGTCCGGCGTGGGGGTCTTTGTGTGTTTCGAGGGCGGATACTATCAACAGTCGGGTATGACGATGAAATTCCAGGACACGGAGCAGTTCAGGATCCTGGCGGACAACGCCGCTTTCGATGTCCTTAGCGACTACATCTGGAATGAGAACGGCAGGAGCCCCGGCATCGCGGATGCCATGGAGGGCAGTCTCACCGCCAGTGTGGCGAGGAGCGATGATCCGGGCACCATCCTCTACCAGGTGGGAACAGGCGCCGCCGGCCGGGATCCCATCTGGACCGGCACGACCCGCGTATATCGGGACACCATGAGCGGCTCTGACATTCCCGCCGGTGTTCAGCTCAAACTGGGTCAAGAATACCTGGTCACGCTCGTCTTTTACGCCATTCCGGAGTCCGGCGGATTCCCGCTGTGGAACCGTGTATTCCAGTTCCTCTATCCCCTGCATCTCATCCTGCCGGTCGTGGCGCCCCTGAGTCTGCTGCTGGCTCTGATCTGCCTGGTGTTCCTCTGCTGCGCCGCCGGGCGCCGGAAAGGAACAGAGGAAATCGTGCTCAACCTGCAGGATCACATCCCTCTGGATCTGTACCTGGCCATCATCGCGGCTCTGGTCATGCTCGCCGTCATGCTCTTCAACATTTTCCTCGACGAGATCGGCAACTCGATCATTGCCGGTGTCGTACTCTTCTGCTTCCTGGTCGTCCTGGCGCTCGCCACCATGATGACCCTGGCCGCCCGGCTGAAGAAAGGCGGCTGGTGGAAAAATACCATCCTCTACCGCCTTGGCACTCTCCTCTGCCGAGCCCTGCGCTGCCTGGGCCGCGGCGTTCGTAAATTCTTCCAGGTACTTCCCTACACCTGGCGCACCGCGCTGTTTGTCGGCGGCATCCTGTTTGCCCAGGGACTCATTGTCCTGTCGATGTTTCTCTTCTCCCCCTCCGCCATTTTCGTGCTGATGTTCCTGGATCTTCTGGTGCTCATCGGGGCCGTTTTCTTCGCATGGCAGATGCGCCAGCTGTTTCAGGAGGGCGCCGCCCTGGCCGCCGGCGATCTGGACGCGAAAGTGGATACACACCGGATGTTCCGGGCTCTTGCCGCACACGGGCAGAACCTGAACGCCATCGGCGACGGCATGAACACGGCGGTGGAGCAGAGAATGCGCAGCGAGCGCTTCAAGACGGAACTGATCACGAATGTGTCTCACGACCTGAAGACCCCGCTCACCTCCATCATCAACTATGTGGATCTCCTGAAAAAAGAGGACATCCAGAACCCCGCCGCCAGGGAGTATATCTCCGTGCTGGATCGGAAGAGCCAGCGTCTGAAAAAGCTGACGGAAGACCTGGTGGAGGCCAGCAAGGCTTCCACCGGCGTCCTGACGGTGGAGCGTGCGTCGATCAACCTCAACCAGCTCCTGGAACAGGCGCTGGCGGAGTACGAGGAGCGGTTCCTCTCCCTGGATTTGCACCCCATGCTTCTCCTGCCCGCGCCGCCTGTCTATATCATGGCGGACGGCAGACATCTGTGGCGGGTGCTGGATAACCTGCTGTCCAACTGCTGCAAATACGCACTGTCCGGCACCCGGGTGTACCTGGAGGCCGCCCGGAACAGCGGCCAGGCGGCGATCACCGTGAAAAACATCTCGCGGGATCCTCTGAACATCTCCGCAGAGGAGCTGATGGAGCGCTTTGTCCGGGGGGATATCTCCCGCTCCACGGAGGGAAGCGGCCTTGGACTGTCCATCGCCCGCAGCCTGACGGAGATTCAGGGCGGGCAGTTCTCCCTGAGTATCGACGGCGACCTGTTCAAGGCCACCATTCTCTTCCCGGAGGAGAAAGCGCCCGCCGATCAGCGAGATCCGGACTGACCCGCCCGCGGCGCCTCCTCTCCCGGCCGAGTGGAAAAAAGAATCCCCCGTCAGGTATCCTCATCCGATACCCGACGGGGGTTTTTCGTATCCCAGGCCGCACTCAGGTCACCGTGTAGCCGCCGCGAACCAGCAGCTTCGCGGTATCGCTGCCGACAGCCACGGAGCTGTCTCCCGTGGTGGTCAGATACAGGTGATTGACCGACAGCGCCGCGCCGTTGTCAATCGAACCGCCGGCGGTGCTGTCCACAAGTCCGGGAGAGGAGAATGAGACGCAGAACACGGCGCCCTCCTGAAGCAGAACCTCCGTCCCCACGCCCAGGTTCAGCCGCTGGCCGCCGGACAGGGTCACCAGCGCGAAACTGGCGCTGCCCGTGGTGCTGGCGGGCGGTACCACCACGCTCCCGCCCGATCCGGCCAGGGCCTGCTCCATCTGGCTGGTATAGCTGGCAATCTTCTGGTTCAGGCTGTTCTCCAGCTCCGCCGCTTTCGCGTTCACCTTGTTATCCACCTGATTGAGGATATTCGGCGTCACCGTCTGGTTGAGATAACTCAGGGTAACCAGCGGATCAGAGGCGGAACCGCCCGATGCCGCGGCCACGCCGCACAGGCAGACAGCCCCGACAATCAGGGCGGCCAGGATGCGTTTGTCTCTCTTCTTCATCTCACTCGTTCCTTTCCAGGCAGTGCCTGTATCCTGTCCCGTGCGCTCCCGGCGCCGGATTCTTCTGTATTACGCCCGGACGGTTCCTGCCGCCGGGTCGACTCTGAACCTGCTGTCCCCGCTCCGGACGGGGAAGCGGTCAGGACAGGTAGACGCGGGGCACCCGCGGACTCACATCACAGAGCAGCTCATACTGGATCGTCCCCACGAGATCCGCGTGATCCTCGACGGGATTCTCTTCGCCGAACACCTCGGCCACATCTCCCACCGCCGCCTCATCGTCATCCTCCAGCCGGATCATGCACATATCCATGCATACCCTGCCCATAATGGGCCGCTTCCGGCCGTTCAGGAGCACTTCGGCGCGGTTGGACAACACCCGGTGCAGTCCGTCGGCATAGCCCACGGGAAGCACTGCCACCCGTCCGGGGGTGTCTCCGAAGCGGTTGGTACAGCCGTAGCTGACCGGCGTGCCCGCGGGCAGATCCCGGATCGCCGCCACCCGGCTCTTCACAGTCATCACCGGCTTCAGGCCGGCGGACACCATCCCGTCGCAGGACGCGTCCGGATAGTGGCCATACAGGGCAATGCCCGGGCGCACCATATCCAGATGGGTGCAGGGATAGTTTATCACAGCAGCGCTGGCAGCACAATGGCGAATTGGAAATTCCAGGCCGTGTTTCTGCCTGCACTCCTCCAGCACATCCAGAAAACGGGTGAACTGGAGCATCGTGTACTCCTCATCCCCGTCCGCGTTGGCAAAGTGGGTGAAGATCCCCTCCGGCTCCAGGCCGGGGTAGCGGCACAGACCCGCGATCTGATCCGCGGCCCAAACGCTGTCCTGGGCGAGGACACCCAGGCGGCTCATCCCCGTGTCCACTTTCAGGTGGATCCTGGCCCGCTTCCCCTGGCGCTGCGCCTGTTCCGAGAGCGCCTGGGCGAGATCCGGAGAGAACACGCTCTGGGTGACATCCAGCCTCACCACATCCCCGGCAAACTCCGGCGGCGTATATCCCAGGATGAGAATCGGCGCGGTGATGCCCGCCTCACGCAG
Source organism: uncultured Oscillospiraceae bacterium (assembly GCA_964422185.1). Taxonomy (GTDB): domain Bacteria; phylum Bacillota; class Clostridia; order Oscillospirales; family Oscillospiraceae; genus CALXCT01. Next base: position 4,470 of record CAYRAG010000001.1, read on the forward strand.
CTGCGCCGCCTCGCTGACGCAGGCCACAGCCAGATAATCCGCCCCCAGCTCCTCCAGTTTCCGCGCCACAGGCACCGCCCCGTGGCCGTAGGCGTTGGCTTTCACGATGCCCATAAACCCGCATCCGAAAGAGAGCTCGGCGCGCAGGGCGCGGTAATTGTGCTCCAGATTCGGCAGAGAGATCTCCGCCCAGGTGCGCATTTTGGCTTCTTCCATCACGAACGCTTCCTTTCCTCCCGGCAGGCGGCTGCCGCTCCGCATCCGCCCTCCGCGGTACGCCGCGGGCAAATCATGGTGCAGAAGATCAAACTCATGCCTGAATTTCGTTTAAAACAACGGCAGAACGCCGGGTTTGCCATCGATTTATTGAGATTATTCCGATTTCTGTCTCACCATCTGCTTTTCAGAACTTTCCGTGAATCTCCTGAATTTCAGCAGGTGGCGCAACTTTCCGCCGGCCTGTCTCAGACGGTCAGTCCCCCGATTGCCTCATCGACCGACTGCTCATCCAGATGCCAGCAATTCAGGATCTCCCTCTGCCTGTCTGTCATCTTAAAGCGCCTCTGCCGGCGGCCTGCCGCGGGATCTCTGTCCGCCCTGACTGCCTCCAGCTCACGGACCACTGCCGGAACAGAGAACCCCTCCCGGTTTGAGGCGCGCAGCGCGGCAGTCTCTTTGAAAATCAGCGCAGTCAGGATGGAGGCAACAAACCAGACCAGCCCTTTCCCGCGCATGGACTCCTCCGGGGGAATCCCGGTTCTGTCCATGCCGGGATGGCTTTTCAGCGAGGCGAAAGTTTCCTCCACACACTCGCGCTTTGCGAATTCGTCCAGGCATTTCTGCGCGGTCATCTCTTCGCTCGTGACCAGAATCATGATACCGGCTTTCCGGTATGCCCGGTGGATAGAGTCCTCGTCATCCGCATAGCCGAGAACGCGCACGGTCTCCAGCTGTCGCGCCGCTGCACCCGCCCCACCGGCCTGCGTTCTGCTTTCAACTACCCGTGGTTCTCCTCTTTCAAGTGTGAGCCTGAAATAAGGAGAAACCCACCTGAGCTCCTCAGGCAGAAACGATTTCCCCCTGGATTCTGCCAGAAACGCCTCGAGTTTTTTCCGTTCCGCCGCAACTTTCCTGTCAACCTCATGGCGTCCGGCGGAATCTCTGCCGGCGCTCCATATCACATGGACATGACATCGCGGGCCGCCAGGATAAAGGGGAATCGTCCCGGTCAGTCCGTACTTTTCGTCTCCGTCCGCCGTCACCAGCCTGTTCTGACGGCTTCTGATTTCGTCTGTCACGGAATCGGAGATCTGCTCGAACTGCCTGGAGCCGGGATGGAGCATGAGAAGATATCCAATCCCCGCGTCGTCCATCTGCCGCAGATTTTGTTCCGAGATGGATCCCCGGTCGCATATCAGGGCGAGGGAGACGCTCTTTTGAGAAAGTCTGCTTAAACGATCCATAAACCGGCGCATCTCCTGCGCCTGCGCAATCCCTGACACGGATCCGGGCGTATGGAGATAAGTGAACGGCAATCCGTCCTCCTGTCTCACCACATAGTCCGTGTTGACCCGGCCGGGGCTCGGATCATCTTCAGAAAGGTCATCCTGCACAATGGACACGCCTTCTGCCTGACAGTTTGTCTCTGTGGAGTCATAGCAGAGGTAGAGGTTGACGCGGTTCCCCGGTATATTCCGCACCGCCCAGAGATCCAGGAACGCATCAATCTTTTCGCGGGATAAATCATACCTCAGAAATTTCCCCAGGGCGGTAGCATCTCTGATTCCCTCTGAGAAAAGCGCATGCTCCCGGGCCCAGGAGGGGTAATGCTGCATCACCGCAGATTCCCTTGACAGCATGTAGTGGCTGCAGTCCAGTATCTGCCGGGCTGCGTCCTCTCCAAATGCCGATGACAGATCCTCGGACAGCCCGCTTCGTTCCGCTATGGCCCGGATCAGGCAATACAGCCCGACAGTCAGGCTGTCTGCAAATTGGAGAGGATCCGGCAGTTCCCTGACCCCCATCATCGCCCTGTAACGCTCATTGGCGTAAAACATGCGCTCCGGGGCATCGGGATCCGCAATGACCCCGATACAAACGCTCTCGTGGTCAATGTAGCCGCGGGTTCCCTCCGTTTTCCTCTCAGAAGATCGGACATAGCTGCTGGATGTATTGATGTAGACATACTTCCTGTTCCTGAGGAATGCTCCCCTGGGAAGAGGAAACAGATTTGAGTGATCGCGGACTATCTTCCCCATCGTTTTCCCTCCCTGTACGGTTGGTTATATTTTTACCGGCTATGCCAATGGTCAGGAGAGATGGAAAGCGGGGGAGGAATGCTCCCCGGGCATCAGACGATGGAAAGCGGCACGCGGCCTGTCCGCACCCTGGCCAACGCCATGGCCATGCTGTCACAGGCCCGGGACAGCGCTGGCAGGCGCCTCGCTCCATGGATTTAGTGCAGTTTTTTCCGATTCTTGAGATTGTAATATGCTTTTATTATATGTTAATAGAGATGTATTATTAAATGTTTATACTATTTTAGAAGCATGGTTTTGGTTTCTGTGGCAAAACTGCACGGGCAGATGGTTAAGACGGCCACCGCTGAAACATTGCCTGTCTTTCCCCGGATGGCTGGAAATACAAGTCTGGACAGGAGTTCTCTTCCCATCACCAAAGTGGAAAGGTCTCTTCGTTTTCGCGCAGTTTTACAGGCTTTCGGGGAACACGGGGCTAAAAGCCCGATCCCGTGTTATCCCAGCACTTTCCGGATGGCAAAGGGGATCTTCTCGATCACATCGGTGGGCAGCATGCCCCACTCGCCCAGTTCCGCGGCGCACATGTCCCCCGCCAGCCCGTGGAGGTAGACCGCGGCCGCCGCCGCGTAGAACGGCTCCATCCCCAGGCCCAGCAGGGCGAGCACCATGCCGGACAGGACATCGCCGGATCCGCCCTTGGCCAGGCCGGAATTCCCCGTCGTGTTGACCAGCGCCCGGCCGTCCGGGTGCGCCACGATGGTGGCGTGGCCTTTCAGAACCAGCACACAGCCGTGGGCTTTCGCGAAGCGTCTGGCCTCCCCCAGGCGATCCCCGTGGGACAGGTCGCCTCCCAGCCGGGCAAACTCCCCGTCGTGGGGGGTCAGCACCAGGGGCGCGTACCTGGCGTCCACCATATCCATGTGCTGAGCCGCCAGATTGAGGCCGCCCGCGTCCAGCACAATGGGGCAGTTGACATGCTCCATGATGCCGTACAGCAGATCCGCGGTCTCCGGGCTCTCATGGAATCCGGGGCCCACCAGGGCGGCGCTGCACGGGGCGATGTGCTCCAGGATCTCGTTGAGCACCTCCATGCTCACGCAGCCCTCATGGGTGGGCAGCGGCACGGGCCGGGGCATCACCTCGTCGCATTTCGCGGCCACGATGGGATAGATATCCTCCGCCACATCCAGGTATACCAGCCCGGCCCCGGTGCGCATGGCGGCTTTTGTCGCCATCACCGGCGCGCCGGTGTATCCCACGCTGCCGGCCAGGGCGTACACTTTGCCGAAGTTCCCCTTGTGGCCGTCCGCCGGCCGTTCCGGCAGCCAGCCGCGGACCATGTCCGCCGTCACCGCCTCCACCGGGAAGTCTATGCCCTCTTTTGCCTCCCGGGGAATTCCGATGTCGTGAATGATCACCCGGCCCGCATGGATGGCGCCTTTCCCCACAAACAGCCCCGGCTTGGCCATGGAGAAAGTGACCGTCACCGCGGCGTTCACGGCGGAACCCAGCACCCGGCCGGTATCCGCCTCGATTCCGGAGGGGATATCCGCCGCCACGACCGGCGCACCGCTGCGGTTGATCAGATCCACCGCGGATCGCCCGGGCTCACGGAGCGGGGAGTTGAGGCCCACCCCGAACAGGGCGTCAACGATCACATCCGCCCCCATGGCGAAAGACGCCTGATCTTCGCTGTCCGGGTCAAAGTCCTCCAGGGCGCCCCCTGTCTCCGCCAGACGGCGGGTCATCTCCAGGTGGTCTGCCGTCAGTTTCGCCCGGCTTCCCGCCAGAAATACCCGCACGGTCCAGCCGCGCTGGATCAGCAGACGGGCGGCGGCGGTGCCGTCTCCCCCGTTGTTCCCGGGGCCCACAAAGACAGCCGCCCGCTTCACGCCGCCTGGGACACCGCGCCGGAACGCGTATGTCTCCCCCGTGATCGCGAGCTCCCGTGCAGCGGCGGAGGCCGTCTTCTCCGACAGGCTCAGCACCGCCTCCAGAATCCCCTGCGCCGCCCGCTCCATCAGCAAAGTGGAGGGGATCCCCATATCCTGAATGGCTCTCGCGTCCATCGTTTTCATCTGTTCCGCCGTCGCAAGCTTCATGGCTGATGCTTCCTTTCCCCCGCGTTTATCCGCTCCCGTGCGGGGTCCGCCCGCGGGTGTTTTGTCTGCGCCAGTATAGCACGAATGCGGCGCGAGCACAAGGCGCTACGCACGGCAAAGTCGGGAGATTGCCGCGGCGTTCTGGCAAACTCGCCCTTGCATTTCCCCTTATTTTGTGGTATAAGGGTCACAGCACAAATCGCGAGGAACGGGAAAATGGCGTGGTCATCCCGCCACAGAGACGGCAGGTCATCGGCTGGAAGCCTGCCCGCGGGATATCGCCTGGTTCACCCGGGAGCGGCCTGTGAGAGCAGGACGGTGTCTCCGCCGTTACCGGAGCGTAGAGCGCACGCCGCCGGCGTGAACGCGGGTGGTACCGCGGAAGGGTTGCCTTTCGTCCCGTTTTCGGGGCGGAGGGCTTTTCTCATGTCTGCCGGACGCCCGCTGCCTTCCGGAATTCCCCGGGGACGGGCCTGTCTGTGAGAAAGGCGTTAACATCATGAGAGCAGTCGTGCTTGCGGACAACCTCGCCGGCGGGGATCTCTGCGGCGAGTGGGGTCTGAGCATCTACATCGAGTACCGGGACAGGCGCATCCTGCTGGATACCGGCGCCTCGGATCTGTTCGCGAAGAACGCGGAGGCGCTCGGTCTGGATCTCTCCGCTGTGGATTACGGGGTGCTGTCCCACGCCCACTACGACCACGGCAACGGCATGGGGGCTTTTTTCGCACGCAACCGAAGCGCCGGCTTCTACCTCCGGGAGGGCTGCGGGGAGAACTGCTACCACCGCAAAAAGGTACTCCCCAGGTATATCGGCATCGCCAGAGGCACGCTGGAGGAATACGCGCAGCGCATCGTCTACGCCGGCGGGGATTTCCCGCTGTGCCCCGGGGCCTGGCTGATCCCGCACAGGACGCCGGGGCTGGAGGATCTGGGCAGGCAGAGCCGCATGTATGTCCGCGCCGGGCTCAGATGGAAGTACGATGACTTTGCCCACGAGCAGAGTCTGGTTCTGGAACTGGCGGACGGACTGGCGGTCTTCAACAGCTGCTCCCACGGCGGCGCGGCGAATATCATCCGTGAGGTGCAGCGCACTTTTCCCGGCCGGCCGGTCCGCGCCCTGATCGGCGGGTTTCACCTGTTCGCCGCGCCGGAGGAGACCGTGCGCGGCCTCGCCCGGGATATCCGGGAGACCGGCGTGCTGTCCGTCTATACCGGCCACTGCACCGGAAACCGGGCCTTTCAGATTCTCCGGGAGGAGCTGGGGGATGTGGTGCGGCAGCTCCGGGTGGGGATGGACATCTCACTGTGAGTATCCCGGACGGTTTCCTGTGAAACTGGAAATCTCTCCCACGGCCCGGGCGGCTGAGCCCGCCCGGCCTGCGCGGTTCGCGGCTGCGCCGTTCCCCGCATCCCTGTTTTGTTCCCTGCGCGTCTCCCCCGGCCGGATTCGATACGGGGGAGGAAGATATTCTCTCATCACGATGAGCCGGAAAGGAGCGAGAGCGCGTGCCCTCCCGCGGCAAAATCCGCGGGCGGCAGTGCGCACACGAATGAAAGAACAGTTGGCAAAAATCCGCGCCGAGGCGCTTGCGGCGTTCGGCGGCGCAAAGACCACCGCAGAGCTGGACGCCCTGCGGGTGAAGTATCTGGGGAAGAAAGGCGAGCTGACGGCGGTGCTCAAACAGATGGGCAGGCTGCCGCCGGAGGAGCGCCCGGTCATGGGCCAGCTGGCCAATGAGGTCCGCTCGGCCCTGGAGGCGGCCATTGACGCCGCGTCCGATCGTCTCGCCCGCGAGGCGCTGGAGCGGAAGCTGGAGAGCGAAGTGGTGGATGTGACCGTCCCGGGAAAGGCGGTGCCTCTGGGCAGACGCCACCCCATGTACACCGCGCTGGACGAGATCAAGGAGATTTTCATCGGAATGGGCTTTACGGTGCTGGACGGCCCCGAGGTGGAGCTGGCGGAACTGAATTTCGACCGGCTGAACGCCGGGGAGGGGCATCCCAGCCGGGACTGGTCCGACACTTTCTATTTTGATTCGGACAGCCGGGTGATGCTCCGCTCCCAGACCAGCCCCATGCAGGTCCGGGCGATGGACTCCATGCCGCTGCCCATCCGCATTATCGCCCCCGGCAGGGTGTACCGCAAGGATGAGGTGGACGCCACCCACTCGCCCATGTTCCACCAGGTGGAGGGCATGGTCATCGACCGGGGCGTCACCATGGCGGATCTGAAAGGGACGCTCAACACGGTGGTGGAGCAGCTGTACGGGAAAGGCACGAAAACCCGGTTCCGCCCCCATCACTTCCCCTTCACCGAGCCGTCCTGCGAGATGGATGTCCAGTGCTACAAGTGCGGCGGCGCCGGCTGCCCCACCTGCAAGGGCGAGGGCTGGATTGAGCTGCTGGGCGCCGGCATGATCCACCCCAAAGTGCTGAAGATGGCGGGGATTGACCCGGATGTCTACTCCGGCTGGGCCTTCGGGATCGGGCTGGAGCGCACCGCCATGCGCCGCTTCAAGATCGCGGATATGCGCCTGATCTTCGAAAACGATGTCAGGTTCCTGGAGCAGTTCTGAGCGGACGCGGGCGGGTTGCGCGCCTGCGCCGGGACAGCAGACAAGTACCAATGAGAAAGGAGCGAAGGCGCGTTTCCTCCGGGGCGGATCGCCGCGGGGATTCGCGCGCCGATAGATGAATTTATCCCGAAAATGGCTCAGCGAGTTTGTCGCTGTGGACGCGAACGATAAGGATTTTTCCGAGGCCATGACCCTGTCCGGCTCCAAGGTGGAGCTGACCCACGATCTGGGCGCGGAGATCTCCAATGTGGTGGTGGGGCGCGTGGACTCCATGGAGCGCCACCCGAATTCCGACCACATGTGGGTGTGCCAGATGGATGTGGGACGGGGCAGCCCGGTGCAGATCTGCACCGGCGCGTGGAACATCCACGAGGGCGACCTGGTTCCCGTGGCGCTGCACAGGTCCGTCCTGCCCGGGGGCGTGAAAATTGAGCGGGGCAAACTGCGGGGCGTGCTCTCTGACGGCATGCTCTGCTCCCTGAAGGAGCTGGCGCTGGACGAGCGCGACTTCCCCTACGGTGTGATCACCGCCGCCGCGCTGCTCAACGACTACCACCCCATCGATCCGGCCAAACCGTCCATCCCCGCGGACATCAAGCCCGGGGACAGGGTGTTCGGCCCCGTGGTCGCCGCCGGCGTCGCCGGGGTGGAGTACGCGGGAAACGGCACCTGGTCTGTCCGGCTCACCCTCTCCGGGGACGGTACCGGGGTCACCGTGGTGACGCCGTGCCAGAACCTGCATACCGGCGACCTGGCCGCCTACCATACCGGGGAGGGAACCATCTGCACGCTGGCGGATCTGCGTGCGGAGCAGCGGGAGTTCCCCAACTGCATTCCGGACGGCATCTTCGTCCTCCAGGAGGAGGGAATTCAGCCCGGCGACGATATCAGGCCCATCATCAACGCGGATGACCATGTGGTGGAATTTGAGATCACGCCCAACCGCCCGGACTGCCTGTCCGTCATCGGGCTGGCGCGGGAGGTATCCGCCACTTTTGACCGCCCCCTGCATCTCCACGAGCCGGTGGTTCAGGGCGGCGCGGAGGGCGACCTGGCGCAGCTGCTGGATGTGGAGACTCCCGCCGCGGATCTCGTGCCCCGGTACACCGCGCGCATGGTGCGCAGGGTGAAGATCGCGCCCTCTCCCAAGTGGATGCGGGAGCGGCTGCGCGCCATGGGGGTGCGGCCCATCAACAACATCGTGGACATCACCAACTATGTCATGCTGGAATACGGCCAGCCCATGCACGCCTTTGACTACCGCTATGTGAACGGCGGGAAGATCATCGTCCGCCGGGCGGAGGAGGGCGAGCAGCTGACCACGCTGGACGGCAATGTCCGCACCCTGACCGCAAACCACCTGGTCATCGCCGATGAGACAAGGGCAGTGGGCCTTGCCGGCATCATGGGCGGTCTGAATTCCGAGATCGTCTCAGATACCACCGATGTGGTCTTCGAGTCCGCCTGCTTCGACGGCACCTGCATCCGGAAAGGCGCCCTGGCGCTGGGGATGCGGACGGAGGCCTCCGCCAAGTTTGAGAAGAGCCTGGATCCGCTCAACACCCTGCCGGCCGTCAACCGCGCCTGCGAGCTGGTGGAGATGCTGGGCGCCGGCGAGGTGGTGGACGGCGTCATCGACATCCTCAACCATGTGCCGGAGCCCCGCGTGCTCAGGGTGGAGCCGGACCGGATCAACGCCCTGCTGGGCACGGAGGTGCCGGAGGATCAGATGTACGAGATCCTGGGCAGGCTCGGCTTTGGCATCCGGCGGGAGCGGAACGAGGTGGAGGTTTCCTCCTGGCGCGCGGATGTGGAGGGTATGGCGGATCTGGCGGAAGAGGTGGCCCGGTTCTACGGATACAATAAAATCCCGTCCACGCTCATGCGCGGTGCGACCACCATGGGCGGCTACGACGACAGGCAGAAGCTGGAGAACCGGCTGGGGCAGGTGTGCAGGAGCTGCGGCTACGACGAGATCATCACCTACTCCTTTATCTCCCCCTCCGCCTACGACAAAATCCGCTGGCCGGCGGACGACCCGCGGCGCGACTCTTTCCGGATCCTGAACCCCCTGGGGGAGGACACCTCCGTCATGCGGGTCTCCACCCTGCCCTCCATGCTGGAGATTCTGGCCCGGAACGACCATTTCCGCAACAGCGCCGTGCGGCTGTATGAAGTGGGCCGCACCTACCATCCGGGCGGCCCGGACGGGCTGGCGAACGAGGACAGGGTGCTCACCCTGGGCGCCTACGGCGGCGGGATGGACTTCTATACCCTGAAAGGGGCCGTGGAGGCGGTTTTAAAGGATCTCCGGATTGAGGATATCGATTTCGCCCCCTGCTCCGACAATCCCAGCTACCATCCCGGCCGGTGCGCCGAGGTTCGCAGCGGCGAAACCTGCCTGGGCGTCTTCGGCCAGATCCACCCGCTGGTGGCCGGGAACTACGATGTGGATACGGAGCTCTACTGCGCCGAGCTGGACTTCAACGCCCTCTACTCGGTCAGGGGCGCCGACCCCGAGTATGTGCCCCTGCCCCGGTTCCCCTCGGTCATCCGGGACATCTCCGTGGTGTGCGACGAGTCGGTGACCGTGGGCGCCCTGGAGGCGGCGATCCGCAAGGGCGCCAGGGGCCTGCTGAAAGAGGTGCGGCTGTTTGACATCTACCGCGGGGACGGCATCCTGCCCGGCAAGAAGTCCGTGGCGTTCAGCCTCACCCTCCGCGCCGACGACCGCTCCCTCACCGGCGAGGAGGTGGACAGCGATGTCAGCGCGATCCTGGCCACTCTGAAATCAGACTGCGGCGCGGTGCTGCGCTGAAGCCGCAACAGAAAAAAAGACCATCGGCCCGTCTCCGGAATCGGGCCGATGGTCTTTGTGTTTATTCCCCAAGCACGCCGGTCAAATCCACCTGCTCAGCGTCAGCCCACAGGCGCTCCAGGTCGTAAAACTGCCGCGCCTCCTCCATAAAGACATGCACCACCACGCTGGAGAAATCCAGCAGCGTCCAGACTCCGCCCCGGTGGCCCTCGATGTGGTGGGGCGTCTCTCCCAGCTCTTTCGCCGCCTCCTCGCACACATCCGACAGTGCCCGCACCTGGGTGGACGAGGTGGCGGTACAGATGACGAAGTAGTCCGCGAGCGTCGTCAGGTGTCCGGTCTCCAGTACCTTGATGTTGAGCCCCTTCTTGCTGTCCAGTGCCCTGGCAATGGCCAGCGCCAGTTCCTTGGGTTCCGCCATATCTCTGCTCCTTTCAAGCTGTTTTGAAACGGGAGGATCCTCCCGTGCCACTGACCTTTTTGTGCCCCCTCCGCCGTGCCCGGGGGCGAGAGCGTCTCAGGACTCCGGCGGTGCCGCGTCCTGCGCGGGCGCCTCAGGCTGCGCTGTCTCCGGCGCCGCGGGCGGGCTGCTCTCCGCGGGCTGCTCCGGCTGCGCCGGAACATCGCTCTGCGCGGGCGGGGCGGCGGGATCCGGGGACACGCCCGGATCCGCTATGGTGCCGGGATCCGGCGTGGTTCCGGGCTGTGTGGACTCGCCGGGCACCGGGGATTCTCCGGGC
>CAYRAG010000001.1:15066-26231 GCA_964422185.1 uncultured Oscillospiraceae bacterium
GGCTGCGGGGATTCGCCGGGCTGCGGGGATTCGCCAGGCTGCGGGGATTCACTCGGGCTCGGGGACTCACTCGGGCTCGGGGACGCGGACGGACTCGGGGACGGGGCCGGCGGCCGGGCTACGGATTTGTCCACCAGGGTGCCGTTGGTCACAGAGATGCTCCCGTCGGAATTCTTCACCATCACCTGGAGATCCCGGGTGGTGATGTCCCGCAGGTAGGGGTTCAGGTGCTCGTTCACCAGCTCGACGATGTCGGCGGGCTTCGGGAACACATAGGAAGTGCCGTTATAGCTGCCGTTCATGTTGGCCGGCAGGGTGTAGAAATGCACATCCTCGTCCGCGTTCATCTTCAGCACCTGCTGGCCGAACCAGAGCAGGTTGCCGAAAGTCAGATCCGTTTCCACATTCTCCTGGAATACGGAGGCCAGTTCCCGGATTCGGGTCACATTCTTCACCTGGAGACATTCTTTCGCCACCGCCGCCAGAAACGACTGCTGCAGCTCGATGCGGCCGGTATCCCCCACGCTGTGCCGGCCGTAGACGCTGTTGGAGTTGTTCTTCCTCCAGCGCACCACCTGCATGGCGTCGTCCCCGGTCAGGCGGCGCACGCCCGCGGTCTGGTGGATATGCAGATTCTGCGCCGGGTCGTCGTAGTCCATGTCATAGGGGACATCGAAAGTCACGCCCCCTATGGCGTCCACCAGCCGGCCCACGGCGTCCCACTCTACCAGCACATAGTAGTCCGGCGTCACGCCGGTCAGCATGCCGATCTGCTCTTTCAGGGCGTCCATGCCCATGCCGCTGTAGACGGAGTTGAGCTTTTTCGTGCGCCACTTCACATTGACCATGGTGTCCCTGGGCATGCTCATGGCGTCGATGGTGCCGTTCTCGGTGTCGATCACGGTCAGCAGCATGGTGTCCGTCCCGTTGCTGACGGTGTCTTTTCCGCACGCGAGGAAAGTGTACACGCCCTCTTTCCTGCCCGCGGCGATGGGCGGCTGTTCCCCCATCTCCTCCGTCTCCGCGGGCTGTGAGGGATCCTCTCCCGTCACACTGGGGGAGGGCTCCTCCACCGTCGGCAGTTCCGGCGGCCGGATATAGGCTTTCAGGGCGAGAACCGCCACGATGATCACCGCCGCGATCACGCCCAGGACGCTGAGAACCCGGCGGGCAATGACATGCTCCCGCTTCAGGACTCTCTTTCCCTCTGTCTTCTTCCCGTTGTTCTGATCCATGGCCTACTTTCCGCCTCGCAGTTCGTCCCGGCCCTCCAGCGTGCGCGGGTGCATCGGTTTGCCCATCTCGCGCATCTCCTCGATGCTCATCTCAAACGCCAGCAGCAGCGCCGCGTCCAGATCCTCGTAGACCAGCGCACGCAGCTGCTCCACGCCGTCGAAATCCCGGGTGGGCTCCATATAATCCGCCAGATAGAGGATCTTCTCCAGGGTGGTCATTCCGGCTTTCCCCGTGGTGTGCCAGAAGATGGCCTGGCACTCCTCCTCCGGCTCTCCAAACACGGATCGGGCGACACACGACCCGGATTTGGCGTGGAGCAGCTTTTCCTGCGTCCGCTCCATCTCATCCAGCGCCACGCCGCATCTGGCGCACATCGCCGTGTGCTCCTCCACCGTCCAGTACTTGGTGCAGTCGTGCAGAATGGCGGCCCGCCGGGCCATGGTCTCATCCGCGCCCCAGCGCCGCGCCAGGCGCACCGCCTCCTCCTCGCAGCCCCGGATGTGGGGCACCCGCCTCTGCCTGACCATGGAGTAGGAGCAGGCGCGCAGATCATCGTCGCTCAGGTGTTTCAGATCCGCGTGGGTTCCGTACAGGCCGTGGCACAGGATGTAGCCGTAGACCGCGCTGAGCAGGAAATCGCCGCCTCCGCCCGCCGCCAGGCTCTCCCGCAGGCTGGTGGACGAGATCTCCACCAGATCCGGCATCGGGACGATGCGCACTTTCGCCCCGTATTTGCGCTCCAGCAGTTCCCGCTGGGGGCCGAACACCGTCTCCTCATCCCCCCGGTTCCGGGCGAACGCGCAGATTACGGCGAGTTTCGCGATCTCTTTCGGCCCGCGCCACTGGTGGAGCGTGAGGAACATGTCCGTGCCCAGCAGGAGATACAGCTTCGCCCCGGGGTACTCCCTGTGGATCTCTTTCAGGGTGTCCACCGTGTAGCTGGGCCCCTCACGGTGAAGCTCCAGCGTGCTGACCTCCACAATGTCCGGCTCCAGCAGCGCGTCCGCCATGATCCGGGTCATGGCCAGGCGGTGCTCCGCGTCCGGCGTTCCCTCCGGCAGCGGTTTATGGGGCGGCGTGGCGTCCGGCATCAGGAGCAGCCGATCCAGTTTCAGAGTCCGGATCGCCTCCCGGGCCGCCGCGAAATGCCCTGTGTGAGGCGGGTTAAAAGTCCCGCCGTAGATTCCGATTCTCATCCTTCCGCCCCCCTGGCGCCCGGGATCTCCCGATCCTCCCCGTCCAGCGCCTCGAGATAGAAGCTCACCGGGCGGAAGCCGTCGTTGCAGGAGATCATGGCGGATCGTCTGTTTTTCATCCAGCCGTCGTAGATGCCCTCGCCCCCGCAGGACAGGGTCATGACAAACGGGAAGAGCGTCTGCCAGGCGCTGTCGCACAGGCCCTCCGGCTTCTCCCGGCCGTCCGTCAGGAAGATCTGGCCCTCCCGCAGGTCACAGGGATGGCTGATGGGGTTTTCGTAGGCGGCCATCAGATCCTCATAACGGGCCATCCGCATGACTGTGATGCGGCATTTTCTCACTGGTCAGTCCCTCTTTCCCCTGTCCGGCGCAAGGACAATTCGATCCTTTTTGTCTTTGCTGTGGCTCTGGCGGTACAACACGAACCTGGATCCGATCACCTGAACCACCTCGCTGCGGGTGACCCGCGAGAGCGCATCCGCGGCCTCCCGGCTGGTGAGCGGGGAGTTCTCCAGCACTCTGCCCTTGATCAGCTCCCGCGCCTCCAGGGCGTCGTCCGCCTGTTTGATGAGGTTCTCCCCCAGGCCGTCCCTGCCCACAGTGAGGATCGTGTCGATCCCGTTCGCCATGGCCCGCAGCCGGGCCCTCTGTTTTCCTGTCAGATCCATGGTCTTCTCCGCGTACTCCTTTCCGCCCGCAGGCGGCTGTTTTTCTTATGCTCCGGTTCCGGGTCAGCCCCCGTTCAGGTGCGCCTCCAGTTTCTCCGCGAACGCCCGGAGCGCCTTCCCCCGGTGGGAAATGGCGTTTTTCTCCTCCGGGGAGAGCTGGGCAAAGGTCTTCTTCAGCCCCGGCACAAAGAACACGGGGTCATAGCCGAAGCCGCCCTCCCCCATCATGGCGAACGCGATCGTGCCCGGACACTCGCCCCGGGCCGTGATCACCTGCCCGTCCGGGAAACAGCAGGTGATGACCGACACGAACTTCGCCGTGCGGGGCATCAGCCCGCGCAGATTCTCCAGCAGCAGGCGGCAGCGCCCCGTGTCGTCCAGGCCCTCCCCGCCGTACCGGGCGGAGTAAACCCCGGGTGCGCCGTGGAGTGCGTCCACGCACAGCCCCGAGTCGTCCGCGACGGCGGGCAGGCCGGAGGCCTCCATCACCGCACGCGCCTTGAGCAGGGAGTTCTCCTCAAAGGTGGTTCCGGTCTCCTCCACTTCCAGATCCAGACCGATGTCCGCCTCGGAGCAGACCTCCACGCCCAGGGAGGACAGAATCCCGTCGAGCTCCGCCAGCTTTTTCGGATTTTTGCTTGCCAGTACCAGTTTCATGAGTCCGTGCGCCGCCCGCCCCGGGCGGGCGCACTTTCCCTCCTTTTTCTGCACAATATCCTGCCGTGCCGCTTCCCGGCCGGCCGGGGCACGCGGTCACAGTTCGCCGAGGATCTCCCGCTGAAGACCGGTGAGCTCCCGGATCCCTTTCCGGCACAGGAGCACCAGCTCCTGCTGCTCCCCGAAGGTAAACGGTCTGCCCTCTCCGGTGCCCTGGATCTCCACCAGCTCGCCCCGGTCTGTCATCACGCAGTTCAGATCCACCTGGGCGGCGGAGTCCTCCTCATAGCACAGATCCAGCAGAAGGCGGTCGTCCACGATACCGGCGGACACCGCCGCCACGAAACCGCGAAGCGGCATCTTCCGGATCAGGCCGCGATCCAACATCCACCGGCAGGCCAGGGCCAGGGCCACAAAGCCCCCGGTGATGGACGCGGTGCGCGTGCCGCCGTCGCCCTGGAGCACATCGCAGTCGATGGTGACCGTCCTGGGCCCCAGCTGCGTGAAATCCACCACCGAGCGCAGGGAGCGCCCGATCAGGCGCTGGATCTCCGCGGAGCGGGAGGCCAGCTTCAGCCGGGAGATATCCCGGGCGCTTCTCTCCCGGTTCGCCCTGGGCAGCATGGCGTACTCCGCCGTCACCCAGCCGGTTCCCTCGGGGACATGGGGCGGGGTGCGCTCCTCCACCGAGGCGGTACACAGCACCTGCGTGTTCCCGCAGCGGATGAGGCAGCTGCCCTCCGCGAACCGGTTCACGCCGGGGATCAGCTCCACCGGGCGCAGCTCGTCTTCGTTTCTTCCGTCGATTCTGTCACGCATTGCGCTCTCTCCCTGTCCGGCACACCGTGCCCTCTCAGATCAGCGCCTCCGCGAACGCTTTCGCGTCAAACGGCTGCAGATCCTCTATCTTCTCCCCCACACCGGCGTACTTCACGGGGATCCCCAGCTGCTGGGCGATGGCGATGGCGATGCCGCCCTTTGCCGTGCCGTCCAGCTTGGTCAGCACAATCCCGGTGATGCCCGCCGCTTTCCTGAACTGCTCCGCCTGAACCAGCCCGTTCTGGCCGGTAGTGGCGTCCAGGACCAGAAGCGTCTCCCGGGCGCAGTCCGGCAGCTCTCTGTCCACGATGCGGCTGATCTTGTTGAGCTCGTTCATGAGGTTCTGCTTGTTGTGCAGGCGGCCGGCCGTGTCGATGCACACGACATCCGTGCCCCTCGCCCGGGCCGCGGACAGCGCGTCAAACACCACGGAGGCGGGATCCGCCCCCTCGTGCTGCTTCACAATGTCAATGCCGCCCCGCTCCGCCCAGATATTCAGCTGTTCCGAGGCGGCCGCCCGGAAAGTATCCGCCGCGGCGAACAGCACCTTTTTCCCCTCGCTCTTCAGCTGGTAGCCCAGCTTGCCGATGGTGGTGGTCTTCCCCACGCCGTTGACGCCGATAAACATCACCACGGACGGCTTCGTGGACAGATTCAGCGCGGGATCGCCCACCTCCAGCATCTCCGCCAGGATGCCGCTCATGCAGGTTCTGGCCTCCGGGACGGTCTTGATCTTCTGCTCTTTCGCCCTGGCGCGCAGCTCGTCCACGGCTTTCAGCGTCGTCTCCGTCCCCATGTCCGCCAGGATGAGGGACTCCTCCAGATCGTCGTAGAACTCGCTGTCCAGTTTGGAAAATCCGCTGAAGATGCCGATCTTCCTGATCTTATCGAAAAAACCCATCGTCTTGTCTGTTCCTTTCTCCCGGGCACTCCGGCGCGGTTCTATTTGAGGTGGAGCTCGCTCTCCACCTCGTTCAGGTTGATGGTCAGCATCCGGCTGATGCCTTTCTCCTGCATGGTCACGCCGTAGAGGACATCCGCCTCTTCCATGGTGCCCCGGCGGTGTGTCATCACGATAAACTGGGTCTTCTGGGACATATTCCGCAGGTAGCGGGCGAACCGGGTCACATTGGCGTCGTCCAGGGCGGCCTCAATCTCGTCCATGACGCAGAACGGGGTGGGCCTCACCTTTAAAATCGAGAAGTACAGCGCGATGGCGACGAACGCTTTCTCGCCGCCGGACAGCAGGCTGAGCACTTTCAGCGCCTTGCCGGGCGGCTGAACCCGGATCTCGATGCCGCAGTTGAGCACATCGTCCGGATCCTCCAGCTCCAGCGCCGCTTTCCCGCCGCCGAACAGCTCCACGAAAGTCTCCTGGAACACCCGGTTGATCAGGTCAAACTGCGCGGAGAAGATGGTGCGCATCTCCTCGGTGATCCCGGCGATAATCTCCTCCAGTTCCCGTCTGGATTTCTCCACATCGTCCCGCTGTTCCGTCAGGTAGGTGTACCGCTCATTCACCCGCTGGAAGTCGTCGATGGCGCCGAGGTTGACCGGCCCCAGGGCGCTGATGTTCCGCTTGAGCTCCGCGATGCGCCGGTTGGCCTTCGGGATGGACTCCAGCGCAATCCGCTGCGCCCTCGCCGCCTCGTGGGACAGCTCATAGGTATCCCACAGCCTGTCCAGCAGCTGCTGCTCCTCGGACGCGAACCGGTCCACGCTCTGCTGAAGCCGCGCCACCTCCCGCTCCATGGAGAGCAGCAGTTCGTTTTTCTCCCGGCCCTCCCGGTCTGCCTTGACCCGCTCCGCCTCCAGACTCATTTTCTCCTCATTGAGCCGGTGGACTTCCTGCTCCCTGTCCTGGTTTTCCAGCTGAACCGCCTGACGCGCTTTCTCCTTCTCCAGGATGCGGTCGGACAGCTCCCGGTTCTGGCTCTCATACTCCGTGATCAGATCCGCCCGGCGCTCCCGATCCCCGGCCATCTCCCGGTGCAGAGTCTCCAGCTGCTCCAGGTTCTGGCGGAGCGTCGTCTCCTCCGCCTCCAGACCGGCCCGCCGCGCGTTCAGCCCGGCCACCCGGTCTCCCAGCGCGGCTTTGCGGCTGCGGAGGTCATCCTCGCCCGCCTTTTTGCTCTCCGCCTCAACCCGGGCGGCCTCGGCGGCGCCCTCGAGGGTCTCAATCCGGGCGCGGGCCTGGACGGTCTCCTCCTCCAGATTGTCCGAGCGCTCTTTCAGCCGGCTGAGTTCCTCCCGCCTGGTCTGGCGGCGGTCCTCCAGATCCTTCCGCCTGCTCTCCAGGCTGCGGCAGCGCTCCTCCAGGGTGAGCAGCGTGTCCTCCTGCTCCCGCAGCTGATCCCGGGCGGTCTCCATCTCGTACTCCGCCGCGGTGACCTCCCGCTTGAGATCCTCCGCCGCCTTCCCGGCCTGAATCAGGCTGGCGGCCACATCGCCCGCCTGCTCCCGCAGGCGCTCCAGCTCCCCCCGGCGGCTCAGGACGCCGGCGCTCCTGCTGGCGGAGCCGCCGGTGATGGATCCGCCCGAGTGAAACACCTGGCCGTCCAGCGTGACGATGCGAAACGCGTACCGGTATTTGCGCGCGATGGCGATGGCCGCGTCCATGTCCCGGACCACGACCACCCTGCCCAGCAGGCTGGAGACCACATTCCGGTACTTCTCGTCGAACTGGACCAAATCGCAGGCGGTGCCCACAAAGCCCTCCTCCTGATCCACGCCCTGCTCCCGCAGCTGGGCGGGTCTGACGGACGAGAGGGGGAGAAAGGTGGCCCGCCCGGCATCCCGGCGTTTGAGGAAGGTGATGGCCTGTTTGGCATCCTCCTCCTGATCCACCACCAGATACTGCATGGCGCCGCCCAGGGCGGTCTCCACCGCCACGGTATACTCCTCCGGCACCTGGAGCAGCTCGCCCACGGCGCCGTGCACATTCTTCAGGCCGCCCCGCGCGGCCTCGCTCATGACCAGTTTGACCGCCCTGGAAAAGCCCTCGTGGAGTTTTTCCATCTCCTCCAGCATCCGGATGCGGGACTGGATGGTGTTGTCCTCCATCTGCAGCTTCACCCGGCGGTTCTCCGCGTCCTCCGCCTTCTTCCGGCGTCCGGCAAGCCGGAGGTCGTAGCCGCTGATCGTATTGCGGATGGAGTCCCGCTCCTCTTCCGCTTTCTCCCGATCCGCGGCGGCGGAGGCCAGTTCCGCGCCGACCTGCTCGAGCGCCTCGTCCCCCTCCGCGATCTCCCGGCGGATGGTCTCGTCCCGATCCATCAGCTCCTGCGCGGCGGCGGCCAGAGCGGACAGCAGCCGTTTCGCCTCCTCGGCGGAGGCGGTCTGCATGACCTCTTTCTGCTGCAGCAGCTCCAGCTCTCTGGCCAGGGTGCCGGCGGAGCGGTTCATCGTCTCCGCCTCATCCCGGCAGGCGGCCAGCTGGGATTCCACGCCGGTTTTCTCTTTCTCTATCTCATCCAGCCGGGCGCGGCGCTCCCGGATCTGCCCCTGCACGCCGCCGGCTCTGCCCTCCTGCTGCTCCATCTCATCCCGGATCCGCTGGGCGTTGTCCAGGTTGTTCTGGATTTTGCCCCGCAGCACCGCGATCTCACTGTCCAGCCCGGCGGCGTCCGCCTCCCTGCTCCGGATGGAGAAGCGGATCTGATCCATCTCCACATCTTTTTCCCGCATTTTCCCGGCAAGTTCCTCCGCCCGGGCGTACAGGGCGTCCTGCGCCTGACGCGCCTCCTCCCGCTGGCGGACGGCGCCCTCCAGATCCGTCCGGGCCCTGATGCCCGCCGCCCGGATCCGGTCCAGGCTGTCCAGCCACACGGAGATCTCCAGCCCCCGCAGCTCATCCCGGAGCACGAGGAATTTTCCGGCTTTCTCCGCCTGCTCCCGCAGAGGCCCCACCTGGAGCTCCAGCTCATCGATCTTATCGTTGATCCGCACGAGATTCTCCTGGACGCGGCCCAGCTTCCGCTCCGACTCCTCCTTGCGGTGGCGGTAGCGGGAGATGCCGGCGGCCTCCTCAAAGATCTCCCGCCGATCCTGGTTTTTCATCTCGACGATCTCGTTGATCCTGCCCTGCCCGATAATGGAATAGCCGTCTCTGCCCAGCCCGGTATCCATGAACAGCTCGTTGATATCCTTCAGGCGGACGGAACGGCGGTTGATATAATATTCACTCTCCCCGGACCGGTAATACCGGCGGGTCACCATGATCTCGCTCTCCTCCATCTCC
Source organism: uncultured Oscillospiraceae bacterium (assembly GCA_964422185.1). Taxonomy (GTDB): domain Bacteria; phylum Bacillota; class Clostridia; order Oscillospirales; family Oscillospiraceae; genus CALXCT01. The sequence continues at coordinate 23,883 of CAYRAG010000001.1, forward strand.
AGGATGCGGTGGGAATTGTCCAGGATCAGGGATACCTCGGCAAAGCCCATCCCCTTCCGGGTGGCGGTGCCGTCGAAGATGACATCCTCCATTTTTCCGCCCCGGAGCGCCCGGACAGACTGCTCGCCCATCACCCAGCGCAGGGCGTCCGCGATATTGGACTTTCCGCAGCCGTTCGGTCCCACCACCGCGGTGATATCCCCGCTGAAAGTCAGCACCGTCTTATCCGGGAAAGACTTGAACCCCTGCATTTCCAAGGCTTTTAAGTACAATTCGCACACCCCGCAGATCTGCGGCCCGGCCGGTTCCCGTCCGGCCGCATGTGGCCAAAACATGACATTGAATTATATCAGACGGCCGTACGGTTTGCAAGGTGTGCGGACGGCGGTGTCCCGGAGTGTGCCGAATCTGCCTTATTTGTTCTGAATATCCTCATCTTACAAGGCATGCCGCGATATTTTCAATATAATAGTTGCGGTTTTGTAAATCACCTGGCGGTACGGGGACAACAAAAAGCCGCGGTTTTTCCGGGAAACGCGCCTTTTTCCGCCCCCGGGGCGCACCGGAATCGGCGCAAAAATCAGCCGGGATGCCTCCCTCCGCCGTGAAATCGATCCGGCAGACGGATCCCGGCGAATTCGCACCGCGGAGCAGGATTTTGTGCCGCTTTCCGAATTTTTTCCTTGACATGGCCCTGGCGGTCTGCTATACTTCGTTCGCACAACAAAGCAGGGGCGGTACCCGTTCCTCACCCCAGGCGAAAGCCAAAGGGTTAAGATGGACTGAAATTGCACCGGGTGGACGGTGTCTTTTTCGCATGGCCGCGGGTACCTCTTCTGGTATCCGCTCTTATTTTATTCTGTCTGGAGGTGCTCCCTATCAGCAACATAGCTCATCAGATCAATGAGGACATCCATGATGAGGAAGTCCGCCTGATCTCAGACACCGGCGAGCAGCTCGGCATCATGTCCTCCCGGGAGGCACTGAGCAGAGCGGAGGAGCAGGGCCTGGATCTGGTCAAGATCTCTCCCAACGCCGTACCCCCCGTCTGCAAGCTGATGGACTACGGCAAGTATCGTTTCGAACAGACCAAGCGGGAGAAAGAGGCCCGCAAGAACCAGCATGTGGTGGAAATCAAGGAGATCCGCATGTCCCCGAGCATTGATGTCAACGACTTCAATGTGAAGTTGCGCAACGCCATCCGTTTCCTCACCGAGGGCGACCGGGTGAAAGTCACGGTGCGCTTCCGCGGCCGTGAAATGGCGCACACCGATATCGGCCGGGACCTGCTGCTGAAATTCGCAGAGGGATGCGCCGAGGTCGCGAACATGGAGAAAGAGCCCAAACTGGACGGACGGCACATGTCCATTTTCCTTTCCGCCAAAAGCGGGAAGGATTCCAAAAAGTGAATTCGAAAAGGAGTAAACCATCATGCCCAAAATCAAGACCCACAGCGGCGCCAAAAAGCGCTTCAACCTTACCAAGTCCGGCAAAGTGAAGAGAGCCCACGCGTACAAATCCCACCTGCTCAACGGCCACGGCAAGACCACAAAGCTCAAGCGGGGTCTCCGCAAGGGCGCCTATGCCGATACGACCAACGCGCCTGTCATCAAGCGCATGATCCCCTACAAATAACTGAAACTCAATCAACTCAGATATAGGAGGCTTTTACAATGGCAAGAGTAAAAGGTGCGATGATGACGCGCAAGAGAAGGAATAAGATCCTGAAGCTGGCCAAGGGCTACTGGGGCGCGAAATCCAAGCATTTCCGCACGGCGAATCAGGCCGTGATGAAATCCCTGACCTATGCCTACACCGGCCGCAGGCTGAAAAAGCGCAATTTCCGTCAGCTGTGGATCACCCGCATCAGCGCCGCCTGCAAAATGAACGGCATGAACTACTCTACCTTTATGAACGGCCTGAAGAAGGCCGGCATTGAGATCAACCGCAAGATGCTCGCGGAGATGGCGGTCAACGACAAGGCCGCGTTCACGCAGCTGGTACAGGTCGCCCAGGCGCAGCTCGCCTGACCTGCCCGCCGCTCCGGCCGGACAGGCCCGGAACGCCGCGGTTCACGCCGTTGCGATGCGACAAAAATGCTCAGAAAAGCCCTCAGGCTCTTCTGAGCATTTTTTTGTGCCGCCGGCGGGGACGCGGCGCGGATCAGCGGCGGAAATTGCCGAACAGGCCCCGGACAATCTGCTTGCCCAGCTCCCGGCCCACGGTATTGGCGGTGGTGTTGATCATCTTCTCCAGGGGATCCGCACGCCGTCTGCCGGATGAGGTGCTGCGGCCCGGGTAGCTGCGGGAGACCGCCGCTTTCTCCCGCTCCCGGCGCTCTTTCTCCTC
>CAYRAG010000001.1:26331-63954 GCA_964422185.1 uncultured Oscillospiraceae bacterium
GCCGCTTTCGCCTGCCTGTCCTCCTCCAGCACCTCGTAGGCGGAGCGGCGATCCATGACATTGCCGTATTTGCTCTGCAGGGGGCTGCTCTGGACGATTTTGGCCACTTCTTCATCGCTCAGCGCGTTCATGGAGCTGCGGGGCGGCAGGATGAACGCCCGCTCCACCACAGCGGGAACCCCCTCCGCGTCCAGCACGGACACCAGCGCCTCGCCCGTGCCCAGCGCCTGGAGCGTCTCCTCGGTATCAAAGGCGGGATTCACCCGGAACGATTTGGCGGCCGCCCGGAGCGCTTTCTGGTCGTTGGGGGTGTAGGCCCGCAGCGCGTGCTGCACCCGGTTGCCAATCTGACCCAGTACGCTGTCCGGCACATCCGACGGATTCTGGGTGATAAACCACACGCTGACTCCCTTGGAGCGAATGAGCCGAACCACCTGCTCCACCTTGTCCACCAGCGCCTTTGGCGCCCCGTTGAACAGCAGGTGCGCCTCGTCGAAGAAGAACGCGAGCTTCGGTCTGTCCATCTCGCCCACCTCGGGGAGCATCTCATAGAGATCCGAGAGCATCCAGAGCAGGAAAGTGGCGTACAGCAGCGGGTGCTGGAACAGCTCCTGGCACTCCAGGATATTCATGACGCCCCGGCCCTGCTCGTCCCAGTCCACCCAGTCCGCGATGTCCAGGGCGGGCTCGCCGAAGAAGAGGTCGCCGCCCTCGTCCTCCAGCTGGAGCAGGGCACGCTGCACCGCGCCCACAGACTGGCTGGAGAGATTGCCGTAGGTCAGCCTGAAGTCTCTGGCGTTGTCCCCCACATACTGCACCATGCTGCGCAGGTCTTTCAGATCCAGCAGCATCAGGCCCTTGTCATCCGCGATCCGGAACACGATGCGCAGCACACCGCTCTGGGCGTCGGTCAGGCCAAGCAGGCGCGAGAGCAGGTCAGGGCCCATCTCAGACACGGTGACGCGCACGGGGTGGCCCCGTCTGGCGTAGACATCGAAGAAGCGGACGGGGTAGCCGGTGTAGCTGTAGCCGACGCTGTCCAGGCCCATGGTGTCGATGCTGCGGCGGATGTGCCTGTTCTCCTCGCCGGGCGCCACCATGCCGCTCAGGTCGCCCTTGATATCCGCCAGAAAGACGGGCACTCCCATCTCGCTGAACGACTCGGCCAGCACTTTCAGCGTGACGGTCTTGCCGGTGCCGGTGGCGCCGGCGATCAGGCCGTGGCGGTTGGCCATGGAGGGCTCCAGGTAGATCGGCGCCTGGGCCGTGGCCAGCCATATCTTGTTAATGTCCTTCAAATACATGACAGTCTTCCCTCCCGCCCCTCATCGGGTCGTCTTCGGTTCGGACAGCTTCGCCACCACGGCGTCCCCCACCTGGCTTGTGCTGGCGGTGCCTCCCAGGTCGGGCGTCAGCGTGACGCCCTCCACCAGCAGCTCCTCCAGGATGTCGATCAGTCTCGCGCCCCAGTCCGGATGGCCGAAGAAGTCCAGCATCTGACTGGCCGCCCATACCGTGGCCATGGGGTTGGAAATCCCCTTCCCGGCGATATCCGGGGCGGAGCCGTGGATGGGCTCAAACATGGACGGGTACTTCCGCTCCGGGTTCAGATTGGCGCCGGCCGCCAGTCCCATGCCGCCGGCGATGGCCGCGCCCAGATCCGTGAGGATGTCCCCGAACAGGTTGGAGGTGACCACGATCTGGAACCGGGCGGGATCTTTTACCATAAACATGCTGGCGGCGTCCACCAGGTAGGAGTGGGTCTCCACCTCGGGGTACTCCCGGCCCACCTCCCGGAAGATCTGATCCCAGAACACCATGGAGTAGTTCAGGGCGTTCCCCTTGCTGATGCTCGTGAGCGTCCTGTGCTCCTTTTTCGCCAGCTCGTAGGCGTAGCGGATGACACGCTCACAGCCGCGGCGGGAGAACACGCCGTCCTGGATGACCACCTCGTTGGGCTGATCCTTATACAGCCAGGCGCCGGATCCGGCGTACTCGCCCTCGCTGTTCTCCCGGATGAAAGTCATGTTGATATCCTCCCGGGCCACATCTTTCAGCGGACAGGGGGCGCCCCGGAGCAGTTTGACGGGCCGGAGATTGATGTACTGGTCAAAGGACTTGCGGATGACCAGCAGCAGATCCCACAGGGAGATGTGATCCGGTACGGCGGGGTCGCCCACCGCCCCGAGGAAAATGGCGTCAAATCCCCTCAGCTGGTCAATGCCGTCCTCCGGCATCATGCGGCCGTGCTCCAGGTAGTACCGGCAGCTCCAGGGGAAGTCGGTAAACGCGAAGCGGAAGCCGCCGTCCAGCGAGGCAACCGCGTTGAGGACTTTCACGCCCTCGGCAATGACCTCCGGGCCCACGCCGTCTCCGGCAATCACCGCGATTTTATAGGTATCCATGCGACATGCTCCTTTTTCGAGAAATTCCCTTGCGTGCGCGGTTCCGGAACCGAACCGCCGGCGGAACCGGCTCTGCTGTGACAAGGAAAGTGCCGGGGGCTCTGTCCCCCGGCACCCCCGCGGTTCCGTCTTATTCCGAGGCGATCATATAGTAGTAGACAGGCTGTCCGCCGGCCATCAGGGAGACCTCCGCGTTGGGACAGGCCGCGACAAAGATCTCCTCGGTCTTCTTCGCCTCTTCTTCCGTCACATCTTCGCCGTAGTAGATGTTGATAAACTCCGCCTCCTGCTGAGGCGTGTCCATGGCGAGGCATTTCAGCAGTTCGGTCAGATCCGATCCGGTGCCGAACAGCTGCCCCTCCGTGAGAACCAGGAAGTCCCCCTCCCGGATGGCGAAGCCGTCAAAATCGGAGTCCCGGGCGGCATAGGTCACCTCGGAAGTGTGAACGGTGGCCAGGGCGCTGGTCATCGCCTCCGTGTTCGTCTCCACATCGGCGTCCCGATCCCAGCTCAGCATGGCGGAGATGCCCTGAGGCACCGTATGGGTGGGCAGCACGATGACCTGCTTCCCCTCGGCCAGCGGGATGCACTGCTCCGCCGCCATGACGATATTTTTGTTGTTGGGGAGAATGTAGACGACCTCCGCGGGTGTCCGGTTCACCTCCCGGAGGATATCCTCCGTGCACGGATTCATGGTCTGCCCTCCGCCCACAATTCCGTCCACGCCCAGATCGCGGAACAGCTCCGCAAGGCCGTCCCCCGCGCACACGGCGACAAACCCGTACGGCTTCTTCTCCGCCGGGGCGGCATGCTCCGCGGCTTCCAGCTCCGCCTCCAGCGCGTCCAGATCATCGGTGGACTGCGCCTTTCTGCCGGCGGCCAGATCCCGGGCCTGCGTGACCATGTTCTCTATCTTGGCCAGCTCCAGGGTACCGTACTTCTGCGCCTCATTCAGGGCGTCGCCGGGCGTATTGGTATGCACATGAACCTTGAACGCCTCATCGTCCTCGCCGATCACCAGGCTGTCCCCGATGCTGCTGAGGTAGGCCCGGAAGAGATCCAGGTTCGCGCCGGGATTCTCCTTGCGCACGATGAAGACCGTATCAAAGGCGAAAGTGATCTCCTCTGAGGGAATCCCCCCGAAATCCGCCCGATCCGCGCCCTCGCCGGACGCCGCATCGCCGGACTCCGGCACGGGCACGCCCCGCAGTTCATCCAGCATCCCCTGCAGGATAATGACAAAACCCTTGCCGCCGGCGTCGATCACGCCGGCTCTTTTCAGCACGGGATTCTGATTGATCGTGTCGCTCAGCGCACTCTGCGCCTCCTGCAGCGACGCCTCCAGAACCGCCTCCAGGCTGTTGTCCGTCCGGGCGGTCTCCGCGGCCTTGGCCGCGGACATGCGCGACACCGTGAGGATCGTGCCCTCCGCGGGCTTCATCACCGCCTTGTAGGCGGCGGCGACGCCGTAGTCCAGGGCGATGGCGAAATCCCTGCCGTCAATGGTGGTCTTGTCCTTCACCGCCCGGGAAAATCCCCGGAACAGGAGGGACAAAATCACGCCGGAATTGCCTCTGGCTCCCCGGAGCAGGGCGCTGGCGCACAGAGACGCGGCCTCATCCACTGTCGTCGGCGCTTTCTTTTTCAGTTCGGGAACCGCCGCACCCATGGTCAGCGCCATATTGGTGCCGGTATCCCCGTCGGGTACGGGAAACACATTCAGGTCGTTCACGCGCTGTTTTTCCGCGTTGATGGAGGCGGCACCATGAATCATCATCCGGCAGAACTGCGTCCCGTCAATGATAGCTGTCATACAGGCATATTCCTTTCTCTCCTGGCGTGAAGCGCCTGGTCAGAACACCATGGAGTCGATGTAGAGATCCACGGAGCTGATCTCCGCCCCGGTGTACTCCTCCACCACATAGCGCACCTGGTTCATGATCGAGCTGCTCACTGTGATGAGGTTGACGCCGTTCTCTACCACAATGTGGAGTTCGATAGAGATGGAGCCGTCGTCATTGTGGTAGACCTTCACGCCCTTGGACATGGATTCCCGCCGGAGAAGATGAACCAGACCATCGGTCTTGGATCGAAGGGCCATGCCTTTTACGCCATAGCAGTTGGAGGCCGCGATCCCGGTGATCGTCGTGAATACCTCGCTGCTGATCCGGATCTCGCCTCTGTCTGTTTCCAGTTTCATCATGCCGCACTCCTTCCTCTTCTCCCTGTTTCCCGGAGAGTTCCCGCCGGCGCCAGGGTGCCGCGTGAAGCCGGATTCGCCGGGTTTCCCCGTCCGAACCCGGTCACGGCACGCTACCTGGCGTGCTTATTCCACATCGAAGCCGGGATCCTCCCACAGCAGCGCGTCCATGACCCTGTCCACCCGCTCGGCGTCAACCAGCTCATCCGGGTAGCTCTGCAGCAGGTTCTCGACATCATCCGCCAGCTCCTCGCTGTCCAGCACATTCGACTCGGTCTCGCTGACGGGGAGAATATCGCACTGGTATTTCCCGAACACATTGCGAAGCAGCTCGAAGCTGGTTCTGGACAGCCGGCTCTTATCCGCGACCACAACCCGCTGGACTTTCCCGTCCATAATATCGTCCATCATCTTGAAAAATTCCCTGCGTTTGTCAAAGGAGAGCCCGCTGGCAACCTCCTCAAACACGCCGGAGACCACATACCCCTTAGAGAAGCAGAACTGCCTGAGCGCCTCCACCTGCTCCTCCAGATCCTCTTTCTGCCTCTGTGTGGAGACTCTCGCGTAGATATAGGTCTTGCGTTTCACATCCTTGTTCAGGAACGCGTACACGCTGTCCTCATCATAGTTGAAGCGGCCGTTCGGGAGCAGCTCCGCCTTCACAATCCCCTCGTGAACATACTTTGTCAGTGTCTGCCGGGAAATATGCAGTACCTTCAGCACTTCTCCTGCTTTCAAAAGTATCCCCTCCATAAAATAAAATATGACAGATTCCCGCACGCATACGGGCTGCCGGGGCAGGCCGTGCGAACCGCCGGCGCGGCGGTCTCCCGGGTTTCAGCGGCGCCGTCCGGTCTTCCCCTGAGGCTGCCGGTTTCCTCCCCCGGGCAGGCAGAAAGCCCGGGTGGGGGCACGAATGCGTCTCTACTTTTGTATTGTATCTTATTTTTGCGGATATTACAAGCAAAAATTGACGATGTCGCAAAAAAGATCGCGGGCAGGGCCGTGACTGCCGTGCGCAAAGGCCCCTGCCCGCGCTGTATTCAGAGGGATTTTGCCTTGTTTTTGATAAACTGCGTCAGCCAGGCTCCCGTCTCCGGGTGATCCAGCGCGAAATCAATCGTGGCCTCCAGGAACCCCTTCAGATTCCCGGTGTCGTACCGCCTGCCCTCAAAATCCACCGCCACCATGGGGGCGCTGTGGCACAGCTGGCGCAGGCCGTCCGTGAGCTGAACCTCTCCGCCGTACCCGGGGGAGAGATCCTCCAGGAAGCCGAAAATTTCCGAGGTCAGAACATACCGGCCGAGGATGGCGTAATTGGAGAACATCTGCTCCGGCTTGGGCTTCTCATTCATGTCGGTGACTTTGTACACCCTGCCGTCCAGATGGGAGACCTTGACGGACGAGTACTTGGAGATCACCTCGGTGGCGACGGTCTGCACACCCAGGGCGGATGCCTGATACTGCTCCGCCGCGTCGATGAGCTGCCGGGTCACCGGCACCTGTGCTTTCATGATATCGTCGCCCAGCAGAACGGCGAACGGCTCGTCCCCGACAAACCGCTTGGCCCGCCAGATGGCGTGGCCCAGACCCCTGGTCTCTTTCTGGCGCGCGTAGAAGATATTGGCCAGATCCGCCGCGCGGCGCACCTCATAGAGCTCCTTGTCCTTTCCCGCCTGGTTCAGCCGCGTCTCCAGCTCGGGATAGTAGTCGAAATAATCGTCCATGGCGGACTTGGCGCGGTTGGTGATGATCAGGATGTCCTCAATGCCGGACGCCACCGCCTCCTCGATGATGTACTGGATCACAGGCTTGTCCACCAGCGGGAGCATCTCCTTGGGAACCGTCTTCGTGGCGGGGAGCATCCGGGTTCCCAGCCCGGCGGCGGGGATGACTGCTTTGCGTACTTTCATTGCGGCTCCTCCTCATTTTGTTCTCTCCGCGGCCCCGGATCCGCCAGCCGCTGCCGGGGAATCTGCTCCCGGAGAAACGGGATCCGCGGCAGGGTTTTCAGCAGCACCGTGCCCAGCACATAGCAGGCCGCGGCCTCCCCCAGCGCGAAGGTCCAGAGATGAAAAAGATAACTCGTCAGAAACGCGGCGTTCCACGCGCCCGTCTCCGCCCACGCCCACATGGGCGGAAGCAGCAGCGCGTTCACCACGACGGGCGGCAGGCCCGCGAGGTACCAGCGGCGCATTCTCGTGGTCCAGAACGCGGCGATTGCCGTTGCCAGCGTGCCCAGCACCATATCGATGGGCCCGTAGGGCGAGAGGATATTGGTCAGAAGACACCCCACCGCGAGTCCCGGCGCCGCCGCCGGAAAGAGAAACGGCAACACGGTGAGCGCCTCCCCCAGGCGAACCTGGACAGGGCCGAAGGTGAGCTGAAAGAGATTGCCAAAGTAACACAGGACAAAGTACAGCGCCGCCACCATGGCGGCCAGGGTCAGGCCCCGGACGGAAACTCTGCGCAAGTCGGTACCCCCATTTTCGTCTTTAGAGTACGGGCGCCCTCCGTACAACGGCGGAACTCCTCTTCCCGTCCGGGAACCGGCGCGATACAGCCCGGGCGGAAATCATTCCGGCGCTTGGACCGGGTGTGGAAACCGGTCGCTGTCATTCTAGCACGGGCGGGGGGTTCTGTAAAGGATCGCTTTTCCCGGCATGCCCGGCGGGCGGCGGCGCGTCCGGAATCTGGAAAAGACTTGAAACGGCCGGATCGGCGTGGTAAGATACCCGTGGCGTGAACCACCCGGCCGGGCAGGGTATCAGGTTCCAGCGGATACCGGAGTCCGTGCGCGCGTGAGACTGCCCGGCACGGGGAACGCGCCGGAAACAGAGACTCTCCCGCCGGCCGCTGCCGGGGGAGCAGAGGAAAATCGGGGGTGACGGCTGCTTGAAAATCCTGATGCTGACCGCGCCGGCGCGTGTGGAGAAATACTCCTCGCCGGACGATATCCCGCCGGAATGCGAGCTTGTCTACCAGCCGGCGGATGCGGAGGATGACCGCGTCCTCGCCGCGGCGGGCGACGCGGAGGCCATCTTCGCGGACGCGATGCGTCCGGTGAGCGGGAATCTGATCCGCTCCATGCCCAACCTGAAACTGATCCACTCCGAGGGCGTCGGGTACAACCTCATCGATATCGACGCCGCCAGGGAGCGCGGGGTGCATGTGTGCAACTGCCCCGGGGTAAACGCGGACTCGGTGGCGGAGCAGGCGGTTTTGCTGATGCTGGGCGTCCTCCGGAAAGTGCATGCCGGGCATCAGGCCGTCATGGACGGCCACCAGATCGACTTCAAACACGGCTTCAGCGAGGCGGGCATTCCGGAGCTGGGAGAGAAGACGGTGGGATTTCTCGGCTTTGGCGCCATCGGGAGACAGACCGCCCTCCGGCTGAAGGCGTTCGGCTGCCGGATGTACTACTACGACAAGTTCCCGCTGGCGCCGGATCAGGCGGCGGAGTACGCCGTCACATACGCCGGACAGGACGAACTGCTCGGCCTGAGCGACATCCTCAGCATCCATGTCCCCTCCGGCCCGGACACCCGCGGCATGGTCAACCGTGCGTTCATCGGGAAGATGCGGCCCGGCGCCATTCTGATCAACACGGCGCGGGGCGACATTCTCTGCCAGGAGGATGTGGCCGACGCGCTGATCCGCGGCAGACTGGGCGGTGCCGGCCTGGATGTGCTGGATCCGGAGCCCGTGGAGAAGGACAATCTCATGGTGAACCTGCCCGGGTCGTGTATGCACCGGGTGCTGTTCTCCCCCCACATCGGCGGGCTGTCCACGCGGGGCTTTTTCCGGGCCCATGCGATGGTCTGGCAGAACATCCGATCGCTCCTGGACGGATCCCCTCTGACACACACCGTGGTCTGATCCCCGTCCGCGCCGGATACATAAAAATAAGAGCCGTGAAATCGTCCCGTACGGTCTCACGGCTCCTTTTTACGCCTTTCTGATAAACCCGATCCCCACGGGATGGGGGCCGGTGTGCACGCCGATGGTGGCGCCGATCTGAATCTCCACGAAATCCGGCGAACGGCCCAGTTCCGTGCGGAACAGCTCCCTGACCTGGTCGAAGAACGGCTCCGCCTCCTCCCTGCTGTATCCCCAGCCGTAAGCGTAGGTGTAGTGCTCCAGATCCAGCTTCTGCTCCCGGATGGCCTTTCGCACCAGTTCCGTCATCCGGGCGTATGCCCGCTTTCTGCCCAGGCTCACCCCCACCGGGTTCAGCTCCCCGCCGCCGAAGCGAACCAGCGGGCGGACATCCAGACTTTTGGCCGCCATCTCCACCAGTTTCCCGATGCGGCCGCCGTGGGCCAGGTAGGCCAGATTCTCCAGGGTAAAATAAATCGCGGAATCCGCCTTGATCTCCTCTCCCCTGGCGTATGTCTCCTCCAGCGTGTGCCCTTCCGACGCGTAGCGGGAGAGCTCCAGCAGCAACAGCCCCTGCAGGCCGGTGACGAGGGTGGAGTCCACCACCCGGATCGTCCGGTTCGGATACTTCTCCGCCATCATGTCCGCGGCGTTGCGGGCGCTGGCAAACGATCCGGAAAATTTCGCGGTCAGGCAGTAGCAGAGCACATCGATTCCCCGCTGCAGGTAAGGTTCAAACGCCTCGATATAATCCTGGATCGTGGGCATGGAAGTCTGCGGAAAGATGTCCGGATGCTCCACACAGTACGAGAAAAACTCATGGACATCCAGCTCTTTCATCTCTTTCCGGTAGGTCTTGCCGTCAAAAGAGATATAATACGGCACAATCTCCAGTCCCGCAGCCGAAAGCTGCTCTCTCGTCAGGTCACAGCTCCCGTCCGATAGGATTTGAAACACGCTCCTCATCTCCCCGCATCCCTCTCTCCGCGCCGCCTGCCGCCGGTTTTCGCGTGTTCTTCCGCGGCGCGGTGTGAAGAAAAGGTCAACTGATTGCCGCCATCACCCGGCCTGCCATGATGTCATTTCCGGGCTGCCGCGCAGATCAGACCGGTAGGTATTATAGCATGATCTCCGAAAAAGTAAAGACAATCGCGCTCACGCGGGGGAAAGGCGCCGGCCGCGCTCCGGCGGCGGCGGTCTGAGGCCTCCGGGCGGGGCGGGATGGCGCCGCTCTGTGCGGCATGCTCACTTTGTCACATAGAACTGCGGCGGAACGCCGGTTTTTTTGTCAAAAAAGTCATTTACTTTAGCGGACTACCGTGATAGAATACGCCACGCAACCGCGCAAACCCATATCTTAGTCTGGAGGATTAGAAAATGATGAAGAAACTGTCTGCACTGCTGCTGGCGCTGGTCATGGCCGTGTCTCTCACGGCGTGCGGCGGCGGGGACGCGGCTCCCTCCGCGAGCGAATCTCCGTCCGCGCCCGCTGAATCTCCCGCTGAGTCCGCCGCTCCCTCCGAGTCTGCCGCTCCCTCTGAGTCTCCCGCGGAGAGCGCCGGGGAAAGCGATGTCGCCTATGTCCAGGACAAGGGAACCCTGGTCGTCGGCATCACGGAGTTTGAGCCCATGGACTTCCAGGACGCCGACGGCAACTGGGTCGGCTTCGACGCCGACATGGCCAAGGCGTTTGCCGAGAGTCTGGGCGTGGAGGCCGAGTTCCAGATTATCGACTGGGACAACAAGGTCTTCGAGCTGGACGGCAAGAACATTGATGTGGTCTGGAACGGCATGACCCTCACCGATGAGGTGCGCAACTCCATGGAGTGCTCCAACGCGTACTGCAATAACGCCCAGGTCGTGATCGTCAAGTCGGATGTGGCCGATCAGTACCAGGATGTGGAGAGCGTAAAGGGGCTGTCCTTTGCTGTGGAAGCCGGTTCCGCGGGCAAACAGCAGGTCGAGGCTCTGGGCGCCAGCTTCACGGAGGTGGCCGATCAGGCGACCGCGCTGACGGAAGTGTCCGCCGGCACCTCTGACGCCGCCGTCATCGACTCCCTCATGGCCGCCGCCATGGTGGGAGAGGGCACCGGCTACTCCGATCTGACCTACACCGTCGGACTCAACAGCGAGGAGTACGGCGTCGGGTTCCGCAAGGGTTCCGATCTCGCCCAGGCTCTGAACGACTTCTTCAAGACGAGCTACGACGACGGCACCATGATGGAGATCGCCGAGACCTACGGGGTTCAGGCCGCCATCATCGCGCAGTAAGTTCCGCCACACCACCCCAACCTCTAAGAAGCAGAGGGCAAGCGCCCTCTGCTTTTTCTCTCTCAGCGCGAAGATACTACATGAACAGAAGGGTGATCTTCCCATGGATACTCTCTCCGCCACAGGCGATGTGTTACGCACGGTCATCGGCGCCCTGAATGTCGGCTTCCTCAGCACCCTGAAACTCTTCGCCGTCACCCTGCTGGGCGCCATCCCCCTGGGCCTGGTCATCGCGTTCGGCTCCATGAACCGCTGGGCGCCGTTTCACTCCATGCTCCGGGACGGACAGTCCCCCGCGGTCAGGGCTTTTCTGCAATTCCGCCCCGTCAGCGCCTTATGCCGGCTGCTGGTCTGGATCATCCGGGGTACTCCCCTGATGCTTCAGCTCATCATCATCTTCTATATCCCCGGCATGATTCTTCACAACGGAAGCCCCTGGCCCAGCGGGGAGTCCGGCCGGTTCCTCGCCTCCGCCATCGCCTTTATCATCAACTACGCCTGCTATTTCTCCGAGATCTACCGCGGAGGCATTCAGGGCGTGCCCGTGGGCCAGCAGGAGGCGGGCCTTGTGCTGGGCATGACCCGGCGCCAGATCTTCTTCAAGGTCACGCTGCTGCAGATGATCAAGCGCATCGTACCCCCCATGTCCAATGAGATCATCACGCTGGTCAAGGACACCTCCATCGCGCGCATCATCTCCATGCAGGAGCTCATCTGGGCCGGCTACGCCTTTATGAAAGGCTCTCACGGGTACTCCGGTCTGTGGTGGCCTCTGCTCTTCACCGGAGTCTACTATCTGCTGTTCAACGGGCTTCTCACCCTCCTCTTCGGCTGGGTGGAGCGCAAACTGAACTATTTCCGCTGAGGAGGTGCCGGCATGCCAATCCTTGAAGCACGCAACATCGAAAAGCACTTCGGCGCCACCCGGGTGCTGGAGGACATCAGCTTTGACCTTGAGGAGGGACAGGCTCTGGCCATCATCGGCTCTTCCGGCAGCGGCAAGACCACGCTGCTGCGCTGCCTGAACTTCCTGGAAAAGCCGAACCGGGGCGTCATCCGGGTTCACGGCGAAGTTCTGTTTGACGCGGATGACCCCAAAACCCAGCAGGAGAGCGAGATCCGGCGCAAGCGCCTCCACTTCGGGCTGGTGTTCCAGAACTTCAACCTGTTCCCGCAGTACACCGCGTTGCAGAATGTGACGCTGGCCAGAGAACTGCTGGCGAAAGAGCGGGGCGGCGAGAGCAAGGCCGAGATCGAGGCCGCCGGCCGGGAGCTGCTGGACAAGATGGGCCTCGCGGATCGCGCCGATCACTACCCCCACCAGCTGTCCGGCGGACAGCAGCAGCGCGTCGCCATCGCGAGGGCCATGGCGCTCCACCCGGATATCCTCTGCTTTGACGAGCCCACCTCCGCCCTGGATCCGGAGCTGACCGGCGAGGTTCTGAGGGTCATCCGGGAGCTGGCGGAGCAGAGAACCACGATGATCATCGTCACCCATGAGATGGCTTTCGCCCGGGATGTGGCGGATCAGATCATCTTCATGGACGCGGGCGTCATTGTGGAGCAGGGCGAGGCCCACCAGGTCATTGACCACCCGACGCAGGAGCGCACCCGCCAGTTTCTCTCAAGGTACAGCCAGGGCTGACCCGATCCCGCGCTTCCCCGCCGGTTCCCCTCATTCTCCCGGGCGCAGGGGAGTCCCTCCGCCCCCGCGGGAGGAAAAATGGATTTTTCACAAGTCAGACTTGCGTGTCTGCATAACCGGTGGTAGAATAGAAACACTTTCAAAGGTCAGAAAACCGCGTGAAATTCAAAGAAGAAGGGAAGACAAAGATGTCTATCACAAACGCCTATTTGAAAGAAGTATATGCCGGACTTGCAACCCGGAACTCCAATGAGCCTGAGTTCCTCCAGGCCGTGGAGGAGGTTCTGGAATCTCTGGAGCCCGTCGTGGAGAGACGCCCCGAGATGCAGCAGACCGGCCTGATCGAGCGTCTGGTCGAGCCCGAGCGCACCATCATCTTCCGGGTTCCCTGGGTGGACGATCAGGGCAAAGTCCAGATCAACCGCGGCTACCGGGTACAGTTCAACTCCGCCATCGGCCCCTACAAGGGCGGTTTGCGGTTCCACCCCTCTGTCAATCTTTCCGTGATTAAGTTCCTCGGCTTTGAGCAGATCTTCAAGAACAGCCTCACCGGCCTGCCCATCGGCGGCGGCAAGGGCGGTTCCGACTTCGACCCGAAGGGCAAGTCTGACGCCGAGGTCATGCGTTTCTGCCAGTCTTTCATGACGGAACTGTTCCGCCATGTCGGCCCTGACACGGATGTGCCCGCCGGGGACATCGGCGTCGGCGGCAGAGAGATCGGCTACCTGTTCGGCCAGTACAAGCGCCTGCGCAACGAGTTCACCGGCGTGCTGACCGGCAAGAAAGTGGGCTCCGGCGGCTCTCTGGCCCGCACGGAGGCGACCGGTTACGGCCTGTGCTACTTTGCCGACGAGATGCTGCGGGATCACGGCTCCTCTTTCGAGGGCAAGAAAGTGGTCATCTCCGGCTCCGGCAATGTGGCGACCTACGCCAACCAGAAAGCCACCCAGCTGGGCGCGAAAGTCATCGCCATGTCCGACTCCAACGGCTACATTGTCGACGAGAACGGCATTGACTACAGGGTGATCCAGGTCATCAAGGAGCAGAAGCGCGACCGGATCAAGACCTACCTGAACTATGTCCCCACCGCCAGGTACACGGAGGGCTGCTTCGGCATCTGGAGCGTGCCCTGCGACATCGCGCTGCCCTGCGCCACCCAGAACGAGATCGACGAGGCGTCCGCGAAGACGCTGGTCGCCAACGGCGTTCAGGCCGTCTCCGAGGGCGCGAACATGCCCTCCACCCCCGAGGCCGTGGCCGTGTTCCAGAACAGCGGCATTCTGTTTGGCCCCGCCAAGGCCGCCAACGCCGGCGGCGTAGCCACCTCCGCGCTGGAGATGAGCCAGAACAGCGAGCGCCTGGAGTGGACTTTCGAAGAGGTCGACAACCGGCTGCACGACATCATGCGCAACATCTACAGGAACGCCTCCGCCGCCGCCAGAGAGTACGGCATGGAAGGCAACCTGGTCGCGGGCGCCAACATCGCCGGCTTCCTGAAAGTGGCCGACGCGATGCTCTGGCAGGGAATCTGCTGATCCAGAAGCCCTGAACTGCCCATGCCCCCGCTCCCGGTCAGAACACCGGGGGCGGGGGCATTTTCGTGGGGGCGTTCCCCTCCTGGAATATGGTATCGCTATCGTACGATTAATATTATTTATTGCCATGAACTGATTGAGAAATTTTTTTAATTGATTTGAACAAAAACCTTGATTATTGACCGCGACTGCGATAAGATACCCGTGCGCCGGTTTGGCAGGTTCCCGGTTCGCTGGAGCGCCCGTCCTTGTGACAACCTCACAGATTCGCGGCCGTTCCACAATGTTTTTTTGTTAACTGTGTCGGTTTTTATGTTTGTTTTTTCCCGGCGACCTGCTATAATACTGGCACGACAAGCGGTTCCAGCACAGGCTCAAGAGTTAGAATAGAAAGGATGAATTCGAAATGGCAGTAGGAGCCACCGGTTCCACCAATGCGACAAAGAAGCGCATGATCGGCTTTATTGTCGCTGTGGTAATCATAGCGATCTTCGTCCTTATGCCGCCTTTCAAGGGGCTTGAGGACACCCCCATGGGACCTGATGCGGCCATGGCCTCCATAGGTATCTTCCTTGGCGCCATCGTGATGTTCGTCACACAGGTCGCACCACTGGCCATCATCTCGCTTACCCTGATGGTTTTGCTTCCCTTCTTCGGTATCTCTGATCTGAACCAGATCTACGCTGATTTCGGCGGTACCTCTTTCTTCTTCGTACTGTTCGCGTTCGGCGTCACGGGAGCCCTGTCCCAGACCACCATCCCGCTTCGTATCAGCGCCTGGCTGACAAAAATCTCAAAGGGCAATCCCAAGATTCTGGTATTCGGCTTCGGTCTTGCCACCTGCATCATCTCCGGCTTCCTGTCCAACTTCGCGACTCTGATCATGTTCTACGGCATCGTGATGATGTTCCTGAAGGTAAGTAACTGCCAGCCTGGTAAATCCAATCTCGGCCGCTGTCTGATGATCGTGCTGCCCATGGCGGCAGGCACAGGAGGTATCATCTCACCCGCCGGATCTCCCGGCAACCTGATCGCCATGTCCCTGTACGAGGCGCAGGGTGTCACCGTCCGCTTCCTGGACTGGTTTTTGATGATGACTCCGTTCGCCATCATTGCCGTTGTCATTATGTGCATCTCCCTGATCCTCCTGTTCAAGCCTGAGCACCTGTCTGAGGAAGCCTGCAAGTCTGTCCAGGAGACCAAGGATGAACTTGGCCCCATGAACCGCAAGGAGATCATCGCCATCGCGATTATCATCGTCACCATCATTCTGTGGTTCTCCAGCACCTGGTTCCCCATCCTGAACACCACGGTCGTCGCCGCCTGCGCCTGCATGCTGATGTTCCTGCCGGGAATCGATCTCATGGACTGGAAATCCTATGTTGCCGAGTGCGACTTCAACCTTCTGTTTATGGTCGGTTCCGTTGCCATCACCATGGGCTGCGTGAACTCCACCGGCGCCATGAGCTGGATTATGAACAGCCTGTTCTCCGGCCTGGGCGGTATGCCCACTTTCGTGGTATTCCTCGTTGTGGGCGCGGTGGTCTGCTATCTGCGTGTGTTTATCCCCACTGCTCCTTCCATTGCTGCCATTTTCATCCCTGTGCTGATCGGCGTCTCCGAGATCATCGGCGGCCACATGGTCGCACTGTGCATGATCCCCATTTTCTGGGCCGGCGCCACCATGACTCTGATGTACACCGAACCGATTTATCTGTACACCAACTCCTCCGGGTACTACACCGCAGGAGACCTGTTCAAGGCCGGCTTTATCCCCACAATCATCTTAATTGTGTTGATCGCGGCCGTCTTCCCGGGATGGTTCGCCATGTTCGGTTATTAATCCGGTATCGCCCAACTCAACTTACAGGCCGGGAAAGCCCCTGGCCCCCGTGTGCGCCAGGGGCTTTCAACGGTCTTGCCTGTGGATAGCATAAGCGGATCCATGTCCAGAGCAGGGACACCGACGGACAATGCGGCGAGGGAATACACAGACGGATGGATCAGAACAGAGGGATTCAGGGATTTTCATGTGACCGGAGGAAATCACCAGATGACCTGACACCGAAGCAGTACGGGGAAACCTGCGTGTACCGAATCTGGGACGACGCAACCGGTTCCCCGTATCGGTGGGGAAAAATGGAAATTCCTGTCCGGGCCCTGCTGACCCGTGGATTTTTCAACGACGAAGTTTTCCCATCGCCGTGTGTTTTGTTCACTTTTCATGACAGACAGGCAGAAAGCGAGGAATTGTTATGGTCTACGAAAAGCTGTTTCAAAGAGGCAGGATCGGCTCGATGCAGCTGAAAAACCGCATCGTGATGCCGGCCATGGCCGTGGGGCTGGCCCAGCCCGACGGAGAAGCCAACGAACACATCATCCGCTACTATGAAGAGCGCGCCAGAGGCGGCGTGGGCATGATCATCACGGAAATCACGCGTGTGAACACGGAATCCGGGATCGGCACGCCGAACCAGCTGGGCGCGAATCATTCGAGCATGGTTCCTCATCTGGAGAGGCTTGCCGAGCGGGTGCACAAGTATGGCACCAAAATCCTGCTGCAGCTTCAGCATCCCGGCCGGGAGAATAAATCTTCCATCATCGACGGACGGCAGATCGTGGCGCCTTCGGCGGTGATGTGCAAGGTGACGCAGGAGATGCCCCGTGCCATGACAACCGAGGAGTGCAGCGCTCTGGTGAAGCAGTTTGTGATGGGCGCCGTGCTGGCCCAGAAAGCGGGCTTTGACGGTGTGGAACTGCACGCTGCACACGGATATCTGCTGAATGAATTCCTCTCCCCTTACACCAATAAGAGGACGGACCGTTACGGCGGCTCCTTTGACAATCGTATGCGGATCATGGAGGAGATCATCACCGCGATCCATTATATGTGCGGCCCGAAATTTGTCATTTCCGTCCGTATCAGCGCCGATGAATATGTGGAGGGCGGCCTCAGGCTTGAGGATACCATCAAGATCGCCAGGACGCTGGAAAGCTTCGGCATCGACTGCCTCAATGTCAGCTGCGGCATCTATGAATCCGCCACCACCATCATTGAGCCGGCCTCCTATCCGCAGGGGTGGAAGAAGCATCTGGCCGCGACGATTCGCGAGAATGTCCATATCCCCGTGATCGCCGTCAACAACATCAAGGAGCCGGATGTCGCGGAGCAGCTTCTGGAAGAGGGCGTCTGCGATTTCATCGGCATCGGCCGGGCGAGCCTGGCCGATCCTGAGTGGAGCAACAAGGCCAGAGAGGGCCGTGCGGATGAGATCAACAAATGCATCGGCTGCCTCTATTGCTTCAAGACGCTCAATGACGGCTGCCATATCAAGTGCGCCGTCAACCCGCGCTGCGGCCGTGAAGTGGAATACAGCTGCCTGAAAAAGGACGGCGACGGCAGACCTGTCGCCATTGTCGGGGGCGGCCCCGCCGGCATGACCGCCGCGCTGACGCTCAAGGAGAGAGGCTTCGCCCCGGTTATCTTTGAAAAAGAAGCCGCGCTGGGAGGCCAGCTTAATGTCGCGGTCAAGCCGATTCTCAAAGAGAAACTCGCCGCTTATGAAGCGTCCATGATCCGCAGAGTGGAAAAGGCCGGCATCGAGGTGCGCCTCAATACGGAAGCCACGGTGGAGAATGTCAAAGAGATCAATCCCGCCGGCGTGTTCCTTGCCACCGGCAGCACCCCCATCATTCCCAACCTGCCGGGCGTTGACCTGCCCAATGTGATGACAGCGGAACAGGTCCTTATGGGAGAAAAAGAGGTCAAAGGTGAGGTTGTCGTGATCGGCGGCGGCGTCACCGGCATGGAGACGGCGGAAACCATCGCCTCCAGGGGGAATAAAGTAACCATCGTGGAGATGCAGAAAGGCATCGGCGAGGGAATATACCGCTCCGTCCTCGCGGATTATATGAGCCACTTCCAGAAACTCGGCGTCCAGGTGATGACTTATGAGAAGGTCATGAGCATCAAGGAGAACGGCGTAGTGCTGATGAAAGTCATCGGCTCGGCAATCCATGAAATTCCGGCGGACACCGTCGTCCTTTCACTGGGTGTGAAATCCAACAACGATCTGGTAGATACTTTCGACGCGGCCTTTGACAATGTCATCGTGCTGGGCGATGCCAACAAGCCGGGTCGGATCGCGGAGGCCAACAGCGACGCGCTCGGACGCGCATCGACTTTTTAGAATGGGAGGGAATTCAGAATGAAAGAATTTAAGGATAAAGTCGTTCTGATTACCGGTGCCGCCAACGGGTTCGGGCGCGAATTCGTGAAAGAGGCCGCCGCAAGGGGCATGAAGATCGCCGCGGTCGACATCGAAAAAGACGAGGTGGAAGCGGTCGCAGCGTCCGTCAGGGAGACGGGAGCCCAGATCATCACCATTCCCGCCGATGTGACCAAACCGGAAGAGGTGGAAGCGGCGGTCAACAAGGTGATGGAAACCTACGGGCAGATTGATATGCTGATGAACAACGCGGGCGTTGTCATTCCCGGCCCGGTCTGGGAGCTGCCGCTGGGCGACTGGGAGTGGATCACCCATGCCAATTTCCTGAGCCAGGTTTATTTCATGCGGCTTGTCATTCCCATCATGTTAAAGCAGAAGACGCACTGCCATATCGTAAATACGGCTTCCGTGGCGGGGCTTCTGACCGGGGACGGGATGCCGGCATATCACGCGACCAAGTTCGCCGCCGTCGCGCTCAGCGAAAGCGTAAGCTATGACCTGCAGGCTATCGGTGCCGACATCGTGGTCAGCGTTTACTGCCCCGGCTTCGTGCAGACCGATCTGCACCACTGCGAACGGCACAGACCGCCTCAGTACTCGGATCCGTCTGATCCCTACTACTCAAGTCCGGAGTTCTACCAGGGACAGAAGATCGCGGAGACCGAGATCCTCACCGGTATGCCGATTGACTCCGTGGGGATGCGTGTGTTCCAGGCCATCGAGGATGAGCAGTTCTATATCCTGACGCACCCGATCTACACTACCCCCATCGGGAGACGCGTCACAAACATGCTCGCCGGGAAAGGCCCGAACCTCCTGGAGCTGCGCGGAAAATAACCGGAGATTCCTGCGAAGCGAGCGTCCATGAAGAGGGCGGATCGTACGCGTCACCTCCCCAGGCGGGAAAACCAAAGGGCCCTGAGATGCTTTGCGTCTCAGGGCCCTTGTTTCCCGCCTCAGACTTGACGCTTATCGTTTTTGCGTCTCGACCCGCGGCAAAGCTCCAGGATCTGCGGCGGCCGGCCCGGGGAAACACACGGTTTTCGCGAAATGCTGTGCCAAAGCGGCAATCTCTCCCCGGAAAGGCGCGGAAAAGTTGACTTTCCTGCGGATCGCGCTATAATGCTCTTTGCGGAAAGCCGCGGAAATTTTTGATGATTTGGAGTTGGATGCTATGGTATATCCCCTGGATATCGCCGGACTGCACCGGGATCTTCCCCTTTGCAAAGCCGGCGACAATCTCACCATCGCCGCGTTCGTCATCTTCGGCGATGTGGAACTCACCTGCGCCTGCGCCGCGGAGCTGCTGAAAAAGGCGCCGGATTTCGATTACATGGTGGCGCCGGAGGCCAAGGCCATTCCCCTCATCCACGAGATGAGCCGCCAGAGCGGCCGGAATGAGTATTTCCTCGTCCGCAAGAACCGCAAGGCGTACATGAACGGGGTATTTGAGACCACTGTGCGCTCCATTACCACGCAGGGGGAGCAGAAGCTGTACATGGACGGGGCGGATGCCGCCAAGTTGAAAGGAAAACGCGTCCTCATCCTGGACGATGTCATCTCCACCGGAGAGTCCATCCGTGCGGTGGAGGAGCTGGTCAATCAGGCCGGGGGCAATGTGGTCGCCCGGATGTCCATTCTGGCGGAGGGAGACGCGGCAAAGCGGAAGGATATCATCTTCCTTGAGCCGCTGCCCCTGTTTACCCCGGACGGCCAGCCCATTCCCCTGGATCCCTGATCGGATGGAAAAAAGGCCTCACGCGGCTTGCCCGTGTGAGGCCTTTCTGCGTATCCGTGTACGATTTTTTCCGCCGGGGCGGGAGAATCCCACGGGGCATTGCGTCATTCATTCCCGGCGGCACTGACTGCAGACACTCAAAGTATGTCACGGACAAGCCGCGCCACATCTTCCTCCCAGAGGCCGCTCTCCGCTTTTGCCGCCAGGGAGAGCAGGTATTGTGCGGTTTCCACACCCCACCGCATTCCCGGCTGTCTGAACCGCCCGGGCATCCTGACCCTACTGCCGCACCCGGCCTCCTCCCCGCTGACATAAAGTCCGGCGCGAAGATACTCCGGGTAGTGGATGGTGTCCCTGTGACTTTCGATGAAGCGGGATAGACCTGCCGCGTCTCCCTCCGTCTCCGCGGGATCCAGATCGCGGGCAAGGACCTCTTCCCATCTGCCGTCCCGGAGCTTGTCGCAGATAGTTTTCGCCCACGGCTCATCCTTTTCCCTGTCCCTGTGGAACTTCATCCTCGCGTAGCTGCGCACCTTTTCCCTGAGATGGCAGAAATCCAGAATTTCCATGACATCGTCGCCGAACAGCTCTTCTCTCATCCTGGAAACCCACTCCGCGCCGTCGCTGAGCAGCACGGTCTTCTCATACTGTCCGTATCCGTTCCGCAAAGCCGCGGCCAGAAAGTGCTTTTTGAATTCGGCGGCAGACCCGAGATAACTGACATATTCTCTCCTGGCGGCGGAGGCACGCGGTTCGCCCCCGCAGACTGAGCCGGCCTTCCTGTCATCCGGGGAAAAAAAGAGGCCAATCCTGCTCTCCCTCAGGGTAGAGCCGGTTTCATCCTTCACCCTGGTTTGCAGCGCACTGGCGCCCGCCTCCATGTAGAGGACTCCCTTTTTCCGTCTGCCCGCCGCCGGAAGAGGCGCGGTATTCCGTATTTCCCAGGCCGCTTCCGCCCTCCGGCAATCCTCCTCAAACACCATCTTTCCCAGATAGTTCGAGACCTTGCGGATGGTATCACTGTCGATATCCAGGCCATAGACCGACTGCAGCTTTTCCTGCGCCCTTTCGAACGAGCACTGGTTCTGCGCCCAGTACGCACACGCCAGCATGACGCCTGCCGTCATTTTAAAAGGCAGCCTGTCTATCCCCAGATAGCAGTCGACGGGAGCGATGCTCTTCGCCTTCTCTTTCTCCCAGAGCAGTTCCCTGCTCTCCCTGTCCACCGGACGCAGTCTTCTGCGCCGAATCGTGACCGGGCCGTTCAGTGTCAGGATGGTCTTCTCCTCAATCTGAGACGGGGTGACCCGGATTCCTATGTCACGGTACTCTCTTTTTTTTTACTGATCAGCATCGCCTCGTCTATCTCCGTGAGCAGGGCGTCCGTCTCTTCCAGAGACAGTTTCCGGGCTTCCAGGTTCAGTTCTCTGTGCAGTTTCTCGATTTCGCTCAATTTCATGGAGCCCTCAGGCTCTGAGAATCCTGCCCTGATTTTCTCGCGGTATGCGGCGTGAAGAGTCTCTAAATCCTCCATGATATCCGAATATTCGCGGGTTCTGCTGCTCTCGTCCTCCATGTGTATCACCTCTGTCTCCATGGTAAACAATTTCCGTGGGAAAGTCAATCAAAACTCAGAATTTATCGTTGCGTGGATTCTGGAGCATGGATTGCCGTCTTCAGGCATGACCGCCGCCCGCGCCGCACACGGCAAAAGCCCGCGGCGGATGCCGCGGGCCTCTGCGCTGAAAGAGGAGGAAGAACAAGAGGTCTGTCTTAACGGAAAGAGGGGGAAGAACAGGAAGCCGGCCGAATGGCGCGGGGCTCAGTCGCCCTGCAGCGCCGCGTAGTCGGTCTCGCCGGTGCGAACCTTGACCACCCGCTCCACCTGATAGACGAAGATCTTGCCGTCGCCGTAGTTCCCGGTGTACAGCGCTTTCTTGGCCGCGTCGATGACGGTCTGAACCGGCACCTTGGACACCACGATGTCCACCTGAACTTTCGGCACGAGGGTGATATCCATGGGGACGCCGCGGTACATGTGCTTGCGGCCTTTCTGCAGACCGCAGCCGGCGACCTGCGTGACGGTCATGCCGGTCACCTCAATGGCGTTCATGGCGGCTTTCAGCTCGTCAAACTTGCTCTGGCGCGTGATAATGGTCACCTTGAACATGCCGGTGACCGCACGGGCGGCAGGCGCGGTGATGCTGCCTGGATCCGTGACGGGAACCGCTTCCTCCACGGGAACGCTGCCTTTCTCCGGCACGAGATTCTCATTGAACGCGCCCTCAATGCCCGCCAGCTCCGTATGCACGATGGGCATGAAGTCGGCGTAGGCGGACGGCAGGCCGTGCTCGGTGGCGTCCAGACCCTCAATCTCCTCGGAGGCGCTGACACGCAGGCCCACGGTCTTCTTCAGGATGAGAAATACGATGGTCATCACCACGGCGGTGTACGCCGCGACGCTCACAAAGCCCAGCAGCTGGATTCCCAGATGGTGGAAGCCGCCGCCGTAGAGCAGGCCCTCGCTCGTGTTAAACAGGCCCTCGGAGATGGTGCCCCAGATGCCGTTGGCGCAGTGAACCGCCACCGCGCCCACAGGGTCGTCCACATGAAGCTTGAAGTCGATGAACTCCACCGCCACGACCACCAGGATGCCGGAGACAATTCCGATGACCGTCGACCCGATGGCGTCCACCGTGGCGCAGGGGGCTGTGATGGCCACCAGGCCGGCCAGGGACGCGTTCAGGCACATGGAGACATCCGGCTTCCCGTTCTTGACCCAGGTGAAGATCATGCAGGTCACCGTGGCCACAGCGGGGGCGATGGTGGTGTTGGCCAGAATCTGCGCCATCTGCGTCGTGTCGCCTGCGGCGGCGCCGTTGAATCCGTACCACGCGAACCACAGGATGAAGCACCCCAGGGCGCCGAGGGTCAGGGAGTGGCCGGGGATCGCGTGAACCTGAATTTTCCCGTCCTCACCTCTGCTGTACTTTCCGATCCGGGGACCCAGCATCGCGGCGCCGATAAAGGCGGTGATGCCGCCCACCATGTGGATGACACAGGATCCCGCAAAGTCCACAAAGCCCAGGTTCGCCAGCCAGCCCTGGCTGTTCCAGACCCAGCCGGCCTCAATGGGATAGACCACCGCGCTGATGACCGCGGAGTAAATGCAGTAGGTCAGAAACTTCGTCCGCTCCGCCATGGCGCCGGACACGATGGTGGCGGCGGTGGCGCAGAACACCAGCTGGAAGAAGAAGTTGGACCAGTCGAAGCTGTAGTAGTCCGTGAAGAGCTGATACTCCGGACGCCCGATCAGCCCGAAGAAGTAGTTTTCGCTGTTCATGAGCCCGTAGCCGAGGAGCATGAACACGATGGTGCCGATGCAGAAGTCCATCAGGTTCTTCATGATGATGTTGCCCGCGTTCTTCGCCCGGGTGAAGCCGGTCTCCACCATGGCGAAGCCGCACTGCATGAAGAACACCAGCATGGCGCCTACCAGATACCATATGGACATATCCATAACGATTCCTCCCAAGAAACGAATTGAGGGGCGCCTTCCGCCTGACGACGGAACACGCCCCTTTGCGCGGGTATCATATGCTGCAGCAGAAAAAATCAGGCGCCGCTTCCGGATTTCCCGTTTGCGACGCCCTTGCCTATGGTGGCAGTCTAATTCCTCATCTTGCATTTGTCAAGCCTGTTCTTGCATTTTCGGCGGTTTAAACCAATTCCAGGCCCTCGATTTTCTCTTTTTGTGCAATTTGCAACCGTCGCTCTTGCATTTTCAGAGTTTCACCGGCACCGGCTGCCGGATCTCGATTTGATCCGGCTCCACCCGGCAGTCCACCGCCAGGATCTCCACGCCTGCCGCACGGGCGCGGCGCAGCGCCTCCCCGAACGCCGGGTGGGTGGCGTCGTTGGGGCGAAATTCCCGGACTTTCTCCATCTGGATCACGAAACATACCGCCGCCTCATATCCGGCACCGCGTGCGGCCGCGAGCTCGTTGAGGTGCTTCACCCCCCGTTCGGTCGGGGCGTCCGGGAACAGAGCCAGTCCGTCCTCCTCCAGAGTCACCCCCTTGACCTCCACAAAACCGCGGCTTTTTGAATCCTCCCAGTAGAAATCAAATCTGGAATTACCATATGTAATCTCAGATCGCAGCGCCGTGAGGCCGGGGCGGTATCCGCCGGCGGCCGCCCACTCGCGAAACACCCGGTTGGGCGCCTGGGCGTCCATGTTGATGAGACGGCCGGCCCGGTTTACCGCCACCAGATCGTATCTGGTCTTTCTCCCGGGGTTCCCGCTCTCCGAGAGCCAGACCGTGTACCCCGGAACCAGAAGCTCCCGGCAGCGGCCGGTGTTCTTCACATGGACCGTCTCCTCCTCCCCGCCGTCCGGAATCACCCGGGCGAGAAAGCGGTTGGGGCGTTCCAGAAATACCGCGGGGACGACCGTGCCGTACCTCACAGGGCGCGGTTCCACTCGCTGCGGACGGGGCTCTCCCCCCGCAGCGCCGCGTCCAGCTGCGCCAGCATCGCCGGCTTGTCCTCCGGCAGGCTGCCCTTGAGCGTCACATAGTTGGAGGCGTGGTCGCTCGTAAAATGGAGCGGCTCCACCGTCAGGCGATCCAGCAGGGTTCTGGTCTCCTCCAGCGCCTCCCGCGGGGTCACCGTCTGGAAACGGCCCGCCTGGATGTCCTCGTACATGGGGGTGCCCGGCACCGGCATAAAGGTCAGGGCGGACAGATGCCGGGGCTTCATGGTGTTGATCATCTCCGCGGTGGCCAGGGCGTGGCGCCGGGACGGCTCCCCGCGGCCCGCCAGCCCGATGAGCACCATCGCCCACAGATCCATCCCCGCCTCCCGGATCATGATGCCGGCTCTGAGCATCTGCTCCGCGTTCACCCCCTTGTGGGTGGCGGCCAGTAGCTCGTCACTGCCGGTCTCCACGCCGAGGTACGCCCGTGTCAGGCCCGCCTGCCGCAGCGCTTTCAGCTCCTCCGGCGTCTTCCGCAGCGTGGAGCGGGGGCCGGCGTAGGTACTCACTGTCTCCAGGGAGGGGAAAGTCGAGTAAAGGGTGCGGAGGATCTTCAGCAGATCCTCCGTGGGGATGACGATGGCGTCTCCGTCACAGAGGAAGACCCGGCGGAGATCGCCGTAGTACTCTTTCGCCATGGCGATGTCCTCCAGGATCTCATCCATGGAGCGCACCCGGAATTTCTTGTCCTTGTACATGTTGCAGAAAGTGCAGGCATTGTGGCTGCACCCCACCGTCGCCTGGAGCAGGTAGCTCCTCCACTCGCAGGGCGGGCGGTAGATATTTCCCTCGTAGCGCATATTCTCCTCCTTCCGGTCAGGCGGTGAGCTCCCGGAGCGCACAGAGCAGCGCGTCCATCTCCCCGTCAGTACCTATCGTGATGCGCAGCCAGTCCCGGATGAGCGGGTCGTTCCACCAGCGCACCAGAATTCCCCGCGCCCGTAACGCGTCCAGCAGCTCCTTTCCCCCTCTGCGGGGATGGGAGACAAACAGGAAATTCGCCTGGGACGGCAGCACCGTGAATCCCAGCTGCTCCAGACCCCGCACCGTCCGCTCCCGGGTCTCCATCACCCTGGCCCGGGTCGCCTGGAAGTACGCCTCGTCCTCCATGGCCGCCGTCAGGCCCGCCATGGCCAGCCGATCCACCACATAGGAGTTGATGGAGTCCCGCACGCAGCGCAGGCCGGCGATCAGGTTCGCGTCTCCCATGGCCCAGCCCGCCCGCAGGCCGGCCAGCGCCCGGGACTTGGACGCGGTCTGTACCACAAGCAGGTTCGGGAAGCGGTCAATCAGGCCGACGGCGCTCTGCGCGCCGAAGTCCACATAGGCCTCATCCACCACCACCGCCGCGTCGGGGTTGGCCCGGAGGATCCGCTCCACGGTCTCCAGACCCACCGCGATGCCGGTGGGCGCGTTGGGATTGGCCAGCACCACGCCGCCGTTGCCGCCGCACAGCAGATCCACGGGAACCCGGAAGTCCGGCTCCATGGGGATCCGGCGGCAGCGCAGACCGAAGTATCCGGCGTAGACCGGATAAAAGCTGTAGCTCACCTGCGGGAAGACAACCTCCCGATCCGGGTCGAAGAACGCCTGGAACGCGAACGCGAGCACCTCGTCGGATCCATTGCCCACATACACCTGATCCGGCGTCAGGCCGAAGCGCCGGGCGATGGCCGCCCTCGCCTCCATGCACTCCGGATCCGGGTACAGCCGCAGCCGGTCGTCCGCCGCGCTCTGAATCGCCTCCAGCACTTTCGGGCTGGGCGGATAGGGGCACTCGTTGGTATTCAGTTTGATGAAGGTGCGGCCCTGCGGCTGCTCCCCCGGGACATAGGGCACCGCGTCCCGGATGCGTCTGCTCCAGAATTCTTTCACGGCTGGCCTGCCTCCCCGGGGATGATTTTCTTCACCGCTTTCTCCGCCTTGCTGCGCGGGATCATCATCTCGTGCTGGCAGCCGGTGCAGCGCAGTTTGAAGTCCATTCCCACCCGCAGCACATACCACTGCCTGGAGCCGCACGGATGCGGCTTTTTCAGTTCCAGGATATCTCCCACTCTGATGTCCATCTCATGACCTCGCTCTCTGTCCCGGATCCCCGTGCGGCGCCCGGGGAACACCCCCGGCGCTCCGGATCCCCGGGAGAAAAACCCGTGTTCTCTCCCCTATCATGCCACATTCCGGCGCATATTGCAACAGGAAACCTGCCTGCCCGATCCCGGGAGGCGCACCCGGCCCGCCGGGCGGGAAAAGGTGCTTTTCTTTCTTTCCCGCCTGTGATATGATAGCACAAACAGGCGCTCCTCGCCGAATCCTGGAAGGGAGGGTGCCCGCCATGAGCGAGCCCGTACTGTATGTCGTCGTTCCCTGTTACAATGAGGAAGAAGTCCTGCCGGAGACCTCCCGCAGACTGGGGGAGAAACTGTCCCAGCTGACGCGGGAGGGTGTGATCTCCCCCGACAGCAGGGTGATGTTCGTCAACGACGGCTCCAGGGACGCCACCTGGTCCATCATCTGTGATCTCCACGAGAGAGACCGCCGGTTCTCCGGGGTGGATCTGTCCCGGAACCGGGGCCACCAGAACGCGCTGCTGGCCGGGCTGATGACCGCCAGGGAGCGGGCGGATGTCGTCGTGTCCATGGACGCGGATCTCCAGGATGATATCAACGCCATGGACGAGATGCTGCGCAAGTACCGGGAGGGCTGCGACATTGTGTACGGCGTGCGCTCCAGCCGGACGAAGGACTCCTTCTTCAAGCGGGTGACCGCGGAGGGATTCTACCGCCTGATGAATCTGCTCGGCGCCAATGTCGTGTTCAACCACGCGGATTACCGCCTCATGTCCAGGCGGGCGCTGGACGGTCTGGCGCAGTTTAAGGAGGTCAACCTGTTCCTCCGCGGCATTGTGCCCATGATCGGGTTCCGCACGGACACCGTGGAATATGAGCGGGGAGAGCGCTTCGCCGGCGAGAGCAAGTACCCCCTGAAGAAGATGATCTCCTTCGCCGCGGAGGGGATCACCTCCCTGTCCGTCAAACCCATCCGGTTTATCGCCCTGCTGGGCTTTCTCATCTTCCTTGTGGCCATTGTCATGCTGATCTACTCCGTGATCCGCTGGGCGACCGGAGCCACCATCCTCGGCTGGGCCAGCGTCATGTGCTCCGTGTGGGCCATCGGCGGCCTGATTCTGCTGTCGCTGGGCGTCATCGGGGAGTACATCAGCAAGATCTACCTGGAGACCAAGGGCAGGCCGCGCTTTTTGATCCGCGAGGTGCTGGACGATGAAGGATAAGCTGATCCACAGCAGCTTCCTGCGCTTTCTGCTGGTGGGCGTGGGCAACACCCTGCTGTCCATGGTGATCATGTTCCTCCTGGAGGGGCTGGGATACTGGCCGTCCACGGCCATCGCCTACGCGGCGGGCGCGGTGATGAGTTTCTTCCTCAACCGGTATTTCACTTTCCACTCCGAGGAGGGCTTCGCCCGCTCCGCGGTCAAGTTCGCCGTGAATGTGGCCGTGTGCTATCTCATCGCCTACTCCCTGGCCCAGCCCATCGCCAGGTGGATCCTGAGCGGCACCGCGATCCCCGCGTTGTGGCAGGAGCGGCTGACCAAACTGGGCGGCATGGCGCTGTATACTCTGCTCAACTACTTCGGGCAGCGCTTTTTCGCGTTCCGCCGCGGGCGGAACCGCGGCAACCCGGACTGAGCGCCCGTACCATGGAAATGCTCCGGTGCAGGCCGGGGGATCCGCCGTGCGGTTTCCCGGTGTCCCCGGGGCCGGACGCGCCGGGTATCCCCCGGTCTTTCCCGTAATGTGAAAAAATCCATACCGGCTCCCCGCACGGGGAGCCGGGCAGACTGTTCTTCCCAGGAGGCGGGGCTCATGCTGCAGGCGGAGCTGTTAGAGAACATTACCGAGACGAAGTATCTCTCGGAAGACAAATTCATGGTCTACCGCACCATCATGCGCCTGTTCTATCTGGAAAACCAGAAGATGCACTACCAGATGGACCGGGATGCCATTCTCTCCCTGCTGCGGCAGCAGGCGGTCTTCGCGGACTACACGCCGGAGCAGCTGACGCTGGATCTGCAGCAGCTGGTGAAGTGGCGGAATCTGACCCCCATCCAGGATCCCCGCAAGCCGAAGACCATCGCCGAGTTCAAGAACCGGCAGTTTCAGTACATGATGACGCAGACGGCCATTGAGGTGGAGCGGCTGACCATCACACTGGAAAACCTGTCCACCCGGCTGACCGGCCTCTCCGCCAGCCCGTTTCGCCGCATCCGGCAGGATCTCCTGCAGGTGTCCAGACTGGATGATATGAATTCCCGGGAGATCAACGCCTGGTGGCAGGATCTCCAGGAGGACTTCCAGCGCCTGAGCCAGAATCACCAGGACTACCTCAGAAACTTCTACGGGCCCAGCGCCGAGATGCGGATGCAGGCGGTGGAGTTTATCTCCTACAAGCAGCAGCTTGTGCGCTACCTCGAGGAGTTCATCCAGGATCTCCAGCACAGCGCCGCGCAGATCGCCGCGGAGCTGGAGAAGATCCCGCCTGAGCAGGTGGATCACATGATTGACCTGGTGCAGAAGAGCGAGCTGGAGGTGCCCCACCCCCAGCTGGAGCAGAATGAGAACTGGAAAGAGGATCTGCGCACCCGCTGCCGCGGCGTGTGGCAGTCCCTGTCCGACTGGTTCCTGGGCAGCGGCGCGGTGGCGCGGCAGGTGCTGGATGTCACCAACGAGGTGATCCGCAGAGCGGTGCAGAACGCCGCCCTGCTGGTTCAGATGGAGAACATGGGCGTGAGCAACAAGGCGGAGCTGCAGCACCTGCTCCACCTGTTCGCCGGGTGCGAAAATGTGGAGGAGTCCCACCGGCTCTCCGCCCTCGTCTTCGGCGCCCAGCAGGCCAGGCACTACACCCTTGACCTGCCCCGGGAGTCCGACCGGATTGATCAGAGCCCCTACGAGGAGCCCGCCATGGAGTTCCGGCTGCAGCCCAGAACCCGTGCGTACCGGCCCCGGATAGACCGGACCGGGTTCCGGGACAAAACCGCGGAGAAGGCGGCGCAGCGCCAGAAAGTGCTGGAGGAAAAGCTGGCGCTGCAAAACGAGATTATGGCCTGCGTCCGGGACGGTATGCTGGATCTCAGCGCCCTGGATCACCCGATTTCCCCCGCGGTGCGCAATGCCATCCTCAACTGGATCAGCCTGGCGAATCTGAGCCCGGATCGGCGCGGGCAGACGGAATACGGCCAGACCTATACGGTGGAGACCCGGGGGGAACAGCCGTGCAGGCTCCAGTGCACGGACGGGGTGCTGACCATGCCCGCTTATGTCCTTGTCTTCGAGGAGGCAGCCCATGTATGAGTTTCGCGCCCTTCTGGACCGGTTCTGGGTCACCCGATCCGGGAACCGGGATCTGTATCTGACCCTGAAGCGGCTGAGCCCGGACTACCGCCGGGTGGTCAACGAGTTTCTCGGCTGGAACCTCATCGTCAACGAATCCGTGGTCAAGCTGGAAAAAGTGCCGCCAAAGGCCATGTCCTGGATGGGCATCCAGGAGTTTCAGGAGCCGCTGGACTACTGCCTGCTCTGCGCGCTGCTGCTGTATCTGGCCGATCTGGACGACGGCGCGCCGTTTCTTCTCTCGGATCTGACCCGGGCGATTGAGACTTTCCTGGCGGATGTCATGCCCGTGGACTGGACCCGGTTCCCGCACCGCAAGGCGCTGGTCCGGGTGTTGCAGTACGCCCAGACCATGGGTCTGGTTCTGGTCTGCGACGGGGACAGCTCCGCGTTCGGCAGCGACCGGGAGCAGGAGGTGCTCTATGAGAACACCGGGCTGTCCCGGCACTTCCCCGTCCACTTCGGCAGGGATATCATGCGCTGCCAGTCCGTTGAGGATTTCGAGGCGCTGTTCCAGGAGGGCGAGGGGAAAGAGGCCGAGCGGCGCCAGCGCGCCCAGCGCGTCTACCGCCAGCTGACCCTGTGCCCCGCCCTGTACTGGTCTGAGCGCACCCGGAGCGACTACGAGTACCTGAAAAATCAGCGGCGCTTCCTCAACGCGAATCTCGACCGCTATCTGGGCGGCGAGCTGCAGGTCCATCAGAACGGCGCCTTTTTCCTCCTCCTCAGCGGAGAGCACAGCGGGCTCGTCTACCCCGGAACCAGGGCGCTGTCTGATGTCGCCCTGCTGCTGTGCGCCCAGCTGCGGGAGAAAATCCTCTCCGGCGTCTATCCCCGGCAGGAGGACGACACGGTGATTCTGACCCGCCGGGAGTTCCGCCGGGAGATCGAGTCGTGCCGGGAGCGCACGGGAAACGGCTGGGGCGCCGAGCTGCGCAAGATGACCCTGGAGCAGGTCTCCCGGGATCTGACCGCCTACATGGCGGACTGGATGCTTCTGGAGCCGCGGGACGATGACATTGTCCTGCTGAGCGCGGCGGGTAAACTGGTCGGGAGCTACCCGGACTCCTGGCAGAATAAACTGGAGGAGGTGGAGCAGGATGTCGCGCTGGAAGATGAATAAGCTGGGCTTTGTCAATTTCTGGCTCTATGATGCGGAGGAATTCCCCCTCCACGACGGCCATATCCTGCTGCGGGGTACCAACGCGACGGGCAAATCCATCACGACACAGAGCTTCATCCCGTTCATCCTGGACGGGGACAAGCGGCCGGAGCGGCTGGATCCGTTCGGCTCCAGAGAGCGGAAGATGGATTACTACCTCCTGGGCAACAACGATCTGGAGGAGTCCACCGGCTACCTCTATCTGGAGTTCCGCAAGCCGGACGCGGAGGAGTACCGCACCATCGGCGTGGGGATGCGGGCGCAGCGCGGAAAGGGCATCGACTTCTGGGGCTTCTGCCTGAACGACGGCCGGAGAATCGGCCCGGACGGTCTGATGCTCTACGACAGGGTCGGCGACCAGCTGCTGCCCGTGGGCAAGCGGAAGCTGCGCGGCCTCATTGACAGCCCGGACTGCTGGGCGGAGAGCCAGACCAGGTACAAGGAGATGGTCAACCGGCAGATCTTCGGCTTTGAGGACATCCGCCAGTTCGATCAGCTGGTCAACATCCTCATCCAGGTCCGGGCCCCGAAGCTGTCCAAGGACTTCCGGCCCTCCCGGATCCGGGAGATCCTCAACGACTCCCTCCAGGTTCTGACGGACGACGATCTGTCCGCCATGGTCACCACCATGGAGCAGATGGATTCCCTGGAGGATACCCTCCACGGGTACCAGACCTCCATGCAGGCGTCCCGGACCATCCGGAATGAGTACAACCGATACAACCAGTACATTCTGGGGAAAAAAGGCGAGGCATACCTGGCCGCCCTGGAGAAAACCCGGAGCGCCGACCAGAAACTCCGCAGCGCGGAGCGGCAGCGATCCGAACTGGAGGAGGAGCGCGGGCGGCAGGAGACGCGGGAGCGGGAATCCGGGCAGCGTCTGGAACAGGCCAGGGCGAAACGCGCCTCCATGGGGGAGGACACCCTGTCCGCCAAGCGGGATCAGCTCCAGGCGGAGCTGGAGCGGTGCGGCGTGCTGGAACGGCAGCTGTCGGAGAGCGAGGATCAGATCCGGAGAATGGAGGACGGCGTCGCCGAGCGGGAGGTCAGGCTGAGCGGGCTGGCCGCGGATTGCGACAACGCCGCCGCCCGGATGCGCCAGTTCCTCCGGGATCTGGACGACGCAAACGGGATTTTGCTCCTGGATCCGGAGCACGGACAGTATGCCCGTGCGCTGCGGGAGGAGCGGAGCGGGGACTTCCGGGAGGCCGTGCTGGCCGCCCTGAACCAGCGGGGCAAACAGATCCGGGATGTCCTGGAGTGCCTGAAGCATGCCGCGGAGGCCAGGGAAAAATACGACAGCGCCTGCGAGCTTCTGGACCGGGCGGAGGAGACGCTCCGGCAGAAAGACATCCTCGTCCGGAACGCCCAGGATCAGGAGCGGGAGGAGCGCGACAGACTCCTGGAGGATTTCACCCGCTGGCGGGACGCAAGCACCGTACTCTGGTTCCCTCAGGATGTCTGGCTCGGCATCCGGCGGGCGCTGGCCGCCTACCGGGACAGCGCGGACTGGAGCGCCATCCGCAACCAGGCGGACGAGCGCACCAGAGTCCGGGAGTCTGAGCTGACCGCGGAGAAATTCCGTGCGGAGAACACCCTGAAGGGCCTGAAAGATGAGCAGGCGGATCTGGAGACCCAGCTGAAGCAGATCCGGGAGCGCCCGGATCCGGTGCCGCCCCGGCGGGATCAGATATCGGCCACCCGCTTCCAGCTTGTCATGCGCGGCATCCCATGTGCGCCGTTCTATGAGCTGGTGGATTTCGCGCCCGGCCTGAGCCAGGAGGAGAAAGACCTGCTGGAGGCCCAGCTCATGGACGCCGGGATTCTGGACGCCCTGATCGTGCCGGAGGAGCATCTGCCGGAGATCCGGGAGTTTCTGGAGGAGTATCCTGATCGGTTCCTTCTCCCCGGACCGGCGGTCCGCAGCCCCCTGACCGGGATCGTTCCGGACGGGACAGGCCGGTTTGCCGGCGAGGTGGAGGCCTGCCTGCGCTCCATCTCCCAGGCGGATCCGGACGACGAGACCGCCATCCTCCCGGACGGCTCTTTCCGCTGCGGCGTGATTCGCGGCCGCAGTGTGGCGGAGAGCCCGGCGGGCTATGTGGGCGCGGCCGCCCGCGAGGAGAACCGCCAGCGGCAGATCCGGAAGCTGGAGTCGCAGCTGGAGTCGCTCTCTGAGAAGATCAGCGCCGCCCAGTCCGAGGCGGACTGGTTCAACCAGAATCTGGCCGCCCTGAAAGAGGAGCGCGGCAGAATGCCCAACGCCGAGGATCTGGATCAGGCGCTGTCCATGCTGAGCGAGGCGAACCGGGAATACCAGCTGGCGTCGCAGGAGCGGGATCGCCAGCTCGCCGCGGAGCGTGCGGCGAAACAGGATCTGGACACCTGGGAGGAGAAGTGCCGCACCGGCAGCGCCGGTCTGCCCTACCAGCGGGATATCCCGTCCTATGAGGAGGCGGACGGCGCCGCGGAACAATACCGGCATATCCTGTACGACCTGGACAGCAGCCGCCAGAAACTGGAGTCCTGCCGCCGGGCCAGAGAGGAACTGGACGGAATCATCGCCGATCAGCGCGATCAGATCGCCTCCCGCAGACGGGACAGCGAGTCCACCCGAACCATGCTGCTGTCCAGCCGGGCGTCCGCCGACGCGCTGCAGGCGTTTCTGGATCTCCCGGAAAACCAGGAGCGCACCCGCCGTCTGGCGGAACTGGAGGAGGAGATCCGGCTCCAGGATCAGGAGAACCGGGAGGCGCACACCGCGTGCGCCCGCCTGGAGGAGCAGATCCGCGGCAGCGAGGCGCAGATCCGCGAGCGGAAAGATCAGAAGACCAGCGCCGTGCTGGAGGAGCAGGATCTGGAGGCGTATTTCCGGGAGGATCTGGAGCTTGGCTTCTCCGGTCTGGACGAGACGCTCAGCCTGGAGGAGCGGGCGAAGCGGGCGGCGGACAGCATTCCCGCCGCGGATCGGGAGCGCTCCCCGGAGCACATGAGCGACGCGCTGCAGAACAACTTCCAGAAGCAGAACAACAGCCTGCTGCAGTACCACCCGGAGCTCAGGCTGACCTTTGACGCCTCCGCACGGCCGGGCCAGCTGCGCCAGCGGTACTGCATCTACCTGAAAAAAGGCGGGCGGGAGCTGTCCCTCTACGGCTTCATCCAGTCGCTTCAGGACGATATTGACTCCACCGGCGCCATCCTGGAGGAGCGGGACCGGGAGCTGTTTGAGAACATCCTGACGGAGACCATCAGCCACAAGCTGCGCAACCGCATTGAGGAGAGCGCCCAGTGGACGCGCAGCATGACCGCCCTGATGTCCACACTCACCACCTCGATGGGTCTGACCTTCAGTCTGGACTGGAAAGAGCGCAAGTCGGAGAGCGAGGGGGAACTGGATACCGCCAGCCTCGTCACGCTGCTCAACAAGGATCGCGCACTGCTCACCGCGGAGGACAGCCAAAAAGTCTCCGCCCACTTCCGCAACAAACTCAAGCGGGCGCGGGAGGAGGCCCACTTAAACGATCTGTCCGTCAACTACGCGGATCTGATCCGGTCTGTCCTGGACTACCGGAACTGGTACGAGTTCATCCTGTACTACCGGCACGCGGACGGGAAAAAGCAGGAGCTGACGGATTCGGCGTTCAACACATTCAGCGGCGGCGAGAAAGCCATGGCCATGTATGTGCCGCTGTTCGCCGCGGTCTCCGCGCAGTACCGGAAAGCCTCCCCCTCCTGTCCCCTGCTGCTCGCCCTGGATGAGGCGTTTGCCGGCGTGGACGACCAGAATGTCAGCGCCATGTTTGATCTGATGGCTTTCCTGGACTTCGACTACATCCTCAACTCCCAGAGCCTGTGGTGCGCCTATGCCAATGTGGCCGACCTGGATATCGCCGAGCTGATCCACCCGGCCGGCACCTCCGTCATCACGGTTCTCCGCTACCACTGGAACGGAAATCAGCGGACTGTGGAGGACAGCGCAGATGAGCAGTGAGGCGCGCGAGTGCGCGGAGTACTTCCGGTCGCGGCCGGAGTTTCAGCGGATTCTGGAGGAACTGCGAAAGAAGTACCAGCGCTACGGCCGGTGCGCGGGGATCGTCTGTCTGGAGGACGCCACCCGGGAGGAGTGCGAGGCCGCACGGAGCATCTTCGGGAGATCGTTCACCCCGCCGCTCCGCTTTAAAACCGCCGACTTTGAGCGCTCGCTTCAGCAGACGGTATTTCACGATGTCTCCCTTCGGGAGGTGCTGGAGCTCTATTTCGGCGCGGAGATCCAGACCCGGAAGCAGGCGCGGCAGCTCCGGGAGAATCAGTTCTCCGATCTGCTGCGCCGCCTGAGGGAACAGGTCACGGACGATGCGTGTCTCGCCTGGCTGGATACCCTGGGAGAGAGCGGAAGCGGAGCCGGCAGCCTGATCCGCAGAGCGGCGGCGGAGGATCCGGAACAGACCGAACGGCAGGTCCTGCAGGCCTGTCAGGCCGTTCAGCTGTTACATCAGCAGGACACGCCGGCTGTCCGCCTGGCGGTGCTCAGTGCGCGGGCCACGACGGATCCGCACGCGCTGGACGGCGGCACGCTCAGCGGCAAGCTGTTTCTCTACCTGCTCGCGTTCCGGGCGGGCAGAGAGTACCCGGCGGGGGCGGAGCAGAGAGACCGCCTGTACTTTGACAGCGGGATCCTGTGCGACAGCATCTCCAGCCTGGTCAGCCAGACGGGCCTCATCCTGGATCTGGAGCAGGGCGAGCATCCCGCCTACCGGCTGCTGCGGGAGCGGCATGAGATCTGCACCCTGTCCCTGGCCGCCCTGACCGGGCTCTCCGGGGTGCGCAGCCCGTCCGGCCGGGTCTATATTGTGGAGAACGAGATGGTCTTCACGCAGCTTTGCGACCAGTCCGCCGTCTTCCACTCCCCCCTGATCTGCACCTCCGGCCAGCCCTCGGTGGCCGCGCTGCGGCTGCTGGATCTGCTCGCGGCGGATCAGACGCGGCTGTACTACTCCGGGGACTTTGACGGGAAAGGGCTTTCCATCGCGGCCCAGCTGTGGATCCGCTATCCCGGCCTGCTCCGGCCGTGGCGTCTCACGCCGGAGGACTACGCCGGGTGCCGGTCCACCGTCCCGCTGGGCGAGGCCAGCCGGAGCCTGCTGCAGGGCTGCGCCGGCACGGCGCTGGAGGACACGGCGGCCGCCGTAGAGGACGGCGGATATGTGGGGTACCAGGAGCTGCTGATCCCGGCGCTGGAGGCGGATCTGACCCGGCCCCCCGAGCCTTAGCGATCAAAATGACCGGCTGCCGCGGTCTGCGGCAGCCGGCTTTTTTGATCTCCGGACTTAAAACTGCGGGGTCTGGGCACGGAAGAACCGCAGCCCTAAAACGAGTGGTCTGTGAGCCACTTCACGGCGGATTCCACCTGCAAGGTGATATCGGTGCCGTCCGCGGCGATGACCGTCTGTTTCGGAAGTCCCTGGAAGAAGTCGAGGTGGGCCTCCTCCGCGAACGCGTTCTTCAGGTAGTTGTTGTCATCCGAGAAACCCGGATCCGGCTGCACCTGGCAGATGCTGTACGCCTGGAGAATCGCCGTAACCGGGACGCCGTGATACAACAGCCCCCGGTACTTCTCAATCTCGCTCTGGGGGATGGGCGTGCGTTCCCGGTAGATGGCCATGGCCTCTTTCAGCGCCTCGCTCTCCTGCCGGGTGAACGGCGCGCTCTCTTTCGCGGTCCTGATGTTGTCCCGCATCTGCTCCAGGTTGCTCATGCCGGACAGCACGGCGATGACGCCCTCTTTCTCCAGGCAGAACCGCAGAGACCAGGACGCGATGGAGCGAACCGGCGCGACGCGGCGCAGCACCGCCTCCGCCTCCTCCGGGAGTTTCGCCAGGCCGCCGCCTTTCACGGCCTCCATGATGATCACCTGTCTGCCGTGTCTGCGGATCACCTCGTAGCATGCGCCGGCCTGGACGAGCTCGCTGTCCCAGTCGATGGGGTTGACCGGGATCTGCACAAACTCGATCTCCGGATGCTCCGTCAGAACCCGATCCAGGAGCTTCGCGGAGGAGTGGAAAGAGATGCCCAGGTGGCGGATTCTCCCCTGCTCTTTCCATTTTGCCGCGTGGTCGAAGAGGTGTGTCGTCCGGATGACGCCCCCGCTGCCGTCCACCCCGTCGTAGTACACGGTCTGGACATTGTGGATCAGGTAGTAGTCGATGGTCTCCACGGCGAGTCTGCGCAACTGCTCCTGGAAAATCCCCTCAATCTGATCCTCCGGCACCTGGTTGAAAACGGGGAACTTGGTGGCCACGGTGTAGCGATCTCCCGGATGGCGCTCCACCAGCGCTTTCCGAACCGCCTCCTCGCTTTTCCCGTTGTGGTACACATAGCTGGTATCAAAATAGGTATACCCCGCCTCCAGAAACTCATCCACCATCTGGTTGAGCTGCCCGTAGTCAAAATCCTCCGGCCCGGAGCGCACCGGAAGCCGCATCATGCCAAATCCCAGATTGTTCATTTTCCATCCTCCTTCAGGCTTTTTCCGAATGCGTATAACTCCTGCCTCTTCTTCTCCGACCTGTTCTCCGCGCCGCTGGCTGTGAAACTGCCCGCGTTCTCCGTGCCCC
>CAYRAG010000001.1:64054-106055 GCA_964422185.1 uncultured Oscillospiraceae bacterium
CGGCCGGAACGGCCGCGTCCATGGCAGCAGTCGGTACGGGGACGGGACAGGCGCCTAATCGTTGTTGTACCACTGATAGATCCGCATGCCGCCGTTCGTCTCATGCAGGAAGAGGTACATATCCACCGCGTCAGACCACTCCCTCCCGTTGCGGGTAAGCTCCTGGACAAGGGAGAGATGGCACGAGATGACCCCGTTGCCGAAATCAAGGAACTCGCCGGTCTGCACATCCCGGAACCGGTTTCCCGTCGGCTGTCTCACCATCCACAGGGCGCTGGCGGCGTCGGAAATCGCCCGGTAGAGACTGGAGTCCGGGTCAAAGCAGTCCCGGAACCGGGCAAATCCGGATCCCGGCACCCGCTGCATGTAAGCCGCGTAGCCCTCCACCGCACGGACGACAAACGCTCCGTACTCCTCCGCCAGATCCGTGCGGTAGGCGGGGCCGGCGGTATAGGCGTTCGTCTGCGCGTCATAGCGGACTTCGCACACGCCGCCCCGGGGATCCGTGACGGTCACCTCGCCGGGCAGCGCCGTCAGATCCGGCAGCTCGTAGACGGCATACTCCAGCCCCGTCATCCCCTCCGGGTAGAACTTCAGCGCGTCCTCCCGGACAAAGGTACTGTCCGGCTCCCGCGTGACCGGCACGCCGTCCAGCGCCACAACGCAGCCCGCCGGGGCGGTCACCGTGACGACGCCGCCGGGGATGGAGGAGGCGTTCAGCGCCAGTTCCACACGGGAGAGCGCGTAGGTCGGAAAGCCGTGCTTCGTCTCCCCCGACGCGGTCAGGCAGATGGTGCCGATCTGTGTTCTGCCGGCCTTGACCATATAGTTCACCTCATCCGCGCTGCCGGAGGAGCCCAGAGACCAGGACAGTTCCTCCTGCCCCACCTCGCCGGCGAGGTACTCCCGCACCGCCTGGCCGCTGGCCAGACCCGCGTCGTACTCCGCCTCCCCCAGCAGGCGGTCGTAGTCAATGGGGTCGAAATACTCCTCGAACACCGCTGCCGCCTCATACTTCGGCTGGGCGGCCTCGTACTCGCGCAGCAGCGAGCGCAGCACGACACAGGCGGCGGCAATCACCGCCACCGTCACCGCGAGACTGATGAAATAGATCTTGTAAAAGCGGGGCAGCCGCCGTTTCTCTTTTTTCTCCAACGCGATGGCCCTCCCGCCTCAACTCTCCGGCGACACCAGGAAAAAGGTCGGCATCTGCCGGGGTTTCGTGAAGGCCTTGTACCGGTTCGTCAGGCCCTGCAACTGGTACTCGTCCAGCCCGGAGGCGTCAATGCCGTACTTGGTGTCGTAGTCCTGGTAGTACATCATGGCGGACGATCCGCCGTCCAGCATTCCGGCCACCACCGCGTCATACCGCAGCAGCAGGTCGATGATGTCATTTCGGGTCGCCCCGAGGCTGCTGGCGGAGCGCCCGTCCGTGACGATCAGGATCACCGTGCCGTCGGCGCGCTGCCCGATGGCCGTGCGCTGCGCCATGCCGACATTCCCCTCCGCGTAGTACAGGGTGACATCGGTGCCGTCGTTTGAAATCAGGGTGTTCCCGCTCTGGAACGAGACCGCGTCCCGGATGCCCATGGCGTCCGCCTCCGCACGCGTCATCTGGTCGCTGGCGTGGAGGACATTGTCCGCGTCAAAACCGATGAAAGTGCGCCTCGCGCCGTCGTCCCACACGCAGCTCCCCTTCGAATAGGTCAGCCCGATGGGCGTGCTTCCGTTCCCCTGGCCGTTGATATCCGAGAACTCCCCGGCGTTGATGGCCGCAATCGCGCCCTCCCGCTCCACAATATCAAAGATGCGGATGCCGGGCAGACCGCTGTGGTAGTCGCTGGAGGTTCCCACATAGACCCGGGAGGGATCCCGCACCAGCAGGATATACGCCAGGTAGGTGGGGCCGTTGTAAGTCTCGTAGCGCATCCCGTCGATGGCGTCCGCCCACTCGTCCTCCGGCGCCGTCCCGTCCTCCGGCCCGGCGGCGGTATGATCCCCCATCTGGAGGATCTCCTCATGCACCACACGGCTTTTCGCGACGATCTCGTCCACTTTCTCCTGGCCCAGGAACAGCCCGGGCACCCACTTGGTGGCGCTCGCCTGCGTGGCGGACAGCACGAGTTTGTCCCGTACCGTCTCGCTGGGCCCGTGCGCCACCGTGTACAGCAGCGCCGCCAGCCCCCCGGCTCCCACGATCAGCACGGTGAAAATCACCAGTAAAGTCCGCCGGATCACCCTGCCCGCCGTCAGTTTCCCGGCCGGCTTCCGGGGGCGCTCTTTCCCGTTCTCCCGCAATCCTACCGCCTCCCGCCGGTCTTCTCCGTACCTGAGAAGACCCACATGCGCTGCACCCGGAAATTCACCAGGAACAGCAGGATATCCACCGGAATCTTCACCAGGGTGCGCACCGGTGCGCTCTGGATGTGGAACAGGGTGGAGAGCAGGTTCACAAAAAACGCCGATGCGGTCATGATGACCGCCGCCAGGCAGATGTACCGGATCAGAGATCTGACCATATGACCCTCGCTCTCAAACACCACTTTCCGGTTGATGAGAAAGTTGAATCCGGAGGACAGCACCCGGGCTGAGGCGGTGTTTAAAAACACATCCAGCGCGGTGCCCTCATGGAAGAAGAGGACGCCGAACAGGAAGAAGAAAAACAGATCCAGCAGCGAGGAGAGAATGGAGCTGGCCGCGTACTTCAGGATCAGGGCGTAGACCCGGGCGGCGTCCCGCACGGTGCGGAAGTGGGATTCCCGGTTCTCATCGAAATAGATCGTGTGGATGGTGTGCTCGCGCAGGGGAATCCCCAGCCGGTTGATCTCCAGAAGCATGTTGGTCTCATACTCGTATCGGGTTCCTTTCACCGCAAGCAGCTGAGGGAGGAACTCCGCGGGAATGGCCCGCAGCCCGGTCTGCGTGTCAGACAGGGTCATGCCGCAGAAGATCCGGAACACGGTTCTGGTAATCGTGTTGCCGGCACGGCTGCGCTTCGGCACATTGTCGAGGGTAAAATCCCGGCAGCCCAGCACCACAGCGTGGGGCTCCCGTACCATCTCCCTGGCGCAGGCCACCACATCCTCCATGGAGTGCTGGCCATCGCCGTCCGCCGTGACCACACCGGCCCGGCCTTTCCGGTTTTCCAGAAAATAGGAGAACGCGGTCTTCAGCGCCGCGCCCTTCCCCAGATTCTCCGGGTGCGTCAGGAGCGTGACCTGAGACAGCTGCGAGAGCTGCGTGAAATAATGGCGGCACTCCGGCTGGCTGCCGTCGTCCACCAGAAGAATATCATCAATCCCCGCGTCAATCGCGGACTGAATCGTCGCAATCAGTTTCTCATCCGGATCCAGGGAGGGAACCACCAGTGTGAAGTTGCACGGTTCCACCTCTCATCACCTCATTTCAGCCCCCTGCCCGGCCGCGCCGGCGCCGGAGGCCGGGGATGGTGCGCCGGGGCACGCGCCTGTCCCCGATGGAATGTCGCTATTATAGTATGGCGACAGATCCCCGGGAAATCTGAATCTTTCCGCCTCAATTCCCGCGTTTTCCCGGAAAACGCGGAAAGAGAGACGGCGTGATGTGCCGTCTCTCCCACTCTCCGCAGTGAGCACGCTCTATCTGCCAAATCCGCCGCCCCGGGATCCGCCGGACGATCCTCCGCCGCCGGAGAAGCCGCCGCCGCGGGATCCGCCGGAGAAGCCGCCTCCCCGGGAACCGCCGGAGAATCCGCCGCCACGGGAGAAGCCGCCTCCTCTGGGGCCGCCGGAAAAACCGCTGCCACGGGAACCGCCGCCACGGGAACCGCCGGAAAAGCCGCTGAATCCGCCGCCGGAACCGCCTCCCGACCCTCCGGGCGGCGGCGGGGGCGGCGCGGACATCCACCGTCTCTGGTACCAGGGGTATCCGGGCCCGTGCCAGAACAGGATGGGCCGGAACACCACCGGCGGGACGCCCATGCCGTAGTACCGCTGGCGGTAGGTGTTATATCTGGCACTGTCGACGGCGGTGCAGATGAGCAGCACCGCCAGCACCACCAGAACCACCAGCACAACGCCGCCAAAGCCGCTGTCCG
This sequence comes from uncultured Oscillospiraceae bacterium, assembly GCA_964422185.1. Lineage (GTDB taxonomy): Bacteria > Bacillota > Clostridia > Oscillospirales > Oscillospiraceae > CALXCT01. The sequence goes on from CAYRAG010000001.1 coordinate 68,130, forward strand.
GCTCCGCGGGCTGGCTTTGAGGCGCGCTGCCCTCCAGCATCCCCAGCCCGTAATTTTCCACATAGTAGTAGTTGATGGCGGAAAACAGGCTCAAAATGCCCTCGCCGTAGTCCCCGGACTGCGTCGGCTCATAGAGGTAGCCGTCCAGATACCGGGTAATCTCCGAATCGTTCATGGGGTAATCCTGCCCTGCGGCCAGGTACGCGTCCCGCTGCGAGAGATCAATCACCAGAATCGCGTCCGCGGACGCCAGCCCGATTTCCTCCCCCAGGTTGTAGGCGTAGTCGTCGATGGCCTGGCCGCTGGTACTCCTCACCACCGCCACCGCGATAATGGAGTCGTAGCGAGCCATCCAGTTGGCGTTGTATACGCAGATCTCCTGCTCCTGCTCGCTGGTCAGCACGCCGTCCTCATCCCAGATCCACTGCGCGTACTGGGCGATGTCCCGCAGGGTGCGATCCAGTTCCGCCCCGGCAGTCTCGCCCGACTCCGGGAGCGGCTCCGCTTCCGGTTTTCTGGCCTGCCCGATCACCACTGCCGCGACGATCATCGCAACCGCCAGCGCGATGGCAACCGGCCGCTTTTTCAAAACCTTCATACGATCCACTCCTTTCCGGAGTCAGGAAACGGATCCGGGCCGATCCGCCGGGATCGGGCCTCCCCGGATCCTGACAGAGGAGCCTGCGGGGATCAGCCTCTCAGCTCCAGGAGTTTCTGCTTCAGCTCACCCTCAATGCGGCCCAGCTCCGCCTCCGCCTCGCGGCGTTTCTGTGCGCCGTCCTGCTGGATCTTCATCACCTCATCCAGGGTGGAGATCAGCTGCTGATTGGTGTGCTGCAGCGTCTCGATGGAGACCACGGAGCGCTCCGCCTCTTTCGCCGTCTCCACGGTTCCCATCTTCAGGGTATCCGCGTTCTTCTTCAGCAGCTCATTGGTCATATCGGTCACCGCGGTCTGCGCCTCGGTCGCCTGGCGGGAGTGCTCCAGGCCCAGCGCCAGCACCATCTGGCTCTTCCACAGGGGGATGGTGTTCACCAGAGAGGACTGAATCTTCTCCAGCATCAGGGAGTCGTTGTTCTGCAGCAGCCGGGTCTGGGGGCCCATCTGCACGGACACCATCCTGGTCAGCTCCAGGTCATGGAGCTTCTTCTCAAACCGGTTGCACAGATTCGCGAAGTCGTTGTACGCCTGCGCGTCCTCCTGGGAGCCGGACTCGGTCGCCTTTTTGCGCAGCTCCTCCAGATCGTTGGCGCGCAGATACTCCAGGCGCTTCCTGCCCGCCAGGATGTACATGGTCAGTTCCTTGTAGTATTTCGTGTTCAGCTCGTACATCTGATCGAACATGGCGATGTCTTTCATCAGCACGACCTGGTGCTGCTCCAGCACCTCCGTGATCCGGTTCACATTGGTCTCCGCCTTGGAGTAGCTGGCTTTCATGGACTCGATGTCCTGCTTCCTCTTCTGGAAGAAACCGGCGAAGCCTTTCTTCTCCGGCTCCCCGAAAGTTTTCAGCTCCACCACAAGGTCGGACAGCGCGTCGCCGATCTCGCCCAGATCCTTGGTTCGCACGCTGTTGAGGACATTCTCGGAAAAAGCGGCAATGTTCTTCTGCGCCGCCGCGCCGTACTGCAGCACCATGGTGGAGTCCGTGATGTCGATCTTCTGGGAGAAGTCGTCCACCATCTTGCGCTCGGCCTCTGTCAGCTGGCTTTCGTCCAGTTTGACGGCGTTGGCGTCCCGCTCTTTCTGTGCGGCAGCCGCCGCGGCCGCGTCACCCTCCGCGGGGGCGTCAGGCGTCAGCGTCAGCTGCGGGGCCTCCGGGACAGCCGCCGCCGCGGCGCTGTCATCCGGCGTCAAAGTCAGTTCCGGGGTCAGGTTCAGATCCTCGCTCATAAGGCGTTTCCTCCTTGGCAGTATTGTATTTTTCTTTCCCGTATTGCGGCCGCGGCGCGTGTCACCGCCGCGGAATTCTCACAGTTCCAGCCGGATACCGCTGTCCTCGCTCTTCTCCTCCTGCTGCTCCTGCGTCCGGGTGTCGTAGATACTGGAGCCGGTGATGCCCTCTCTGGCCAGCATCTGTTCCAGCACACGGATATCGGTGGAGATGTCCAGCGCCTCCTCGCCGAACAGGTTGTCCAGCTGCTTGTCGTAAGCCTGAACCAGCGTGTCCAGCATGTCCTCCACTCTCTTTTTCGTGTTGTCGATGTTCTCCCCCGAGATCCCGGTGGAGTCCATCCTGTCATAGGCGTTGAGGATCTTCAGCGTGGTCGGCAGATAGTAATTCATAAACTGCCGGATCTTCGGCAGCTTTTTGGGATCGGCGATGACCTGGGCCACGATCTTCTTCGTCGACTCCTCCAGGTGGTCAATCTGGGCGGAGATCTTCTCGTCCTCAATCGCGTCATTCAGCCGGCGCATCTCAGCCACCGCCATGTCCCGCTCCTCGGTCAGCCTGTCCAGATCCGGGTTGCCGGTGCCGGTTTTCTTCTCCGCGGACTTCTTTTTCTCCTCCTGCTTCGGCTTCTCCTCCTGCTTCGGTTTCTCCGGCTCCCTGTCCTCCGTGATAATCACGGCGTCCGGCCAGATCGCCCTGCCCACGGCATACGCCACCGCGGACAGCACACCGCAGATCAGAAAGTGGGGCAGCCGGTACAGGGGAAAGATCAGCGCATAGACCAGCCATACCACCCCCACCAGGTAGATGGGCGCGACGGATTTCTTTTTCACTCTCGCCATTGGCTTCCCCTCCCCGGTTCTCCCTCGGCGCGGGTATACCCCGCCCATTTTGCCTATTTTACTCCCGTTTCGCCGTCTCTGTCAAGTTTTCGCGGCTTTCGGGCCACCCGTCCGGGTTGCCGCGGAGCGGATTTCTCCGACGGAGTCCCCCGCAGGCCCCGGGGCGGGGCATCCCCGGACCGCGTCCGGCCTCCCGCCGCCTTAGCGCACAGAGCCCCGTACCGGGGCGCCGAACCGTGGAAGAGATCTGCCGCCGTCTCCGCCCGGACGAAATCGTATTCTCTCCTCCCGGGCCCGCGCACCCTTTCCGGAGTTTTTTCCGTGCGTTTTCACATTCGGCATATTGACTGGATATCTTCCGTTATCCTTGAAGTTTCTTGTCATATATTACAATTTTCAGGGCAAAATCCGCCTCGGAACCCCTCCGGCCGCATCGATTCCACCGGGGAAAAAGTCCGACCCGTCCCGAAAAGAAAGCGCCTTTTGCGGAGAAAAGAATTCCCCGCGCCCTTGTCAAGGCGCCGGAATCTGCTATAATACAGGGGTAGAGGTGTGAAATCCTGGAGACCGGCTCAGCGCGGAACGCCGGGGCCGGCCGGGACGGGCGCGGGGAAATCCGTGCGCCGACACGCATCCGGAAAGGCGGCGTTGCCCCATGATTAAGATTGCCCCCTCCATCCTGTCCGCCGACTTCACCGAGCTGGGAAAGGCGGTTCAGGACAGTGCCAGCGCGGATCTGATCCATTTCGATGTGATGGACGGCGCTTTCGTCCCCAACCTCTCTTTTGGCATCCCGGTGCTGCAGTCGGTGCGCAAACACACTGACATGTTCCTGGATGTCCATCTCATGATAGAAAAGCCCGTGCGCTACATCGAGGCGTTCGCGAAAGCCGGCGCGGATCTCATCTCCGTCCACCTGGAGGCGGATCACCCCACCCGCATCGCCGAGGCGCTGGATCTCATGGGGCGGTTCGGCGTGAAAAAGGCGGTCGCTCTGCGGCCCATCACCTCCGCCAACGCCATTCTGCCGTACATCGAGCAGCTGGATCTGGTTCTGGTGATGACGGTGGAGCCCGGCTTCGGCGGGCAGAAATTCATGGAGAGCCAGCTGGACACCATCCGCCAGGTTCGGGAGATCATTGACGCGCGCAATCCCGGGTGCGACCTGGAGGTGGACGGCGGCATCTACCCTGACACCGCCGGGCAGGCCGTGAGCGCGGGGGCCAATGTCCTGGTGGCCGGCTCCGCGGTCTACGGAGAGCCGGATATCCCGGGTGCCATCGCCGCGCTGCGAAAGGCCGCACTGGCGGGGGCGTAGCGGATCCGGCGCACCCCTGTGTTCTAACACCTGGAGGGTTGCTTTATGCAGTATTTTCCTCCCGCTCTGGAGAAACTGGTCGAACAGTTTGCCCGGCTGCCCGGCATCGGGCGCAAGTCCGCCCAGCGTCTCGCGTTTTATGTCCTCTCCCTCTCGGAGGAGGAGGCCGCCGACTTCGCCGGCGCCATCACCAGCGCCAAGGCGACCATCCGGAGCTGCCCCGTGTGCCAGAATCTCACGGACAGCGACGGCCCCTGCGCCATCTGCTCCAGCCCGAACCGGGACAGCGCTCTCATCTGTGTGGTCGCCGACCCGAAAGATGTCATCGCCATGGAGCGGGCTCAGGAGTACCGCGGGGTGTACCATGTCCTCCACGGGGTGATCTCCCCCATGAACCATGTGGGCCCGGATGACCTGCGCATCAAGGAACTGGTGGCGCGGGTGTCCGAAGGCGGCGTGACGGAGGTCATCATGGCAACCAACCCGGACACGGAGGGGGAGGCCACCGCGATGTACCTCTCCCGTCTTCTGAAACCCTTTGGCGTGAAGACCACCCGGCTTGCGTACGGGATCCCGGTGGGCAGCCATCTGGAGTACGCCGATGACGCCACCCTGATGCGCGCACTGGAGGGACGCCGTGAAATGTGATATCCTGCAGCCCGCGAAGGCGAAGAAACTGGTCTTTCCCCAGTATCTGATCCGCTTTCTGTACCGGCTGACCGCGTTTCTCGTGGTTCTGTACTTCTACCTCTTTCGCCGATCCTCCCTGGATCTGACCCGATCCTGGCGATCCATCGGGCTGTTCTCCCCCGCCCACCTGCTGTGTCTGTCCATGGTGGTCATCATGGTTCTCCAGCACCTGCGGGGCCCGGAGATGTCCATGGGCCGGATGAAACAGTATCCGCAATTCTGCCATATCGACCCGAACTACAACCGGGAGCGGCAGATCGAGGTTCGGAAACAGCAGAACCGCGGCGCCCTGAAAGTGCTGATTCTCTGGCTGGCGGGCAACGGCGTGGTGGCTTTTCTGTACTTCCGCCACATCATCGGCGTGGCGGAGGTGGTGCTGCTCAGCGCGTTCTACTACCTCTCCGACATGATCTGCATCCTCTTTTTCTGCCCGTTCCAGCTGTTTTTCATGAAGTGCAAGTGCTGCGTCAACTGCCGCATCTTCGCCTGGGGCTCGTGGATGATGGCGACGCCCCTCGTCCTGATCCCCTCCCCGTTCGCCCTGGCGCCGGTGCTTTTGTCTCTCTCCCTCCTGATCCGGTGGGAGATCCACTTCCGCCGCCATCCGGAACAGTTCTGGGAGGGCGCCAATCTGGACATCCGCTGCGCCAACTGCACCGAGCACCTGTGCCGGCTGAAGCCCGTCGCCCCGCCGAAAAAGAGAGACTGGTGAAATTAACGATCGGACAGTCCCCCATCCCTGTGTCTTAAGCCGGGAGTTAAGCTCCCGCCTCTGTCTGCCGCAACGGCGCGGCCTGCGGATCCCTGAAAACGGGTTCGCAGGCCGCTTTCCTGTTGCGCGGCCCTGCGTTTCCCCGAAACGGGTGGGAATTTTTCCCATCCGGGCGGTTCCGGTTCCCTCTCCCGGGCCGGCGCCGCGGGTACGGTTCACGGTATTTCCCGAAGATTTCTTTTAAGGTTTCGCTTAACCTGTTTTGAACCCCCTTAAGTTGGAGACTAAATGCTTTTAAAAGTGGTTTAACCGGCCCTTATTTTCCCCGTTTTTCCGCATTTTTCTTAAAAATTTCTTCGAAAACCGCGATTTTCCTCTTGCAATTTCGTTTTAAAGCACTATAATAATGCCAGCGAAAAAATTAGAGCATCCAAATGTGTTTTTCCCCATTTGTAATTTCAATAAGGAGGATCTGATTCCTATGTCCAAGAAGTATGTCTACCTGTTCTCTGAGGGCAACGGCTCCATGCGCGAGCTGCTGGGCGGCAAGGGCGCTAACCTGGCGGAGATGACCAATCTGGGGATGCCCGTTCCCCAGGGCTTCACCATCACCACGGAGGCCTGCACCCGCTACTATGACGACGGCCGCAGCATCGCCCCGGAGATTCAGGCAGAGATCCTGGAGTACCTGACGAAGCTGGAGGGCATCGCCGGCAAGAAGTTCGGCGACGCGTCCAATCCCCTGCTCGTTTCCGTGCGTTCCGGCGCCAGAGCCTCCATGCCCGGCATGATGGACACCATCCTGAACCTCGGCCTGAATGACACCGTGGTGGAGGGGCTGGCCGCTTTCACGAACAATCCGCGGTTTGCCTACGACTCCTACCGCCGTTTCATCCAGATGTTCTCCGATGTGGTTATGGGTCTGTCCAAGAAGCGCTTCGAGGAGATCATCGATGCCATGAAAGAGAAGAAAGGCGTCAAGCTGGATGTGGAGCTGGACACCGACGACATGAAAGAGCTGGTTCGTCAGTTTAAGGAATTCTACAGGTCCGAGAAAGGCGAGGACTTCCCGCAGGATCCCCAGACCCAGCTGATGGAGTCCGTCAAGGCCGTGTTCCGCTCCTGGGACAACCCCCGCGCCAATGTATACCGCCATATCAATGAGATCCCCTACAGCTGGGGCACCGCCGTCAATGTGCAGTGCATGGTCTTCGGCAACTCCGGCAGCAACTCCGGCACCGGTGTGGCGTTCACCCGGAACCCCGCCACCGGCGAGAAGGCGCTGTTCGGCGAGTATCTGATGAACGCCCAGGGCGAGGATGTGGTGGCCGGCGTGCGCACCCCCTCCCCCATCACGAAGCTGCGCGAGGATATGCCCGAGATCTACGACCAGTTCGCCGCCATCGCGGATCGGCTGGAGAAGCACTACAAGGATATGCAGGACATGGAGTTTACCATTGAGAACGGCAAACTCTACATGCTACAGACCCGCAACGGCAAACGCACCGCCACCGCCGCCCTGAGAGTGGCGGTGGACATGGTGGACGAGGGCATGATCACCGAGAAAGAGGCGCTCATGCGCGTGGAGCCCAAGCAGCTCGACTCCCTGCTCCACCCGCAGTTTGACCCGGAGGCCCTGGAAAAGGCGGCCGTCATCGGAAAGGGTCTGGCCGCCTCCCCCGGCGCCGCCTGCGGCAGGGTCGTCTTCACGGCCGCGGACGCCAGAGAGTGGCATAACCGCGGGGAAAAGGTCATCCTGGTGCGGCTGGAGACCTCTCCGGAGGATATCGTCGGCATGCAGGTGTCCCAGGGCATCCTCACGGTTCGCGGCGGCATGACCTCTCACGCGGCCGTGGTGGCGCGCGGCATGGGTACCTGCTGCGTCTCCGGCTGCGGCGATATCATCGTGGATTACGACGAGAAGAAATTCACGCTCAATGACAAGGACTACCACGAGGGCGACTGGATCTCCATCGACGGCTCCACCGGCAACATCTACGGCGAGCCTGTGGCGACGGTGCCGGCCGACCCCGCCTCCGGAGACTTCGGCCGGTTCATGTCCTGGGCGGACGAGTACCGCCAGCTCCAGGTCTTCACCAACGCGGACAACCCCAAAGACGCCGCCCAGGGCTACGCGTTCGGCGCCGAGGGAATCGGCCTGTGCCGGACGGAGCACATGTTCTTCATCGGCGATCGCATCAAGGCGTTTCGCGAGATGATTGTGGCGGACAACACCGAGGATCGGAAAATCGCGCTGGCAAAGATCGAGCCCTACCAGCAGGGCGACTTTGAGGCGCTCTACGAGGCGATGCAGGGCCATCCTGTGGTCATCCGCTTCCTGGATCCCCCGCTGCACGAGTTCCTGCCCCACACGGAGGAGGAGATCGACGAGATCGCCGAAGAGATGGGCCTGACGGTGGAGCACCTGAAAGAGGTCATTGAGTCCCTGCAGGAGTTCAACCCCATGATGGGCCACCGCGGCTGCCGGCTGGCGGTCTCGTTCCCCGAGATCGCGGAGATGCAGACCTCCGCCGTCATCCACGCGGCCATCAATGTGACGAAGAAAGGCAAGTATCACATCGAGCCCCAGATCATGATCCCCCTGGTGGGCGAGGCAAAGGAACTGAAGTATGTGAAGGATGTCGTCGTCAGAACCGCCGACGCCATCATCGCGGAGTCCGGGATCGACCTGAAGTACAAGGTCGGCACCATGATTGAGATCCCCCGCGCCGCCCTCACCGCGGATCTGATCGCCAAAGAGGCCGACTTCTTCTCGTTCGGCACCAACGACCTGACCCAGATGACCTTCGGCTTCTCCCGCGATGACGCGGGCAAGTTCCTGAAAGACTACTATGCCGCCAAGATCTATGAGTCGGATCCTTTCGCCCACCTGGATCAGGACGGCGTGGGCAGGCTGATGGATATGGCGTGCAAGCTGGGGAGAAAGACCAATCCCAATCTGCATCTGGGTATCTGCGGCGAGCACGGCGGCGACCCCTCCTCCGTGGAGTTCTGCCACAAGCTGGGTCTGGACTATGTGTCCTGCTCTCCCTTCCGGGTTCCCATCGCCCGTCTGGCCGCGGCGCAGGCCGCGATCAAGTACCCCCGCTGAGCACCGCGCAGTCCCGCTGACTTACCGATAAAACAGACAGCCCCCTGGGTACGGAACCCGCAGGTTCCGCGCCCAGGGGGCTTTTTTCTCTCCGGATCCGGATGGTGCCGCTCAGTCCTTCCTGGACACCACGGCGGTGTCTCCGACTTTTCCCAGGCCCTCGCTGCCCCGGTTGTACCGGCTGATGAGGCTGCGGATCCGGCCCTGCGTCTGCTCGATCTCCTCATGGAACGCACGGGCGGAGACCCGCGTCGCGCCGTGGCCCAGGATGATGATCTGCTCCAGATAGTCCGAGGTCGCCACCCGCACCCGGTGCTTCTTCCCGATCTCCAGGGTGGCTTTCTCGATGTAGTTGTCCGCGGTCTCCGCCTCTCTCGTGTAGACCACATAGATGCTGTTGCGCCGCTCCACCGAGCCGGGATTGCCTCTCACCCGGTAGGCGTCATAGACGAGAATCACCTCGCACTGGTGAAATCCCTGGTAGTTGCTCAAAATGTCCGCCAGGGCCTCCCGGGCCGCCGTCACATCCGTCCGGGCGATCTCCCTGAGTTCCTCCCACGCGAAGATGATGTTGTATCCGTCCACCAGCAGGTAGTCTTTCCCCGCCGGGCGCTCCCTGATGTCGTAACTGTCCGCCAGCTGCGTCCTGGCGGGTTTGCGCTGCGGCTCAAACGCCCGGCGGTCCACCCTGCCGTAGGTCCGCTCGAAAATCGCCTGAAGCTCCCTGTCCTCCGCGGCCATGCCGGAATAGCTCCGCCTGGGCGCTGGCGCCGCGGCGTCCCGCCGCTCCTCTTCCTCCGTCCCCAGGCGCAGACCGCTGTCCACATGGGCAAATTCCCGCACCCGATCCCACTTCACCGTGCGGCCTCCGCCGTGTTCGCAGAAGACGGAGTCCGGCGGGTTGTCCGGATCCCGCTCGGGGTCGTAGCCGGACGCGGCGGCAATCTCCTCCTGGTTGTGGCAGGGGAAGTAGCCCTTCAGCGTGCAGCTGAGCTTTCCCCGCCCTCTGGTATAGGATGCCACCTCCGTCTGGTATTCCCCCAGAGCCGCCACCGGCACGGTGCCGGTCAGCACGGCCGGGTCGCTCAGCCCGTCCGGCGGATCGAAGGTGCCCTGCATTCTCTGGATATCCGCCATGGCTCTGCCCAGGCACTCCCCGGGCACCTCCAGCCGGAAGTCATACCAGGGCTCCAGCAGAACCGGCTGCGCCTGCATCAGGCCCTGGCGCAGGGCCCGGACGGTGGCCTGGCGAAAATCCCCGCCCTCCGTATGTTTCAGATGGGCGCGGCCCGTGAGGAGCGTAATCCGCACATCCGTCAGGGGCGCGCCGATCAGGACGCCGGGATACCGCCGCTCCAGCAGGTGGGAGAGAACCAGCCGCTGCCAGTTCAGATCCAGGATGTCGGTGGAACAGGCGCTGACCGCCTGCACTCCGCTGCCGGGGGGCAGGGGCTCCAGCAGCAGGTGAACCTCCGCGTAGTGGCGCAGCGGCTCATAGTGGCCGATCCCGATCACGGGCTCCGCGATGGTCTCCCGGTAGCTCACGCCTCCGGACTCAAACTCCACCTCCAGCGCAAACCGCTCCCGGATCACCCGCCGGAGCACCTCCAGCTGCACCTGTCCCATCAGCTGCAGCTGAATCGCCTGCATCCGGGCGTTCCACTCCAGGCGGAGCAGGGGATCCTCCTCCTCCAGCTGGCTGAGTTTCTGCAGCGCGGTGTGGGGATCCGTGCCGTCCCGCACGCGGACGGTGTAGGTCAGCAGCGGCTCCAGCGCCGGCTCCGGGCTGTCCGACTCCGCGCCGAGTCCCTGGCCGGGTCTCGTGCGGGTCAGGCCGGTGACCGCGCAGACGCTGCCCGCCTCCGCCCGATCCACCGCCCGGTATTTCTCCCCGGAGTACACCCGGATCTGTTCCGCTTTCTCCTCCCAGGTCTCCTCCCCCTCGCCCCCGGCGAGGGGCATCTTCACCCGGAGCGTCCCGCCGGTGATCTTCATCCAGGTCAGGCGGCTGCCCTGGGCGTCTCTGGTGATTTTGAACACCCGGGCGCCGAACTGCGCCGGCCGGCGGATCTCCGGCGACAGCCGCGCCAGGGCGGTCAGCAGTTCCTCCACACCCTCCAGCTTCAGCGCCGACCCGAACAGGCAGGGAAACACTTTCCGGCGCCAGACCAGATCCGCCAGCTCCTCCCGGGTCAGGCTGCCGCGCTCCAGATAGCGCTCCAGCGCCGACTCATCGCACAGCGCCGCCTGTTCCCACAGATCCGCCTCAGGCAGGCTCAGATCCAGGCACCCCTCGCTCAGGCGCTGCTTCAGTTCACCCAGAAGCGCGTCGCGGTCGGTTCCGGGCTGATCCATCTTGTTGACGAACAGGAATGTGGGGATCTGATACCGCCTCAGCAGCCGCCACAGCGTCTGCGTATGCCCCTGCACCCCGTCCGCGCCGCTGATGACCAGCACGGCGCAGTCGAGCACCTGGAGCGTGCGCTCCATCTCCGTGGAGAAATCCACATGCCCCGGGGTGTCGAGGAGCGTGAACTCCACATCCTCCACCCGCAGAATAGCCTGCTTGGAGAAGATGGTGATGCCTCTCTCCCGCTCGATCTCATCCGTATCCAGAAACGCGTCCTGGTGATCCACCCGGCCGAGTCTGCGGATGGCGCCGCCCAGATACAGCATTCCCTCGGACAGGGTGGTCTTGCCCGCGTCCACATGGGCCAGCAGTCCCACACAAAGCCGTTTTCCCGCTTCCTGCCCCGAATTGCCGTCCATTCCGCGCACCTCCGTCTGTCCGCTCCGCATCGGTCTGTCCTATTATACCACACGATTTGCCGTTCGTCGACCCGGCATGGCGCGGCCGCTCCCCGGATCCTTTTCCCCGGCCGGTTGCGCGGCGGGCGCAGGCGTGGTACAATACGGCTGTCTCTTCCTCCGGCGCGGCCGGAGGGGAGGATCGCATTTTCCTGAGAGGGGGGAAGACGCGTGCCGCCCGCGGGGGTGAAGCCGCGTCGACGCATGGAACTTTTTGACACCCATGCCCACTATGACTCCAACCAGTTCAATGCGGATCGCGATGATCTGCTGTCATCCATGCCGGATCGGGAGGTCTCCCTGATTGTCAATCCCGGCTGCGACCTGGAGTCCTCCCGGAAAGCGCTGGAGTACGCCGGCCGCTATCCCTATGTCTACGCGGCGGTCGGCATCCACCCGGAGGACTGCGCCGGCTGTACCGACGCCGACCTGGAGGAGCTGCGCAGTCTGGCCGCGCGGCCGAAGGTCGTGGCCATCGGCGAGATCGGACTGGACTACTACTGGAAAGAGAACCCGCCCCGCGAATTTCAGCAGGAGGTGTTCCGCAGACAGCTGGCGCTGGCGCGGGATCTGGATCTGCCCGCCATCGTCCACGACCGGGAGGCCCACGGGGACAGTCTTGCCATCGTCCGGGAATTTCCCGGGGTGCGCGGGGTCTTCCACTGCTATTCCGGCAGCGTGGAGATGGCGAAAGAGCTCGTCCGGATGGGCTGGATGATCTCGTTCACCGGGGCGCTGACCTACCCCAACGCGAAAAAAGCGGCGGAAGTGGCCCGGGCCATTCCCCTCGAGTCTCTGATGATTGAGACAGACGCGCCCTATATGGCCCCGGTTCCGTACCGCGGGAAGCGGAACCACTCGGGGCTGGTTCGGTACACCTGCCAGCGTCTGGCCGAACTCAAGGGCCTGTCCCTGGAGGAGACCGCATGCGTCACCTGCGAAAACGGCAGGCGCTTTTTCCGCATTCCCTGAAACTGGAGGAATTTCCCATGACGATTGTCTATTCCTACGGAGAGAATCTGTATGTCAATACCACCAACCGCTGTGACATGAGCTGCGTCTTCTGCCTCCGGGCCACCGGCGACGGCGTGGGCACCGGCGAGTCCCTCTGGCTGGAGCGGGAGCCCGACCGGGAGGAGATCCTGTCGGCCATCGTGTCCGAGGACGCGGCCCGCTACCGGCAGCTGGTGTTCTGCGGCTACGGCGAGCCCACCTACCGTCTGGACGACATCCTGTGGGTCTGCCGGCAGCTGAAAGAGCGCGGCTATCCCCTGCCCATCCGCATGGACACCAACGGCCACGGCGATCTGATCTGCGGCAGGCCCACCGCCCCGGAGATGGCGGGGCTCATTGATATCCTCTCCATCTCGCTCAACGACGCGGATCCGGAGACCTACAACCGGCGCTGCCGCCCCTCCTACCCGGACTCGTTCCAGGCCATGCTGGACTTCACGCGCTCGGCGGTCGCCCATGTCCCGTCCGTGATCATGACCGTCGTCGACAACATGCCGGCGGAGGAAATCGAGCGGTGCCGCCGGATCTGCGAGGGGCTGGGCGCGACCTTCCGGATACGCCATTATTCCACGCAGTGGTGACCGCTTACGCGCCCCGTCCCCCGCGGGACAGTACCCCATAAAAAACCGTACCCCGGAACACAGACCGCGCCGTCTCAGGCCGTCCGTGTTCCGGGGTACTGCTTGTTCTGAAAAGCCGGTGGGATTCCGCCGTGGCCGCTACGCGGTCAGACCCAGTTCCTCCATGGCCTCCCTGTGGGTATCCGCGGAGAAGCGAAACACCCCTTCCGCGTCGTATACCTCGATATGACCATCCACCCAGACCAGTGTGTACTTTTCCATGCTGTTCCGCTCCTTTCCTTTTTTACTGAGGAAAGGATACCATCTTAATAGTCCCATAAACAGGACTTTTCTGAGGGGTGCGTCATTTTTTTGTGTAGATGAAGACCCCGTCCACACACTGCGTGGTCACCCGCCGGGTGGTCTGGAGATATTCGATCAGGGCGGCGATCATATTGATGATGGCGGTCTCTTTCCAGGGGCTCCCCCCGTGGAGGCCGAGGCCCGTGAAAATGTCGCGGCACAGTTCCTCCTGGCTCATGGGGCGGTCCAGGTAGCCGAGCATCATCTCCGCCCGCTCCTCCAGGTAGTCCAGATTCGCCTTTGCCAGCGCTTTCACATCGCCGAACACGCCGCGGTGCGCCACCACCATGCAGTCGAAGCCCATATCCACCAGTTTTTGCTTGCTCTTTACATCCTCCTCATAGCAGTAGGTGTAGAGCATACGGGCCTTGGACAGCAGATCCGGGGAACTGAACACATCCCCGGCGTAGCACACCCCGTCCGGGGTGACCAGAGCCACATGGGCCACGGAGTGGCCGGGAGTGCGGATGACCCCGAACTTCGCGCCCGCCACCAGGATCTCCGTCTCGTCCGGGTGGATCACACGATCCGCCGTCATCTTCCTGCCGCCGAACTCGCTCTGGATGATCCGGTAGTTGATGGGCCCGTAGGACATCTTCAGGCCCAGCAGGCTCTCCTGCAGGTCGGCCTCCAGCCGCGGCATCCACAGCTCCGCCCCGAACGCCTCTTTCAGCGCCATGTTGCTGTAGATATGGTCTATATGCCCGTGGGAGTTCACCACCGCCGCGACCCGCTCGCCATGGGCCTGGAAGTGCTCCACAATTCCGGTATCCTGATCCCCGCCGCTGTCCAGCAGGATCACCTGGCCGTCCCCCAGAGTGTAGAACGGGATAGTCGCCCTGGGCGCGTCCAGATACCAGGTGTCGCCCTTCACATGAATTCGTTCCATCGCCAAAAACTGCCGCCTCTCTCAGTCCTCAGGCTGCTGTGTCTGTTCCTCGTCCGGGGAGAAGACTTCCTCGAACTCCTCGCCGCTCATGACCTCGTGCTCCAGCAGGTACCGGGCGACCTGCTCAAGCTCCGCCCGGCGTGCCGTAAGGATCTCCTCGCAGCGCTGGTAGGCCCTGTCGATGATGGCCTTGACCTCCCGGTCAATCTCACCCGCGACCTCCTCGGAATAGGGTTTCGCCTGGGCCATGGACCGGCCGAGAAACACCTCGTCGTGGCCGCTGTCGAAGACGACTGTGCCCAGCCGGTCGCTCATGCCGTACCGGGTGACCATGGCGCGGGCGGTGGCGGTGGCTTTCTGCAGGTCGTTGGACGCGCCGGTGGAGATATCCCCCAGCACCAGCTGCTCCGCGACTCTGCCGCCCAGGCAGGCGACAATGCTCTCCTCCAGCTCCCGCCGGGACAGGTAGGTCTTGTCCTCCGTCGGCAGGGAGATGGTCATGCCGCCGGCGGGCCCCCGGGGGATGATCGTGATCTGGTGCACCGGATCCTGCGTCGGGAGATCGTGGATCACAATGGCGTGGCCTGCCTCGTGGTAGGCCGTGAGACGCCTGGCGTGCTCCGTCACCACCCGGCTCTTCTTCTCCGGGCCGGCCATCACTTTCAGCATGGCCTCGTGCAGATCCGGCATGGTGATATACGGCCGGCCGGCCCGCGCCGCCAGCAGCGCGCCCTCGTTGAGCAGATTCTCCAGATCCGCGCCGGTAAAGCCCGCGGTTCCCCGGGCCACATCCTTCAGGGAGACATCCTCTGCCAGAGGCTTCCCTTTGGCGTGCACCTTTAAGATCTCCTCGCGGCCGCGGATATCCGGCAGGCCCACATAGATCTGCCGGTCAAAGCGCCCGGGCCGCAGCAGGGCGGGATCCAGGATATCCTGGCGGTTCGTCGCCGCCATGACAATGACGCCGTCGTTGGCGGCGAAGCCGTCCATCTCCACCAGCAGCTGGTTGAGGGTCTGCTCCCGCTCGTCATGGCCGCCGCCCAGGCCGGTGCCTCTCTGGCGGCCCACCGCGTCGATCTCGTCGATAAACACGATGGCGGGCGCCTGCTTCTTTGCCTCCTCAAACAGATTGCGTACCCGGGAGGCGCCCACGCCCACATACAGCTCCACAAAGTCCGAGCCGGAGATGGACAGGAATTTTACCTCCGCCTCTCCCGCCACCGCTTTGGCGATGAGGGTCTTGCCGGTGCCCGGAGGGCCCACCAGCAGCACGCCCTTGGGAATCCGGGCGCCCAGGGCGGTAAACCGCTCCGGATCCCGGAGAAACTCCACAATCTCCCGGAGCTCCTCTTTCTCCTCGTCCGCGCCGGCCACATCGTCAAAGGTGACTTTCCTGTCGCTCTCAGACAGGCTGCGGGTTCTGGCTTTGTTGAAGTGGCCGGCCATGCTGTCCAGGTTGCTGGCGCCGCTCTGGCGCAGGTACATGAAGTACCACATCAGCGCGAAGACCACCAGGAACAGCAGGTTGGGCACAAGGGACAGCCACCAGGGCGGGACAAATCCCGCGGGGTAGTCGTAGTCCTCAATGATGCCCGCGTGGCGCTGCTGGTCAATCAGCTCGTGGAGATCGTCGTAGAACACCTGAAAATCCGCCAGCCGGTAGGTCAGGGTCTCATCCTCGCCCCCGGACTCCCGGGGGTAGAGCTGCAGCTCCAGGGTGCGGTTGTCTTTCACGGTAAATTTGCGCACCCGCTCCTGCTCAAACAGCTGGACGATCTGCGCGTAGCTCGGGCCGCTCTCCTCGTCCATCTTCTCCAGGGCGCCGGAGGCGGCCAGTACCACCACCAGAAGCACCACGAGCAGCAGAATATCCCGTGCGGTAATCCTTCTCAGAAAAACACACCCCTTTCCGCTCCTGTCCGTTCCTCTCAGGGGGCCCGGAGCCTAATCCTCCCCGCCGTACACGGACGGCTTGAGAATGCCGATGTACGGGAGGTTGCGGTAGTGCTCGTTATAGTCCAGGCCGTAGCCCACCACAAACGCGTCCGGAATGGTAAAGCCGCAGTAATCCAGCTTCACCGGCTTCTCCCGGCGCTCCGGCTTGTCCAGCAGCGTGCACAGGCGCAGCGTGGCCGGCTTCCGGGCGGCGAGAAGCTTGAGCAGATAGCTGAGGGTATTGCCCGAGTCCAGAATGTCCTCCACCACCAGAATATGCTGGCCGGAGACATCCTCGGAGAGATCCTTGGTAATCTGCACCTGGCCGGTGCTGGAGGTGCCGGATCCGTAGGAGGATACCGCAAGAAAGTCAATCTTGCAGGTCAGATCGATGGCGCGGGCCAGATCCGCCATGAACACGAACGCCCCGCGCAGGACACTGACGAGGGTGAGCTCCTCCCCGGCGTAATCCCGGTTGATCTCCTCAGCCAGCTCTCTTACTCTCGTCTTCAGCTGCTCCTCGCTGAGCAGGAGCTCTTTTACATCCGGATGCAGTTTCACGATGTCTCTTCCTCCCCTTTTCTCCTGACAAACCTTACCTCCAGCGCCGCCTGGCCGGGTTTCGCCAGCCGCCGGCTGTCCGGGCCGATGCCCGCCGCGGCCAGCACGCCCGCGTCGTCCGCCAGGACAGGGATGGCGTCCCTGCGGTGCTGCGGTATTTTCCCGTCGATCAAAATCCGTTTGAGCGTCCGCCGTCTCCGGCCCGGCAGCACGAGCTCGTCCCCGGGTCTGCGGCCGCGCACCGTCAGGCCGCCGGAGAGCGTGTCCGCCGCGAAGTGGTAGACCCCCTCTTCCGCGGTCTCCGGGCAGACTGCCGTCCGGCAGCACAATAGCCAGCCGTCCTCCAGCGGCAGCCGGCAGGGCGGCAGAACCGGCCGCTCTTCCAGCGGCGCCGCCTGCGCCCAGTGTCCCAGAACCAGCAGGTCGTACTCCCGCCAGGCGCTCAGGCCGTAAGGCAGGGAGACCCGCGCCGACGGATCCTCCGTGCGGCACAGCCGGAGCACCTGCTCCAGGTGGACTCTGGCGCAGTCCTGATCCCCGCCGTTGAGCCGGCTGATGAGGATCCGTACCGCCCGCGCCCCCAGAGGCGCCGGGGCGCCGCCGAGGACAGACGCGCTCACCGCCAGCGAGCCGTCCTCCGAAGAGACCGCCTGATCCGCCAGCCGCTCCGCCTGCGCCGTCAGGTACGCCTCGTCCGAGCGCAGTCCGGGCAGCTCTTCCGCCATCCGGGCGGACAGCCCGGGATACAGGCCGTCCAGCACCGGCACCACCTGGCGCCGGATCCGGTTTCTGGCGTACGACTCGTCCTCATTGGTACTGTCCTCCACATGGGGGATGGCGTGCACGCGGAGATACTCCAGAACCTCCGTGCGTGTCGTGGTCAGCAGAGGTCGGATCAGATTTCCGCGTCTGGGCGCGATCCCCGTCAGGCCCCGCAGGCCGGAACCCCGGGCGAGGTGGAGCAGAACCGTCTCCAGATTGTCGTCCGCGGTGTGGGCGGTGGCGATCACATCCGCCCCGATTTTTTCCGCGGTCTCCCGGAGAAAGGCGTAGCGCATCCTCCGTGCGGTCTCCTCCAGGCCCAGCCGGCTCTTCTCCGCCTCAGAGCGCACCTCGCCGGAACCCACAAAGAGCTCCACCGGCGGAACGCGTTCGAACGCGGCCGTCTGCGCCGCGCCGCACCAGTCCCGGACAAACTCCCGCACAAACCGCTCGTCCCGTTCGGACTCTTCGCCCCGGAGGCGGTGGTTGAAATGCGCCGCGGCCAGCCGGAACGGCCGGACACGCCGCAGCTCGTTGAGCCAGTGGAGCAGACAGACGGAATCCGCGCCGCCGGATACCGCGCACAGCACGGTGCACCCGGCCGGGATCATGTCATACTCCTCAATGAGGCTCCGCATGTGATCCATCATGGCCATCTTCGCTCCAGGCGCTACGGCTCCTCATGCCGCCGGTCTATCCCGGAGAATGTGGTGTACTCCGGCAGCCACTGCAGTTCCACGGTTCGGGTCTCGCCGTGGCGGTTTTTGGCGATGATACACTCGGCCAGATTGTGGTTTTCCGTATCCTCGTTAAAGTAGTCCTCCCGGTAGAGGAACATGACGATGTCCGCGTCCTGCTCGATGGCGCCGGAATCCCGGAGATCCGAGAGCAGGGGCCGCTTGTTGGCCCTCGCCGCGTAGGCGCGGGACAGCTGGGACAGGCATAGCACCGGGACATTGAGCTCCTTGGCCATGATCTTCAGGGCGCGGGAGATGTCCGCCACCACATTCGTGCGGGTGTCTGAATAGCGCATCTTTCCCCCGGCCGACTGGATCAGCTGGAGGTAGTCCACCACCACCAGGCCCAGGTTCCGCACCCGGCGGCATTTCGCGTTCATATCCGCCACCGTCAGAGACGGGTTGTCATCGATGAGAATCTGCGTCTGATTGAGCGCCGCGGCCGCCGCCGCGATCTTCGCCCAGTCGTCCTCGTTGAGCCGCCCGGTGATCAGCTTCTTGTTCTCCACAAACGCCTCGTTGGAGATCAGACGCATGGCCAGCTGCTCCCGGCTCATCTCCAGGGAGAAGTAGACCACGCTCTTTCCCGAGTACTTCCCCGCGTGGAGCAGCATGTTCAGCGCCATGGAGGTCTTGCCCATGCCGGGCTGGGCGGCCAGCAGAATCAGATCCGCCCGGTTCAGGCCGGAGATGACCACATCCAGATCCCACAGGCCGGTGGAGAGGCCCGGGATGGCCGTCCCGCTGGTGGAGAGCTCATCCAGCCTCTTGTACACATCCAGGATGATGCTGGAGATATGCTCCAGCCCCTGCACATCTCTGCCCTGCCGGATGGAGAAGATACTCTGCTCCGCCGCCTCCAGCGCCTCCTGGCCGGTGCTGGCCCCCTCCTGCACCATGCGGATGAGATTTCCGGAGGTGTCCGCGATCTTCCGCAGCAGGGCCTTGTCCAGCACAATGTCGATGTACTGCTCCACATTGGCCGCGGTGGGGGTGGTGTCCATCAGCTGCAGGATATAGCTTCTGGAGCTGTTCTCGTCATACACCCCGTTCTTGCGCATCTGATCCAGCACGGTCACCGGGTCGATGGTCATGGAGAAATTGAACATGGAGTAGATGGTCTCGTAGATCTCCCGGTTCTGCCGGAGGTAGAAGTCATCCGCCTTGAGCTTCTCGATAACCACGGGCACGCACCGTGCGTCAATGAGCATGGAGCCCAGCACCGCCTGCTCCGCGTCCACGGAGTGCGGCAGCTGCCGCAGGGACAGCTCCCCGTCTTCCATTGCCATCTCCCTCACCTCCCCGCTCTGTCCGTCCGCCTCCCGGCGGATCGCGGCGTCACTTCGCCTCCACCACCAGCAGATTCAGCGTTCCGGTCACCTCGTAGCCCAGCCTGCACTTGAGCTGGTAGCTGCCGCAGCTCTTGATCGGCTCGTCCATGACGATCTTCGACTTGGCGATGTTCAGCCCGTGCTGCTCCGCCAGCGACTCGGAGATCTCTTTCGCAGTCACGGCGCCGAACAGTTTGCCGCCCTCGCCCGCCCTGGCGCTGATCTTGACCATAATGCCCTGCAGCTTCTCGGCGGCGGCCTGGGCCTCCGCCTTCTCCGCCGCCTCCTGCGCCTTCCGGGCTTTCTCCTGCTGTTTCATCGCGTTGACATTCTCCGCCGTGGCGGCCACGGCCAGTTTTTTCGGCAGAAGGTAGTTGCGGGCGTACCCGTCCGACACCTCCACCATCTGATCCTTTTTCCCCTGGCCCTTGATATCCTGCCGCAGAATTACTTTCATTGCTCATTCCGGCCCGTCCCCCCGCGCTTCGGGCAATCCGGGACGCGCCGCTCCTCCTTTCTCCGTGTGTTCCCCGTGCCGCCCCGGTCTCTCCCGGCGCGGCGCACAACACAGGCCGGCTGCCGCCGCCTGGCTATTGATCCTCGCTCTCCAGGTACTGGTCGATGGCGCGCAGCAGCTGCTGCGATGCCTCCTCCACCGTCACGCCCGTCATCTGCACGCCGGCGGTGGCCGCGTTCCCGCCGCCGCCCAGTTTCTCCAGAATCACCTGCACATTGATACTCCCCATGGACCGGGCGGACATGATCACCTGATCCCCGTCCGGGTAGAGCACAAACGAGGTATCGATCCCGGAGATGTTCAGCAGTTCGTCCGCCGCCTGGGCGGCCGTCACCCGGCCCACCGTGTGATCCACCGTGGCCACGGCGATGGCGTCCCGGTACATCCTGGCGTTGCGGATGATGTCGTACTTGGCAATCGTGCTCTCCAGGTTGTTCTGGAACAGCTTTTTCACCTCGGCCGTATCCGCGCCGCACCGCCGCAGGAACGCCGCCGCCTCAAAAGTCCGCCCGCCGGTGCGCATGGTGAAGTTCTTCGTATCCAGCACAATTCCGGCCAGCAGCGCCTCCGCCTCCGTGCGCAGCAGATCCGTGGGCTCCACGATGTACTGCAGAAGCTCCGTGACCAGCTCGCAGGCGGAAGAGGCGTACGGCTCGTGGAAGTTCAGCGCCGCGTTGGCAATGTAGGTCGCGGCCCGGCGGTGGTGGTCGATGACCGCCACCCGCTCGCAGGTCTCCAGCAGATTCCGGGACTCCACCTGCTCCGGCCGGTTCGTATCCACCACCACCAGGAGCGTGCGGCTGTCCACGGCATTCAGGGCGTCCTGCGCGTTCACAAAACAGCCGGCGTACTCCGGCACCTGACGCATCCGGTTGAGCATGACGGTGGCCGGGCAGGCCTCCGGGGAGATCACGATGGACACCGGCACCCCCCGTTTTCGCGCCAGGGCGCACACGCCCACCGCCGCGCCCAGGGAGTCCAGATCCGCGGATTTATGCCCCATGACAAACACACGGCTGGAGTCGCCCACCAGCTGGCTCATCGCGCTGGCCATGACCCGGCTCTTCACTTTTGTGCGCTTCTCCGTCTCCCTGGCGCGTCCGCCGTAAAACTCGAAAGTGACCCGGTTTTTGATTACCGCCTGGTCGCCGCCCCGGGACAGCGCCATCTCAATGGCCATGCTGGCGAACTGGTACAGCTCCTGGAAGCTGTCCGCCTCCCGGCCGATTCCGATGGACATGGTGGGACTGATCTTCCCGTCCGCGCCGATCTTCCGCACGGTCTCCAGCAGCTCGAATTTCTTATCCACAAAGTCCTGCAGGTACTGCTCCTCGAAGAGGAACAGATACCGGTCCCGGTCGTAGCGGCACAGCAGACCGTTGGCAGGCGCCGTCCACGCGGCGATCTTTTCGTCCACCTCGACGCGCATGGCGGACCGGGCCGCCTCCGTCAGCGTCTTGACGATCTCCTCGTAGTTGTCAATCACGAGCAGCGCCACCACAGGGCGCGTCTTGTCCAGATCCTCCTTCGCAAAGGAGTACTCGCTGATATCCACCCAGTAGGTCGTGGCCAGATAGCTGCCGCCCTTGCTCTCCGCCCGGGAGAGACTGCCGTACACGGAGAAGCGCTGCGCGCCGATCTCCACCTCGGCGGGGCACTGGCTCTTGCCCTCCATGAGCCACCGGGTGTCAAAGCCGGGCACGGCCTCCGTCAGTGTGGTCTCGAACAGCGCCTCCTCGTCCCCCACCATCTGGAGGAACTGGTCATTGCTCCACACCACCTCGCCGTTCTCCGGCCGGAACATCACCATGGGCAGCGGCGCGTTGGACATGGTCTCCCGGATCGCGGACTCCACATTGCTGTTGACGGAATCCAGATACCGGCGCAGCTCCTGATGATTCCTGCGGCCCTGGAAATGGTAGTACAGATACAGCGCCACCGCCGCCGCGGCCTCCGCGAGCGCCAGGAATTTGTTGAAGTACAGGGAGATGGCGGCGAAGATCAGCATGGCGGCAACGAACAAATAAGGCCTGACCGGCCTGGTCAGCCTCGTCATTTTTCGATCCAAAAGGGAACGCTCCTTTCCCCGTGCGCGGCGCCGGAGCGCACGCTGTGATCCGTTCAGGAGTGGACGGCATATTATATCAGAAGCCATGGGCAAAAACAAGTATGAAACACCCCGTCCATCCCGGCTCTCCCGTCCCCATCCCCCGCTGCAGCGCGCCGTTTCCGCCCCGCCCGGTCTCCGGCCCGGGCGTCCTGTCCGCGGGGGACGGACAAAATTTTTGTGCAATCTGACCGGGAAAACAGGTTGCGCCCGTCCCCTCAGATTGCTATAATGTCTGTAATATTTCCACCTCTCCACGCGGGAGCAGCCGCGGGGGAGTGTGTGACTGGAGGCATGGATATGGATTTCCCCATCACGAGAGCGACCGTACTCAAACCCAAGCCCGACCCCAACACACTGGTGTTCGGCCGCGCTTTTACCGACCACATGTTTGTCATGAACTACACCGCCGGCCAGGGCTGGCACGATCCCCGCATCGAGCCCTACGCGCCGTTCCAGCTGGAGCCCTCCTGCATGGTGTTCCACTACGCGCAGGAGGTGTTTGAGGGTCTGAAAGCCTACCGCAATCCCCAGGGCGGCGTCCAGCTGTTCCGCCCCATTGAGAACGCCCGCCGGATCAACTCCTCCTGCGACCGGATGTGCATTCCCCCCGTCGACGAGGATCTGTTCGTGGAGGCGGTCAAGGCGCTGGTTCGCGTGGAGGCGGACTGGGTTCCCGACCAGCCCGGCACCTCCCTGTACATCCGCCCGTTTATCTTCGCGTCCTCCAACGGCCTGGGCGTCCACGCCGCGCACGACTACATCTTCTGCATCATCTGCAGCCCTGTGGGCTCCTACTACCCGGAGGGCATCAACCCGGTCAGGATCTACATTGAGAACGAGGATGTCCGCGCCGTAAAAGGCGGCACCGGCTATACGAAGTGCGGCGGCAACTACGCGGCCTCCATCCGCGCCGGCGAGCGTGCGGAGCAGCAGGGCTACTCCCAGGTTCTGTGGCTGGACGGCGTCCACCGCAAGTACATCGAGGAAGTGGGCGCCATGAATGTCCTCTTCAAGATCGACGGCACGGTCGTCACCCCCGCGCTGGAGGGATCCGTCCTGCCCGGCATCACACGCAAGAGCTGCCTGGAACTGCTGCGCGACTGGGGTCTGCCCGTGGAGGAGCGCCGCATCTCCGCCGAGGAGCTGTTCGACGCGGCGGAGGCCGGCAGGCTGGAGGAAGCCTGGGGATCCGGCACCGCGGCCGTGGTCTCCCCCATCGGAGAGCTGGCCTGGGGCGATCGCAAGGTCATCGTCAACGGCGGCGAGATCGGCCACCTGACTCAGAAGCTGTATGACACCCTCACCGGCATCCAGTGGGGCACGCAGCCCGACCCCTATCACTGGACCGTAAAACTCTGACTGACCCGCACCACTGCCCGGAGGCACGCCTCCGGGCAGTTTTTTCGCGCACGGACGCCCTCCGCCCGGAAACGGAAAAGGGAGGGCCTCCCCGTGTTCGGCGGGGAAACCCTCCCTCTCTGGCAAACGGTCTCAGATTTGCGCCATCTCGGCGATGAATTTCGCGCAGCGCTCCACGCCCAGGCGGCTGCTGTCCAGGCAGATGTGGTAGTTCTTCATGGCGCCCCACACCTTGCCGGTGTAGTGCCGGTAGTACGCCTGGCGGCGGCTGTCCCGGTCCTTGAGCACCTTCTCCGGGTTGTCCGTCTTCTCCCCGTACTCCTCCACAATGCGCCTGGCGCGGAACGGCACGGACGCGTGAATGAATGTGTGCAGGCAGTCGGTGCGGTCTTTCAGGATGTAGTCCGCGCACCGGCCCACAATGACAAACGACTCCTTCTCCGCCAGTTCTGTGATGATGTTGTGCTGGGCAATATACAGCTGGTCGTAGACCGACAGGCTGCCGGCGGGCATCCCCCCGTGGACAGACAGGTCGAACAGAAGGCTGCTCCGGGAGAACGCGTACTCCCCGTTCTCCTGGATAAAGGACACATCAAAGCCGCTCTTCTCCGCGATTTTGAACACCAGTTCCTTGTCATAGCAGGGCACGCCCAGCTGCTCCGCCACCAGGCGTCCGACATCGCGCCCGCCGCTGCCGTACTGCCGGCTGATGGTCACAATTCGGCTGCTCATCGTTTTCCTCTCCCTTTCGCGGATCGCCGTCTGCGCACGGGATCCCCGCCCCTCACCGCGGACGGGAAACGGTGTTCCGTCTCAGATTGTGCTATCAGTTTAGCGCATCCTGCCGTCTTTGTCAATATTCCATGAAACCGGCGGCAGTTCCGGGTCAGGAACTGGCTGAATCCACAAAAACCGCGGCCGGTCGGGTCGAAAAACACGCAGACCCGGAGCGGCCGGATCTGCGCGTTTTTTTCTCCCGCGGCCTCCGCCGGGCGGGGTCAGAACTTCGTCCCGCCGAACTCCAGCAGGCGCAGGTTCCTGTTGTGCTCCTCCGCCCAGCCGATGGCCCACACGGAGGCAAACAGCATGAGCTGGCTGCCGCGGTAGTCCTCCACCAGCATGGAGCCGTTGGGCATGGCCAGATCCTCCTCTTTCAGGGGCTCCTCCCCGTCGTACTCAATCCAGCGCAGATACGCGTACGGCAGATCCTCCGTGCGCAGCTCCACATTGTACTCGCTGCGCAGGCGGTACTCCAGGACATCAAACTGCAGGGTGCCCACCACGCCCACGATGACCTCCTCCATCCCGGTGTACGGGGTTTTGAAGATCTGGATGGCACCCTCCTGGGCGATCTGCTCCATCCCTTTCAGAAACTGCTTGCGCTTCATGGTATCCACCGGGCGCACCCGGCGGAAATGCTCCGGGGCAAATGTGGGGATGGGGTCGAACCGGAACTTCTGCCCGGGCGCGCACAGGGTGTCCCCGATGGAGAAGATGCCCGGGTCAAACACGCCGATGATATCCCCGGCGTACGCCTCGTCAATCATCTCCCGCTCCGCCGCCATCATCTGCTGCGGCTGGCTAAGGCGGAGCGTCCTGCCGCCCTGGACATGGTAGACCTCCCCCTCTTTCTGGAACTTCCCGGAACACACCCGCAAAAACGCGATGCGATCCCGGTGGGCCTTGTTCATATTCGCCTGAATCTTGAACACAAAGGCGGAGAAGTCGTCGTCAAAGGAGTCCTTGAGCCCCTGGTCGGTATTTCTGGGCAGCGGCGCGGTTGTCATGGCGAGGAAGTCCTCCAGGAACGGCTCCACGCCGAAATTGGTCAGGGCGGAGCCGAAAAACACCGGCGTCAGCTTCCCGTGCCGCACCCTGTCCAGATCGAAGTCGCTGGCGGCGCCGTCCAGAAGCTCGATCTCATCTGTGAGCTGTTCCCGCCTGCTCTTCCCGATCAGATCCTCCAGATTCGGGTCGTCCAGATCCACCTGCACCGCCGTCGCCGCCCTGGCGTTGGTGTGGGAGGTGAAGAGGATCATCTGCCTCTTCCGCCGGTCGTACACGCCCTGGAACTCCCTGCCGCTGCCGATGGGCCAGTTGACCGGATAGCTGTCAATGCCCAGCTCTTTCTCTATCTCCTCGCACAGCTCGAACGGATCCCGCGTCTCCCGGTCCATCTTGTTGATGAAGGTGAAGATGGGGATGTTCCGCATGGCGCACACCCGGAACAGCTTCCGGGTCTGGGCCTCCACGCCCTTTGCCCCGTCGATCACCATGACCGCGGAATCGGCGGCCATCAGAGTCCGGTAGGTGTCCTCAGAGAAGTCCTGGTGGCCGGGCGTATCCAGAATGTTGATGCAGTAGCCCTCGTACTGAAACTGCATGACGGAGGAAGTCACCGAGATGCCGCGCTGCTTCTCAATCTCCATCCAGTCGGAGGTCGCCGCCCGGGTGTTTTTCTTGCCTTTCACCTGGCCGGCCTGGGCAATTGCCCCGCCGTAGAGCAGGAGCTTTTCCGTCAGCGTGGTCTTGCCCGCGTCCGGGTGGCTGATAATCGCGAAAGTTCGTCTGCGTCTGATTTCCGCTTCATACTGTGACAAAGGGATCCACTCCCTGCTTTGAAAATAGTCCTGGCCGCGGGGTATTCTACCACAGGGCCCCGGCGGCCGCAAGGGGAGATCTGCCGCACCGTCAGTCCAGGATGCGCTCCCCGTCCCAGTTCAGCGGCCCGACCATGCAGAAGGTGAACAGGCCGGTGGCCAGCATCCTGCCGCCCGCCTCCCGCAGGGACACCCGAACCACCGACACCGTGCGGCCCAGTTTCTGCACCTCGCCCCTGGCGAGGATCCGCATGCCCTTTTTCCCGGGGCGCAGAAAGTCCATGGTGGACGAGATGGTGGTGCCCATGTACCCCTGGCTGAACACGGACATGCCGCTCACCGTGTCCGCCAGAGTGAACAGGCTGCCGCCGTGAACCGTCCCGATGGAGTTGCAGTTGCTGTCGTCCACCAGCATCTCCCCCTCCGCCGCGCCGTCCTCAATGCGGGTGATGTGCACGCCGATATGGTTGGCGAAAAACTCCGGGCTGTTGATCCGCTCCAGCAGCGCCGCGTGGTAGCGGCTGCGCTCCTCCGGATCCCAGTCCTGGTACTGCCGCATGGAAAATCCCCCTCCCGCCGCCGGCCGGGCCGGCGGCGCGTTGATCGCGCCTATTCTACCACCGGGGGCTACCCCGCGCAAGGCCGGCGCAGCCATGTTTTTCCGGCATGCCCGCGGTGCTTTCCCGCCGTCCCGGATCCCCCTCCGCCCCGGGCAGGGCGGCGGAAATATGGTAAACTTTCCGAAAAAGGATTGTAATTCCGGGGAAACGGGAGTACACTACGAAGCGGAAGTCCAATTCTGAGGGAGGAATACCACCATGAAAACTGCCCGTCGCGTGTTATCCATCATCGCCGCCTCTCTTGCCGCGGCCGCCCTGGTCATCGGCATCATCGTGTTCTGGGACTATATCGCGGGATTCTTCCGCCGGATCCGGGACGCTGTGGCCAGCAAGGCAGCCAGCTTCTGCCGTCCCGCGGAGTATGACGACTTCGCCGACCTGGACTGACCGACGCGCGATGCACGGGAGCGAGACCGATCTCACCCTCCCCGCGAAAACGCAGAAACACAGCCGCCGGGAAACAGGGGACCTGCTCCCCCGCTTCCCGACGGCTGCGCTTTTTTTCTCTTCTCCGGCCGGGCCGCGGCTCAGAGGTACCGGCCGGTGGCGCTTTGTTCGCACGCGGCGATCTCCTCCGGCGTCCCGCACACGACTATCTCGCCGCCCTGCTCCCCGCCGCCGGGGCCCATGTCGATGACATAGTCGCAGTTCCGGATGACATCCAGATCGTGCTCGATGACAATGACCGTCGCCCCGCTCTCCGTGAGCGTGCTGAACACCCGCAGCAGCGTGCGGACATCGAGGGGATGCAGCCCGATGGTCGGCTCGTCAAAGACAAACAGGGAGTCCCCCTGGCCTCTTCCCATCTCGCTGGCCAGTTTCAGGCGCTGCGCCTCGCCGCCGGACAGGCTGGGCGTCTCCTCCCCCAGGGTGAGGTAGCCAAGGCCCAGATCCCGCAGCACCTCCAGCCGCCGTCTCACCACCGGGATGTCCCCGCAGGCATCGATCGCCTCCTCCACGCTCATATCCATCAGTTCCGGCAGGGAGTACGCGGCTTTGCCTTTTTTCGACGGGCGCCGGATCTGGTACGCCTCCCTGGCGTACCGCGAGCCGCGGCACTCCGGGCAGGGGATCTCCACATCCGGGAGGAACTGCACATCCAGGCTGATGGAGCCGGTGCCGTCGCAGACCGGGCAGCGCAGGCTGCCGGTGTTGTAGGAGAAATCCCCGGCTTTCCGGCCGCGCTGTTTCGCGTCCGGCGTCTTCGCGTAGGCCTTGCGCAGCTCGTCGTGCACATCCGCGTAGGTGGCGACGGTGGAGCGCACATTGATCCCGATGGGGGTGGCGTCGATCAGCCTCACCCGCCGGATGCCCCCCGGATCCACCGCTTTCACATGATCCGGCAGGCTCTGGCCGGCAATCCGGCGGAGAAGTCCCGGGATCAGGCTCTCCAGCACCATCGTGGTCTTGCCGGAGCCGGACACGCCGGTCACGGCGGTCAGCCTGCCCTTCGGGATATCCACCGACAGTGGCTTCACCGTGTGGATCTCCGAGGTCTCCATGTGGATCCTGCCGATCTCAAACATGGCCTGCCTGTCCGAGCGCTGTCTCACGGAGACGGACTGCGCCCCGGACAGGAATCCGCCGATGGCGGAGACCGGGCTGCGCTCCAGATCGGAGACAGTTCCCTGCGCCAGAATCCGCCCGCCGTCCTTTCCGGCGCCCGGCCCCAGCTCGATGATCCAGTCCGCCCTGTTGAGGATATGGATGTCGTGATCCACCAGAATCACGGAATTGCCGTCCGCCACCAGATCCTCCATCACCCCGGTGACGCCCTCAAGGTTGGCCGGGTGCAGCCCGATGGTCGGCTCGTCCAGGACATAGAGCACCCCCGTGGTGCGGTTGCGCACCGCCCGCGCCAGCTGCATTCTCTGCCGCTCGCCGGTGGAGAGCGTGGAGGTCTCCCGATCCAGGGTCAGATAGGAGAGCCCCAGATCCATCAGCCGCCGGGCCGCGTGGAGGAAAGACTCGCAGATGCTCTCCGCCATGGGGCGCATCTCCACCGGCAGGGAGCCGGGCACGCCTTTCACCCACTCCACCAGGTCGGAGAGGCTCATCTGACAGGCGTCGGCCAGGGAGATCCCCCGGAGCCGGGGGCTGCGCGCCCGCACGGATAGCCTTGTGCCGCCGCACTCCGGGCACACGCTCTGGCGCAGGAACTTCTCCACGCGCTTCATGCCCTTTTCGTCCTTGACTTTCGAGAGGGCGTTTTCCACCGTGTAGGTGGCGTTGAAGTAGGTGAAGTCCATATCGCCCATGGCGCCGCTGGTCTTGTTCTGATAGATGATGTTCTTCTTCACGGCCGGGCCGTGGAAGACGATAT
This sequence comes from uncultured Oscillospiraceae bacterium, assembly GCA_964422185.1. GTDB lineage: Bacteria > Bacillota > Clostridia > Oscillospirales > Oscillospiraceae > CALXCT01. The sequence continues at coordinate 97,187 of CAYRAG010000001.1, forward strand.
CCTTCTCCTTCTCCGTCAGATCCCGGAACGGGACATCCGTCCGCACGCCCATCTCCCTGGCGATATCTTTCATCAGCGACCACATGAGCGTCTGCCACGGCGCGACGGCGCCCTCGTCTATGGTGAGCGAGTCGTCCGGCACCAGCGTACTCTCGTCCACCACCCGGATTGTCCCCGTCCCGTCGCAGCAGGGGCAGGCGCCCGTGCTGTTGAACGAGAGCTCCTCCGCGCTGGGCGGCGTGACCGCCGCGCCGCAGACCGGGCAGACGATCTCCCGATCCGCGGCCACATTCAGGGTCGGAGGGACATAGTGGCCGTTGGGGCACTGGTGCTCCGCAAGCCGGGAGAACATCAGGCGCAGGCTGTTGAGCAGCTCCGTGCCCGTGCCGAAAGTCGATCGGATCCCGGGCACCGAGGGCCGCTGGTGCAGCGCCAGCGCGGCGGGGACATACAGCACCTCGTCCACATCCGCCGCCGACGCGCCGGTCATGCGTCTTCTCGTGTAGGTGGACAGGGACTCCAGGTATCTCCTGGAGCCCTCCGCGTACAGGATCCCCAGCGCCAGGGAGGACTTCCCCGAGCCGGAGACGCCCGCGATCCCCACAATCCGGTTGAGGGGGATGTCCACATCGATATTCTTCAGATTATGCACGCGAGCGCCGCGTATCTCGATATGCGACGGCGGCGCGGCGTTTTTTTCGTCCACAGTGCGTTCCCCCGTTCCGTGCGCAGGGCGGCGCTCACCGCTCCGCCAGCTTCAGGTAATCCCGCATTTCCTCAAAGCCCAGTTCCCGGTACAGGCTCTTCCCCGCCGGCGTGGTCTCCAGGTAGATCTTCCCGGCGCCCGCCTCTTTTGCCCGGGCAATCAGCCAGGCCACGACCGTTCCGCCGACGCCCCGCCCCCGGAACTCCGGCACGGTGAAGATATTCATCAGGTAGCCGCACCATCCGCCCGGGTTGTCCGGGGACGGCATCTCCCGGTAGAGACACACGCCGCCGCAGCCCGCCAGCTGTCCCCCGCTGCGGGCGAAACAGGCGATGTGTCCGCCGCACGGGATCTCCGACTCGTAGTACCGGCGGTTTGCCTCAAAAAGGCCGGCCATCTCCCCGGACTGCGGGATCTCAAACACCTCGCGGAGCACCCGCATCCGCAGAGACATCAGGAGATCCAGATCCCCCAGATCCGCTCTCCGGATCTCGAGCTCCATCAGACTGTGCCCTCTTTCAACACGACCGGCAGCCGCTGCAGATCCGGTTTCCCGTTGGGCGTGAGCGGAATCTGCGGCATCCGGATCATAAACTCCGGGATCATGAACGGCGGGAGGTTCCGGGAGAGCTCCTCTCTCACCTCGGAGAGCCTGACCCCTCCCTCCGCCGGGACAAGGTAGGCGATCATGTAGGAGAGGCCGCCCTCATCCGTGAACGCCCGAACCAGCCCCTGGCGGACATTCCGGCACTGGCACAGCCGGGACTCCACCTCGGCCACCTCCACCCGCTTGCCGTAGATCATGATCTGGTCGTCTTTCCGGTGGAGAAACGCGATGTTGCCGTCCGGGAGGAGATAGCCCAGATCGCCGCTGCGGTACATGACGCTCCCGTCCGGCTGTCTCTCGAACGCCTGGTTCTCCTCCTCGTGATCCCCGATATAGCCCAGGGAGACCCCGTCGCCGGAGATGCAGATCTCCCCGGTCTCCCCCTCCGGCACCTGGGCGCCGTTCTCATCGAGAATGCGCACCGTCACGCCCCGCACGGCCTTCCCCACGGGATAGGTGCCGTCCTCCAGCACCGTGCCGCCGCTGCAGCGGTAATAGGTCGCGCACACCGTCGTCTCCGAGGGCCCGTAGGTATTGTACACCTCCGCCTGCGGCAGCAGGCGATCCACATAGGCGCCCCGCAGCACATCCCCGCCGCTGATCAGCAGCCGGACGGAGTCCGGGATGCGCTCCAGACGGTTCAGGTCGGCCAGCAGGTACGGAAAGCCGCTGATCATCGTCACCCGGTTTCTGTCCACAAACTCCATCAGCCGCCGCGTGTCCGCCCTGTCCTCCGCGGAGGGGATGGCGATCGCCGCCCCGTTGAGCAGGCTGGCGTATACCTCCTCCACGAAGATGTCAAACGAGCACACGGAGTACTGGAGCATGATATCCCCCGGCGCGGGGTGAAACTCGCCGGCGAACGCCCTGGCGTAGTGGCAGATGTTCGCCTGGGTCACGCATACGCCTTTCGGCCGCCCGGTGGTGCCGGAGGTATAGAGCACATAGGCGCCGAGGTCGGGATCGTCCGCCGTTTTCCCGGTTCCGGCCGGCGCCTGCCCGCCGCGCAGTTCGCTGTCCAGGATCCGGACGGGAAGCCCGCTCAGCTTCTCCGCGCAGTCCCGCTCCGTCAGGACAAAATCCGCCTGCGCCTCCTCCATCATGTAGCGGATGCGGCCTGTGGGAAAGTCCGGCTCCGCGGGCACATATCGCGCCCCCGTCTTCAGCACCGCCAGCATCGCCGCGATCATCTCCGCACGGTGGCTCATGACAATCCCCACCGTCTTCACCTCGTCCGGAAAAGTGCCGGCAATGGTGTCCGTGAGGGCCAGAAGCTCTCCAAAAGTTACGGTTCTCCCCGTTTCGATCACCGCGGGCGACTGTGCCAGCCGACCGGCGGTCTCCCGAAACACGCGGTAGACTGTCTGCCTCATTTCTCCCGATCCTCCGAATCGTTCAGAATCCACGCGATCCCTTTCGCCATCCTCTCGTTGGGACTGCGGAAGTGGTTGCCGGGATTCAGTTCAAATGTCGTGTTAATTCCCAGCGACTTCATATATGCCGCGATTTCCTCCGTATTCTCCTGCACCGGCGCCAGGTACCGGTTGTCCGTGCGGCTCTCCAGATCCCCCAGAGACAGGTACAGCCGATCCAGCCTGGCTTTCAGCTCATGGCCGCGGACATAGTCGCAGAAACCCGGGAACCACAAAGACCCGGACGCGCTGGCAATTCTGGGGAACATCGCCGTGTGGTACGCGGCGTAGATGCCAAACAGCCCCGCCAGCGAGTATCCGGCAAGCGCCCGGAACCGCGGTCTGAGCCCCGCCTCCCGCTCCACCGCGGGCACAATCTCCCGCGTCAGAAGCTGCAGGTATTCGTCCGCCCCGCCGGTACACGGCGTATCCCCCGGCGCGATGGGGGGAATCGCCCAGGGGGACATATCATGATCCCAGTTCAGGCCGGAGATCGCCGCCAGGGTAAACGGCCGGCACTGCGCCGCGAGGCACGCCTCCCACACGGAGCGGCCCTCGCCGTGCACCGTGTTGAGATACACCACCGGCCCCTCTTTGTCCCCGCCGCCGTAGACGGCGATTTTTTTGTCCTGTACCGCCAGCTCCATCCCCATCACTCCTCAAAACCCGGTACCGCCGAACCCTGCCTGCCGCGGGGGCGGCCATCGGCGGAAATCTGTTCCTCTCTTCCCGGATTTTAGCACAGATTGCCACGGTGTTCCAGTTTTTTCGGGGATCGAACCGGCGGGGGAACCCCCGGGGATAAAAAGATACCGGGTCTCTCAACCCGGTATCTCTTTCTCTGTTCTGGTTTACTGAACTGACTTAAACGCGTCATCCAGCGCGGCAATCAGGTCGTTCACATTCTCCGTGCCGATGGACAGACGGATGGTATTGGGCTTGATCCCCTGATCCAGCAGCTCCTCATCCGTCAGCTGCGAATGGGTCGTGCTCGCCGGATGGATCACCAGGGACTTGACATCGGCCACATTGGCAAGCAGGGAGAAGATGGCCAGATTGTCAATAAACTTCTTCGCGGTATCCGCGTCGCCCTTGATCTCGAAAGTGAAGATGGAGCCCGCGCCGTTGGGGAAGTACTTCTGATACAGCTTATGGCTCGGCTCGCTCTCCAGGGACGGATGGTGCACCGCCTCCACCTGGGGATGATGGCTCAGATAGTCCACAATCTTCAGCGCGTTGGACACATGGCGCTCCACACGCAGGGAGAGGGTCTCCAGGCCCTGCAGGAACAGGAAAGCGTGGAACGGGGAGAGGGTGGAGCCGGTATCACGCAGCAGAATCGCCCGGATATAGGTGACAAAGGCGGCGGGGCCGGCCGCTTCCGCGAAAGAAGTCCCGTGATAGCTGGGGTTGGGCTCGGAGATCCACGGATACCTGCCGGACGCCTTCCAGTCGAAGTTGCCGCTGTCCACGATCACGCCGCCGATGGCGGTGCCGTGGCCGCCGATGAACTTCGTGGCGGAGTGGACGACGATGTCCGCGCCGTACTCAAAGGGACGAAGGAGATAGGGCGTGGTGAAAGTGGCGTCGATCACCAGGGGAATCCCGTGCTTGTGCGCGATGGCGGCGACCTCCTCGATATCAATGATATTCGAGTTGGGGTTGCCCAGCGTCTCGATGAAAATCGCCTTTGTGTTCTCCTGGATGGCCGCCTCAAAGGAGCCCTCCACATCGGGGTCGACGAAAGTCGTGGTGATCCCGGTGGAAAGAGGAATCGTGTGCGCCAGCAGGTTGTAGGTTCCGCCGTAAATCGTCTTCGATGCGACAATATGCTCGCCGCTTCTCGCCAGGGCATTGATGGCGTAGTTGATGGCCGCCGCGCCGGAGGCAACTGCCAGCGCCCCGACGCCGCCTTCCAGGGACGCCATGCGCTGCTCAAAAATGTCCTGGGTCGGGTTGGTCAGTCTGCCGTAGATGTTGCCCGCGTCTCTCAGACCGAACCGGTCCGCCGCGTGCTGGGAATTGTGGAACACATACGAAGTGGTCGCGTAAATCGGCACCGCTCTCGCGTCCGTGACGGGGTCGGCCTGCTCCTGGCCGATGTGCAGCTGTCTGGTTTCAAAGCTCCAGTTTTTCGGATCATGAATGTCTGCCATTGTCATACCCTCCTGCGGTTCTACCGCCCTGTTGAATGTGGTGTCTCTGCGCCGGCCTGCGGGAACCTCTCCCCTGGCGGACACAAAGGCCCTGAAAATGTCCGGTGTCTGCGACATGCGCGGGGCGCCCAGCGGCACATTTCATACAGGCTCGGCAGCACCGGGAACGAAACACGGGACATCTCCGGGGCGGCGCTCCGCGCCGCCGTCCTCGACTCCCTTTCGTTTGCGACGCTATTGTAGCGCCATATCGGCTCCCTGTCTAATACCGGAAAGCAATGCCGGATTATAGATTATGCCTATAGCTATAGTAGGCTATCTTTCAATCCCAGATATCTGCCGATCTCCTCGATGTATTTCTCCCCAATCTCGCTCAGGACGCTGTTGTGCTTCCGGATATACCCGATCTCCATCACGCAGCTCTCCTCCACGGAATCCTCCTCGAGGGGAACCGCGATAAAACTGTCCCCGTTGAGCTCCTCGCAGATAATCCCGGAGCACAGGGTATACCCGTTCAGGCCGATCATCAGGTTGAGCATCGTCGCCCTGTCGTTGGCCCTGATGGTTCGGATATACTCGCTGGTACTCAGGATCTCCTCCGCGAGATAGAACGAGCTCGTATCCCCCTGCTCGAACGAGAGGCAGGGATAATCCGCCAGCTCCTCAAAGCGGATCGACTTCTTCCCGGCCAGCGGATGTCCCGTCCACAGGTAGACATAGGCCCGGCAGTCGATGATATGGTGAAATTCCAGCCCGGCGTTGCGCAGCAGCTTGCCGATGGCGGCGCGGTTGAAATCGCTCAGGTACAGGATCCCGATCTCGCTTCTCGCCGACGCCACATCCCCGATGACATCCCTGGTCTGCGTCTCCCGGATGGCAAACTCGTAGTGCGTGGTGTCAAAAGACTTCACTGTCTCCACGAACGCTTTCACCGCGAAGGAGTAGTGCTGCGTGGACACGCCGAATTTCCTCTTCAGGTTCCGGGGATTGCCGTACTTCTCCGTCAGCTCCTCGTACTGGCTGTACAGCTGTCTGGCGTGCTGAATAAATTCCGCGCCGTCCGCCGTCAGGGTAACCCCCCGCGGACTCCGGTTGAAAATGGTGATGCCCAGCTCCTTTTCCAGCTCCCGCATGGAGTTGGTCAGGGAAGGCTGGCTGACATACATGTTCTCCGCGGCCCTGTTCAGAGAACCGCTCTCCGCAATCGTAATGGCATAGCGCAACTGCTGCAGTGTCATAAACTGTCCGGCCCGGGGCCCGCCCGAATGGCGGTACAGGGGCCGAATCCACCTCCCTGTCATCTCTGCGGCAATCCTTCCGGATCACCCGATCCTCCCTGTGCGCAGGGGAATCGAATCCGGTATCGGGATGTTCAGCTGTTGGAAATGAGCCGCCACATGCTCCGGTACTGCATTGACCCTTAATTCGCCGTCATGGACGAGGCACTGCACATCGTGCGCCCCGGCAATCACATCCTGCGGGGTATCCCCCGTGCCGCTCAGGGCGTCCGCCAGAAGGCGGTGAATGACCGCGGCAATGAAAGTCAGCAGGAGATGTCCCTGAAATACCTGTTCTGTCACACTGCAGAAAGGAATTCCCTGCACATACTGCCTGGAAAGTTCGAAAATCTCCTCAATCTGATCTCCTGCGAAGTAGAGGGCAGAAATCTGGCCGCGGTCAATTCGCCTGGTGCTGACCAGCATGAACACACCGGCGAGGTTCAGATCTCTCACCGTCTCTTTCCTTATGGGGCCGCTGTCGCCCGCCTCCGCCAGGATGGATCTCTGCTCCGCCATGTACCTCGACTCGTCCAGACAAAGGTATCCGCAGGCCTTTCTGCCTTTCTTCCCGCCAGCCGCACATGGCGTTTCCACGATGTGATACATACGCTTATTGTGGATGACGATATTGTCGGGGGATACCAGGGTGCCCCTGAATCTGCTGACCGCCTCTTTGAAAATTCTCTGGTTTGCGCCCACCTCTGTGATCAGCGGGATATCTTCTTCTACCCACGCGTCCGCACCGGGCGCGGTACCGCAGCCATCCTCCACGAGAGCCCACCGGAGGCTGACCCCGCTGTCTCTGAGATCCTGGACTGTGCTTCCCCGCACGAAAGTGTCGGCGTCACCGCCGGGCACATACCGGTAGAACAGGGGAAGCCCCGTCCGCCGCTGCACCGCATAGAGGAGGCGCACTTCCTCCTGGATCTCGCCGCTGCGGCTGCTCACCGCGGTACACGGCAGACGGGAACAGCGGGGAAACCCCGTGCGGTCAATCAGAATCCCATCCTCCGCGGCCGTTCCCGGGTCACCGTGGGTTTGACGGGTTCCGCCACCGTTCAGAAATCTGTGGTATGCGGAAAAGAAATTCCGGATTACCTCCCCCTGTCCGATGTCCGCCAGCATTTCGTCAAATCTCTGCATCCCCGGTTCCGCCCCGGGGCAGAGTATGCCGGCGTAGGAGGTCTCCCACCAGTCCCGGGCGCGGCGGTTGGCCCGGCGCTGAACCACATAGTACAGCACAGCGGCATACAGACCGTCCATGTCCCCGTAGCCGGTTGCCTCAAGAACCGATTTAAACCCGCACGCCTGGATAAACGCGTCCGCCAGGTAGACATCGCCAAAGGAGAGCCCCCGCGCTCTGCGTTTCCCGGGGGAATTTTTCCGGCCGTCTCCGCCGGAACACAGTCCGCGGGAATTCCGGTGATGGTTCCGGATGCCGGATCGACGAGATCAAACCGAGTTCCCGGTTCCGGAAAATCCCCTTTTCCCTGTCGATCACACGCCCCAGGTAGAGAACCGTCCGCTTTCTAATCGTCTTTCCATCGCGGTACGACTCGCACACTCTGGCATACTCGATCCCATGGACGACACTGTAGTTGATGTACATGACATTCCTCCGCTCAGCGGGACTGGCTCCGGGTGGTGCGCCAAATCATCCGGTGCACTGACGATACCATGGCAGGGGAAAATCCGGCTGCCGTGACGGGATCCCCGGCGCCTGGGCAGGCCGGGATTCTGCAGGGGGCCCCGGGGAACGGCAAAATAAAACAGCAGCCGAATTTCGATCACAGCTGCTGTTTTCAAATCATGTAGTTGTCCGAGTCCCGCTCATGCTGCTGATCGAGGATATCCTGCAGAGTAATTCCGTCCAGATACTCGCTGATCACCCTGTACAGTCCCTGCCATACGGGCAGTGTGGGGCAATCCGCGCTGCGGTTGCACTCCTCGGGGTTCTCCCCCACACAGGCGACCGGGGCGAAATCCCCCTCCGTCAGCTGCAGGATCTCGCCGACGGTGTACTGATCCGGCGATTTCGCCAGCATATATCCGCCCTGGTTCCCCCGGTTGGTACGCAGAAGATCCGTCCGGTTGAGAATCGGCACAATCTGCTCGAGGTACTTCTTGGAGATGCCCTGTCTCTCGGCAATGTCTTTCAGCGCGATGTACCCGTGCCCCTGGTGCTCGGCCAGGTCAAGGAGCATCCGGAGCGCGTAGCGTCCCTTTGTCGATATTTTCATGGCACAACCCCTTGCTTTCTGTTCAGATGATACCACATCTTCCGTGAAGTTTCAAGGGCTCCCCCGTCAATTTCCGGTATCCGGGATACGCAAAACCGCTGAGATTTCCGACCGCGAACCGCCACGGGTTTTTCCGCGTCTCCTCAGTGACGGATCTGCGGTCTCCCCGCGGGACGCCTGAAAAAACAGGAACCGGAGGCGCACGCCCCCGGTCTCTTCATTCTCTGCGCTTCCCGTCACCCCCGCAGCACTCCCCCGGAGGGGGCCCTGCACGGGGCCGGACTGGCGTAGTCCTGTTCTGGTGGAGGAGGGTGGATTCGAACCACCGAAGCGAAACGCAACAGATTTACAGTCTGCCCCCTTTGGCCACTCGGGAACTCCTCCATATGTGCCGTCCCCGCGGGGGAAAACGGCTGGAGCTGGTGGACGGATTCGAACCCCCGACCTGCTGATTACAAATCAGCTGCT
>CAYRAG010000002.1:0-33842 GCA_964422185.1 uncultured Oscillospiraceae bacterium
GCTTTCTTTGTCAATCCCTTTTCCCCGCAAAAACCCGCTTTTCCCGGGAACGGCCCCATGGATCTGTCAGATCCAGAGCAAATCAAATCTGACATCTTTTTCCAGATGGAACCGGGAACCATCCGCCCTCAGGCAGTGCGATTTACGAAAGACAGTTCTGCCCCTCCCGCACCGGAGCAGGTGCGGGAGGGGCAGAGCACATACAGGGGGTATCTTCGGGCAGCGGTGAGCCCGCGCACAGCGCGGCTTACGGACTGCCTGGGTTTTGACTGTCCTTACAGCGGATGGTTGGCGATCTCGTCCAGCTCATCCTCAAAGTCTGTGCCCAGATAGTATTTGTTCGGCTTGAGCTCTTTGCCCTCCTGTTTCGCGGCCCACGCGGCCTTCACCTTGTCCGGCGTGGCGGGCAGCTCATAGATCCGGCAGCCGATGGCGTTGTTGATGGCGTTGATGACTGCCATATGGCCGGAGGACTGGAACACCTCGGAGCAGCCGGACGATCCGAACGCGCCGCCCTCGCCGCGCGGGGTCTCCAGGTACTCCACGGAGATGTCGTCCGGGATGTCCTGGATCTGCGGAATGCCGCAGGCGATCATGTTGCGGTGCTTCTTGATGTCCTGGTAGTCCTCGCTCAGGGCGAACCCGATGGAGTGGGAGATGCCGCCGTAGGCCTGGCCGTCCACGGCCATCTTATTGCCGATCTTGCCCACATCGACGCAGCTGGCGAAGCGGAGCACCTTGGTCTTGCCGGTGTCCACATCCACCTCCACGAGGGCGGTGTTGCAGCCGTACATGTACTCGCCGTCCTTGTTGCCCTCGCCGGTGTTGGGATCCAGACCGGGGGTGAGGCCCAGGTTCATGTTGTCCACATGGCCCACATATTTCGTGGGGATGCCCTCGGCGACCATCTCGTCATAGGTGCGGAAGCTGCCGTCCTCCTTGCGCATGGCGGCCACCAGCTGCTCCGCGGCCGCTTTCACGGCGCGGCCGTTCATGATGTGGCTGCGGCTGCCGGCGGCGACGCCGGAGTCCGGGCAGCGGTGGGAGTCGTTCATGACCAGGCGGATGTTCTCCGGCTTGATGCCCAGATCCGTCAGGGCCTTGGTGGTGACGGTGTAGGTGCCGATGTCCGCGCCCTGGCCCATTTCCTCCCAGGTGTTATACACCGCGAAAGAGCCGTCCGGCAGCAGTTCCAGGGCGTTCTCCGCCTTGTCCCACATGCCCAGGGTGCACAGGAAGCCGCCCATGCTGATGCCGACGCCCATGTGGCGGCCCTCCGCACGGCCGGCCTCGGCCTGCGCCTTGAACTCGTCGTAGTGGGGCTTGAGCATTTCCATCAGCTGCTTGTACACATACAGCTTGTAGGGCCGGTTATTGATGGTGGTCTCGCCGGGCTTGGCCAGGTTCTGATACCGGAACTCCCAGGGATCAATCCCCGCCTTCTCGGCCATCATGTCTATGAGGGCCTCCGTGGTGGTGTAGATCTGCGGGGAGCCGAAGCCGCGGTACGCCGCGTTGAACGCGTGATTGGACACGCCGCCGCGGGCCAGTGCCTTGATATTCGGCACATTGTAGCCATGGAAACCGATGGAGACCAGGTTGTTGAAGATCTTGCTGGCCATGCCGGCGTAGGCGCCGTGATCCAGGCCGATGTCGTATTCGGCGGCGAGGATCTTGCCGTCCTCATCACAGGCCAGCCTGCCGTTGGCGTAGGTGGCCGAGCGCTTGCCGGTCATGTGCAGGAACTCCTCGTAGCTCAGGGACAGGCTCACGGGGATGCCCAGGTTCTGCACGGCGGTGGCGGTGATGGCGTAGGTGTTGGCGGTGACGCTGTAGCCGAAGGAGCCGCCCACGGGGTTGTCGATGATGCGCAGCTTGTCCATGGGGATGCCGCAGGCCTGGGCCACGGACTCCCGGCCCTCGCCCACGGCCTGTGCCTTGCACTGGATGACCACATTGCCGTCCGTGTCGTAGTAGCCCTGGCAGATATCCGGCTCAATGGGCAGATGGGGCTCATGCTGGGAGTGGAAGCTGCCCTCCACCACATAGGGGGCGTCGTCAAACAGGTCTTCCGGATCCTCGCCCTTGTGCAGCGGGGCGCGCAGGTAGGAGTTCGGGCAGGTCTCGTGCATCTGGATGGCGTTGGGCATCACGGCCTCGGGGAAAGTGAAGTAGGTGGGCAGAACTTCCAGATCCTGCTTCACCGCGGCGGCAGCCGCCCGGGCATGCTCCCGGGTATCCGCGGCTACGACCGCCACGACATCGCCCTTGCGGCAGACCTTTTTGCCCGCGATGACCGGGAACGGAGGCGTGCCGGTGCCGAACCAGCGGGGGATGACGGGCGGGATGTCGATGTTGTTGTCGCCCTTCACATCCGCGGCGGTCAGAACCTTGATGACACCGGGCATCTTCTCCGCTTCGGAGATGTCGATATTGACGATATTGGCGTGGGGCTCCGCCGCCAGAGTGACGGCCAGATAGGCGGTGCCGTCCGGCATCTTCTGGGCGATGTCGTCGCCGAAGTCCGTCAGGCCGCAGACGCGGGCGACGGCGCCGGGACGGGGATGTTTCGAGCCGTAGATCTCTTTCTCCCCGGCGAAGTCGTAGGTGATGTCCTCCATGGCGGCCTCGCCGCGCATCACCTTCGCGGCGGCCATGACCGCGTCCACGATGGGCTTGTAGCCGGTGCAGCGGCAGATGTTGTGGTTCTTCTGGAACCAGTCCCGGACTTCCTCCCGGGTGGGGGAGGGGTTCTTCTGGAGCAGCACATAGGCGGAGACAATGAATCCGGGCGTGCAGAAGCCGCACTGGACGCCGCCGTAGGTGACCCAGGCCTGCTGCAGCGGATGCAGATGCTGGGGTGTGCCGATGCCCTCAATGGTGGTGATCTCGCTGTACTCCGGGACATTGCTCATCTTTCTGGTGCAGGACCGGCACAGCTCGCCGTTGAGAATGACGGTGCACGCGCCGCACACGCCGATGCCGCAGCCGACTTTCGTTCCGGTCAGGCCGAGACGCCGGATGACGGCGGCAAGGGTATCGCGCTTGGGATCGCAGACCACGGGGCGATCCACGCCGTTGATGGTCAGGTGGATTCGCTCATAGGCCTTGATTTCAGGTGTGTCGCTCATGTTGTTCCTCCTTTAAGCCTTCTTTCGTCGGGTAGCTCTGATCCGATCTGGACAGCTCCGTTCCAGAACGGAATCGGATTCACACGGTTGCCTATCGAGACGATTATACATTCTTATCGCCAATCGTGCAAGATTTTCAATTTATATCCGTCAAAATTCTTTGGTTTGCGGCTGCGGGGATGTGATGGATTCAGGTTGGGATGATGCTGCCGCCCTGAAGTGGCGGACAGCCCGCGATTCGCCCCATTCAATTCCGGCAGTGGATCACAGTCAGCGGGAGTTACCAAGGTGCCGCCTCACTAACCCCCGCTGATTCTTCTCGATTTTTATCCCTGCTGTTCTGAATCAATAGCCGGGCAGTTTTTGACTGGATCCGGCAACCACGGGAATCCCATACTCCTGATACACCATGTCTTTTAAGCGAAGCAGATTCTCTTCCCAGACCGCCCGCTCCGGAGCTTCGTAGTCTCCCATCGGGTAGGGCTGATTGAGTGTTGCGTATTTCTCCGTGCCCATCTTGCGGTATGGAAGAAGCTGATACTGAACCACCCGGCCGCCGAGTTCATCCCGGATAAACGCGGCGGTTCGACGAATGTTCTCATCGTCGTCGTTGTAGCCCGGCACGACCGGGGTGCGGATGACCAGGGGGGTTTCAAGCTCCGCCACATGTTTCAGATTCTTCAGAATGAGCTCGTTTCCCGCACCGGTCAGACGCTTGTGAACGGCGGAATCCATATGCTTGATGTCGGCATAGAGGATATCTGTGTATTTCAGTACGCACTCCACATGTTCCGTGGCGCAGTTCAGGGCGCTTTCCACGCAGGTTTGAATTTCCGCCTCTTTGCAGGCTTTCAGCAGCAATGAGACGAATTCCCACTGGAGCATGACCTCTCCCCCGTTCAGGGTCACGCCGCCATGAGTCCGCTCATAAAAGCTCCGATCGCCCTCAATTACCTCCATCAGTTCAGCGACGGATTTCTTCTCCCCCCAGACCATCACGGCACGGCTGGGACATTCGTCCACGCAGCGCAGGCAGTCCTGGCACCCGGGTAGCATATCCACGCCGGTTAAAATTCCCTCTGAATCAAAGTGAATCGGACTTCCTCCATGGGGACAGGCCCTTACGCAGTAGTTGCATTTATCCTGGCCGAGACATTTCGAGGGATAGACGCCGATCTGCGGGGTGACACATATGCTTTCCGGATTGCTGCACCACGGGCAGTGCATGGGACAGCCTTTGAAGAAGATCTCTGTGCGTATCCCCGGGCCGTCATGAATCGTGTAGCGCTGGATATTGTACACCAGACCGCACGGCTCGCCTTTGTCGTTGTAATACATCAGCAGTCAATCCTGTCAAAATGTTCTGTTTTCCCGAACTCAGTCAAAGGAAAGGCTGGTTCTGCCGATAATATCATCCTGCAAAGCCTTGTTCAATTCGACAAAGTAGGCGCTGTAGCCGGCGACACGAACCAACAGGTCGCGGTAGTCATCCGGATGCTTCTGAGCCTCAATCAGCGTCTCCTGACTCGTCACAGAGAACTGGCTGTGCATGCCTTTCCTCTGGACATATTCATCCAGCAGCGCAATAAAGTCGTCACGGCCGGCCTCTCCCGCCAGGGCGGAGGGGGAGAACTTCCAGTTCAGCAGAGTGCCGTTGGTCGCACGGGCGTGATCCATCTTCGTCACAGACTTGCAGATTGCGATGGGGCCGCAGATATCATGGCTGCAGCAGTGGGTATGCACGGCACCCATGCAGTCAGACAGAGGCTCGTAGGCGGTGCGGCCGTCGACAGATGCCCACTGATGGCTGCCGTGCGCCACATTGACGGTCACCGAGTAGCAGCCGGGCTGGAAGAAACCGCCGTGGGCATTGGGGCGGTGCTCAATGTGTTTGCAATAGGTATCCATGCCGAACTTGGTCAGTTCATCGGCATAGTCATCGTCGTTGCCGTAGTGATGGACACGGTCGCTGTTGACCAGCGCGTACAGAGGCTCATAGCCCACCCAGTTGGCCTCAACGGCGTTGAGCAACTCACGGCCGGTCACTTTCTTCTCCTCGAAAACCAGCTGCTTAATGGTGGACAGTCCGTCACCGACCGTGCCGATTCCAATGGCCTGCGGGCCGGTAAAGTTGTACTTGGTGCCGCCTTCCGTGACATCCCTGCCATTCCTGACGCACCCGTACATCATGCCGGACAGGAACGGCAGCGGACGGACATTCTGGTGTGCGATGTCAACCGCATTCAGTACAGACACCATCTGGTCACACCAGTATTTCATCTGCCTGTCATAGGACTCCAGCACCTGGTCGAAACTGGTCATGGTTGCCAGATCGCCGGTCTCAGGGCCAAGGCGTTTGCCGACGCCGCCGCATCTGCTCCAGCGGGGGCACTCGGAGTTGCAATGGAGGCACCGGCCGTTGTTGATGGCCAGTTCCAGAACCTTGGCGATGTTCATGTGGCCCGCGTCATGCCAGCCGTAGGTCTTACCGGACACATCAGGCTCCACGCAGCCGACGACCTGGTAGTCGCGGGCTTCCTCCAGGCTGATGCCGGAAGACATCATGCTGGGGATCGTGACATCGTCGTTGAAAATCTTGGGCTCTCCGGTACCAAGGCGAATGACATTTGCCGTCTTCACTTTCAGCTCCCAGGGGGTGTTGCTGTGCAGACGGACGGCCAGCCAGGGGTTGGGAACGCGGACATGAGCGTTGGCATCAAGGCACATATAGGTCAGCTCATTCGTGCCGTCGTGGCCGTCAGGTTTCAGACCGCCCAGGGTCAGAGCCGGGCCGCCGATGCCGCCGTTGCCGAAAGTCTTAATCAGGATGTGGTTGCGGAGTTTGTTCAGATCCCAGATCTTGATATAGAAGTTCTCAATCAGCTCCTGCATGAACTCGCGGGTTGCCGTACCGGTCTCGATATCGTGCTTGTAGAAAGGATACATATACTGGTCGAACCTGCCATAGGAGACGGAGTGGCCGTTGCACTCAATCAGAACCATGCAGTTGGCAAGGTGCACCAGCTGAATTGCCTGCCAGAAAGTTTCCGGAGTCCCGGTGGAAATATGGGCACAGTTCGCGGACATCTGCAGCAGCTCGGCTTTGCGGACAGGATCCGCCGTCTCCTCTGCTTTTTCGGCGAGAAGTTCCGCGTAGCGCTGAATGTGCCGGGAGGCCGCCCTGTTGGTGATCAGGGTGGCCCTCAAAAAGTCGTGGCGCTTCAGGCCCTCCGGGGTGGACATATCCACTTTCGCCAGTTCCTCTTCAATCTCCCTGCGAATGCCGCCAAAGCCCATACCCAGCAGACGGTCATAGTCAAGGCCAAGATGTCCGGCGCCGCAGAAGATGTACGCGTCAGCGAAGAAAACACCCTTGCCGGCGTGGGAACCTTTCAGCTGCTCCTCGGTCAGCAGGGAGTTGGTGTACGCCTCCACGGTTTTGTCTTTCCAGAAATCCTCAATGGCCTCCATCCGCTTCTGGGTGTCCTCAGTGTAGGAGAAATAATCGTGAGTGCGTTGGTCGCTGTAATCCATGAGACCGTCCCGCATCTCATTACAGACCCAGTCCAGCCCGAACTCAGGGTGAACCGGGGCGCCTTTCTTGTCACAGCCAAGCCCGCCCACAATCAGCTCGTCATCGTACAGGTAGAGCGGGGTACGCTCCAGAGTGTAGGCAATGCCGTAGGCGCACTTGATCTCCTGGGACTCTCCAATGTGATCACGGTAGGCTTCCGTCACGAGCTCGGCGCGGTCGGGAGCAACAAAGCCGTTGGTCGTGCGGGCGGTGACACGCAGAATATTGTTGATGCGCGGGAATGGAGAGGGCTCCGGCGTGTTGCCGGACAGGCCGACGCCCCATTCCCTGTCAAACGGCTCGACAGCCAGCGGGGAGACATCCACTTCATTCGCGTGGGCGTAAACATCCTTGTTCTCTTTCAGATTTTCTTCGTTTGTCAGGGTGTGCGTTTTTATCGTCTGAACGGAGGTACTCATTGCGTCATGACTCCTTTCCGGGTAATCCCTGGATCCGTAACGATGGCGCAGGCCAGCCACGGGCACTGCGTCCCCATGCTTCTGTCTACATTATGCAGGATCTCATATGGAAACGCAAGCAACATGTTGATGGGCATTTTAAGCAAATGTTACAGCACCCGTGCATTATCCTCTTGCCCGTTGATTCCCGCTGTAATAAAATGTGAATAGCGGAAAGAGAATGTGATGCCGCTGTGCCCGGGAGTCGCCGCGGAAAGGGACTGCGGCGGACAGAGCCGGGATCCTGTGGATACGGCCAGGGAGGTTGCCTGGCCGCACTGAAAGGGGTAAGCCTTGTTTTGGCGGCATGGAATTCTCGAGAGAATCGGGCGGGTTTCGTGGCCGGGGCGGTGAATGTGCGTTGCTCTGCCGGCAAAAAGGGGGATCTGAAATGGAGATACGCCAGCTGAAATACTTTGTTGAGATATGCAAATACAAGAGTTTTTCCAAGGCGGCAGAGGTGTGCTATATCTCCTCTCAGGGGATCAGCATGTCCATGATGCGCCTGGAAAATGAACTGGGCTACAAGCTGTTCAACCGCTCCTTTCGGGGGATTACCCTGACGCCCCAGGCGGAGTTCATCCTGCCGCGGGCCAAGAAGATCATCGCCCTGGCCGAGGAATGCGAACAATACCTCAGCAATGTCTCTGAGGGAACCCATGTTCTGCCCGTCGGCTTTTCCCACGGAACCATTGAGGAGTTTGCCGGAGAGGCTCTCCCCACTTTCTCGCAGGAAAACCCGGGCATCAAACTGGATGTTCGGGAATATGAGGATCTGGGATGTGATGAGGCAGTCCTGAATCAGGAAATTGAGGTTGGCCTCACCGTGGGGCCCATCGATGGAAATTCTTTTGACGCGGAGCTTCTGTTCTCGTCGCGCCACGCCATTATCGTCCATAAGAATCACTCTCTTGCGGACAAGAAGTCCCTGGTGGTTTCCGACCTGAAAGATCTGCCCATCGCTGTGCTGCGGGGGGAAACCAGAACCTACCCGTGCCTGAAACAGGCGTGCGAGGAGGCGGGTTTCGAGCCGAATATTTCCATCTTCGCGGACAACATCCTGCTGGTGTTCTACATGGCGGAACAGTCACAAATGGCGGGATTGTCCGTGCTGCCCCTGTTCCACAGGCTCAACCGGCCCAACCTGGTTGCCATCCCGCTGGAAGATCCCATCTTTGACTGGAATATCTACATGATCAAGCGAAAGGGATCTACGCTGTCTCAGCCGGCCAGCCGGTTCTGGAAAGCGATGATCAGGCATCGGAATGAACTTCAGGGTTGACGAAAATGAGTCTGCTGCAACCATCCGTGACAGCAGACAATGTAGTGTTTATGGCGCCCTTTGCCGGCGATGTGTTATGATAGCCGCGGTAAGATCTATCATAGCATCATGGCTTGAAATGATATGCTTCACCATTCAGTTGCCCCAGCCTGTGTTTGGCGTGCGGCGGAAAGGAAAGTGAACCAATGGGAACAACGACTGGTACGGTAAAAACCATAGAGCCTCTGGCGATTGAACCATTTGACAAGGAGTGGGGTGTCGGCGTCTCCGGCATGACGGAGAATCCGTCTCCGTTCCCCCGGGTCAACCGACTGCTCAAGTGGACCAAGGATCGGGTTTCCACGGCCGATTCGCAGCGTGCGCTGATTGTGACGGAGGGATACAAGAAGTACGACATGTATCCCCAGAATGTCAAGTGGGGGCTGATTTTGCGGGACATCCTGACCAATGTGAAAATTAACATCTGGCCGGACGAACTGATCGTGGGGGAACTCGCGGCTGAGCCGAACAGCGCTCCGATCTACCCGGAATTTTCCATGGACTGGCTGGTTCGGGAATTTGCCGGAAATGTGATGGAGGCCCGCACGAACGACCGGTATGTCGTGGATCAAAAGGTCAAGGACGATATCTTCAGCATTGATGAGTTCTGGAAGAACAAAACCCTGGGAGAGGCGTTTGAGGCGTCTCTTACCGAAGAGGAGCGGGCCGGTTCCTATCTGGAAAAAGGGATTAACCGCTGCGGCCTGTATGTCTACGCCGGCGTAGGACATGTCTGCGCCAACTACGAGAAGCTGTTCCGCCTCGGATTCGGCGGCATCCGCAGGCAGGTTGAGGATTGCATGGCCCGGCTTGACACCTCCAATCCGGAGGATGTCCAGCGCCAGGAGTTCTATCAGGCGGAACTGTACGCGCTGGAGGGCGCCTCCACCTACATCCGCCGCTACGGCGATCTGGCCGGGACGATGGCTGCGGAAGAGTCCGATCCCGTGCGCAGGGCGGAGCTGGAGCGGATTGCGTCCAACTGCCACCAGGTGGCGGAGGGGGCACCGCGGGATTTCTGGGAGGCAATCCAGCTTTATCACATCGCCACCAATATCATCATTATTGAGTCCAACGGGCACTCTGTGACCTACGGCCGCTTCGACAAGCTCTTTACGCCGTTCTACGAGAACGACATCCGGAACCATACCCTGACCCGGGAGCAGATGCAGGAGCTCATTGAGTGCTTCTTTATCAAGATGCATCAGCTGCGTAAAATCCGGGACACCTACGCGATTACTTTCTCCAGCGGCACCATCATGGGCGGCACCGCCCTGGATGTGGGCGGCGTGGATGAAAACGGGAATGATATCACCAGTGATGTCAGCTACATGGTGCTGGATGCGCATGCCCATACCCGGATTCCGAACCCCTGGATGGGAGTCCGTCTGCATGAGAACTCTCCGTACGAGTTCAAGGTAAAGACCTACAATGTCATCCGCATCGGGACAGGGGAGCCCAAGGTGTTTAACGACGGGCCCATTATCCGCTCCCTGATGGACTACGGGAAGACGCTGGAAGATGCCAGGGACTATGTCGGCGTCGGCTGCGTGGAACCCGCGATCCCCGGTAAGATGTACGGCTGGCACGATGCCTCGTCCATCAATCTGGCTCTGATTCTGCAGATGGCCATCAATGGCGGCCGGTGTATCGACTGCGGCCCGTCCTGCCCCCGCTGGAGCAAATGCGGTGCGCTGGGGAAGCATCTGTCTATTGACACAGGTTCCCTGGAGGACTTCACCTCGTTTGACCAGGTACTGGAGTCCTATGACAAACAGATGAAATACTGGTGCGACCAGATGATTTCCTGCATCAACAAAATTGACTACTGCCACCAGAGACTTAAGCCGCTTCCGTACCTGTCGCTTCTGGTAGACGACTGCATCGAGAAAGGCATGGATGTCTCAAAAGGCGGGGCCAGATACAATAACAGCGGCCCGCAGGCCGTTGGCGTGGGAACCGCGGCAGACGGCCTGACGGTAATTAAGCAGCTTATCTTTGACGAGAAAAAGATTACCGGCAGGGAACTGCTTGACGCGCTCCGGGACAACTGGAAGGGCCATGAGACGCTGTACGCCCTGGTCAACAGCCAGCATATGCACCAGTACGGCAACGATGATGACTATGCGGACGACAACGCCCGCTTCGTGGTTGCCTCCTACTGTAAGCATGTAGAGCACAGGCCGACCCCCCACGGCGGTGAATATGCGCCGGGCGTGTTCAGTGTAACCGCGAATGTGCAGCATGGAACCTGCACTCCCGCGTCCCCTGACGGCCGCTACGCGGGGGAGCCGCTGTCAGACTGCATGGGGCCTGTCCACACCCAGTGCTGCAGCCATGACCACTCCGGCCCGACTGCCATCGCGAACTCTGTAGCGAAGCTCGATCACCAGCGCATCGGGAATGGCATTATCCTGAACTGGAAGTTCTCTCCCGGTGCCGTTTCCGGCGAGACCGGACGGGACAGCCTGATCGGCCTGATGGATGTGTATTTTGCCGAGAACGGCATGCAGAGCCAGTTCTCCGTCGTCGGCAGGGAGACCATGCTGGCGGCTCAGAAGAATCCTGAGGATTACCAGGATCTGCTGGTTCGCATTGCCGGATACAGCGCGTATTTCGTGGAGCTGTCCACCGAGTTGCAGAACGACCTGATTGGACGGACGGAGCTCTCATTTGATTAACTGCATGACGACCGCGCCCTCCGTGCGATTCCCGTGATGCCGGGCGGCGGGAGAACAGGGGAAAGAAAGGGACAGGCTGTGTTTTTCGCACAGTCTGTCCCTTATCTTTTTGTCCATGAGATGGCTCTGCTCTTCTGCCTCCGGATCAGAGCGCCTCAGATTGTCCGTTCGGGAACGGCGCACATCAGTCCGCCTGTCCGGCTTTTTCCGCCAGGTAGTCCCGGACGACCTGCTCCTCGGAGAAGAAGTGTTTCACGCCGTGGATCTCCTGGTACTCCTCGTGGCCCTTGCCGATGAGAGCGATGATATCCCCGTCCCGGGCCTGATCCATGACATAGCGGATGGCCTCGGCCCGATCCTCAATGGCGATAAATTTGCCGTCGTGTTTGGCGAGGCCCGCCTTGATGTCCTCGTTGATCTCCTCCACGGTCTCATCCCGGGGGTTGTCCATGGTCAGCACGCTTAGATCCGCGTATTTGGCGGCGATCTCGCCCATGTCGAACCGGCGGCGTTTGGCGCGGTTTCCGCCGCCCCCGAACACGCAGATCAGACGCTCGTGGGGGTAGTGGTAGAGCATGGACAACAGGCTCTCCATGCTCGCCGCGTTGTGGGCGTAGTCAATCAGGAGGGTGTAGTGGCCCGGGGTGGGCAGGATCTGCGTGCGGCCCTTCACCCGGATGGTGGAGAGCGCCTGACCCATGGCGTCCGGGTCAATTCCCATCAGGCCGGTCACCGCCATGGCGGCCGCGGCGTTGGAGACATTGTACCGTCCGGGCATGCCCAGGGGGAAGACCCCGCGGATCAGCCCGATGGCCCGGATCTCGCTGCCCAGGAAGCCCGGGCGGCGCACCTCCTGAATCTCCGTGATGCGCAGATCCGCCGGGCCCTCAATGGAGAAAGTGCGGATGGGGCAGGCGGCGCCGTCCGTCATCCGGATCCAGTAGGGGTCGTCCATATTGGCCACGCCCATCTTGCACTGGCTGAACAGCATCCGCTTGCACTGGAGGTATTCCTCAAAATCCGCGTGTTCCCGCACTCCGATATGATCCGGGGACAGGTTGAGGTACACGCCGTAGTCGAAGAGGATGCCCGCCGTCCGGTTGAGCTTGAAGCCCTGGGACGAGGCCTCCATCACCACATGGGTGCAGCCGGCCTCCACCATTCTGGAAAACAGGGAGTGCAGCTCGTAGGACTCGGGCGTGGTGTTCGTCGTGGGGATCTTCTCCGCGCCGATCATGGCGCCCAGGGTGCCGATCATGCCCACTTTCAGGCCGGAGGCCTCCAGGATGGCCTTGACCATGTGGGCGGTGG
The DNA here is from genome assembly GCA_964422185.1 of uncultured Oscillospiraceae bacterium. Taxonomy (GTDB): domain Bacteria; phylum Bacillota; class Clostridia; order Oscillospirales; family Oscillospiraceae; genus CALXCT01. The sequence goes on from CAYRAG010000002.1 coordinate 12,477, forward strand.
TGGTCTTGCCCTTGGTGCCCGTGATGGCGATGGTGGTCATCTTTCTGGCGGGGTATCCGAACCAGGCGGCGGACAGCAGGGCCAGGGCGCGCCGGCTGTTTTGCACCTGCAATACGGTGACGCCGGGAGGGGGCTGGATGTTCCGCTCCACCACGAGGGCCGCGGCGCCCAGTTTCACCGCGGCGGGGATATAGTCGTGGCCGTCCGTCCGGAAGCCGTTCAGGCACACGAACAGACTGCCGGGAACCACTTTCAGGGAGTTATAGGCCAGGCCGGTCAGTTCAATTTCCATGCTGCCGGAGAGCAGGGTGTAGTCCAGTTCCCGAACCAGCTCAATCAGCTTCATACCTGTTATCGGCTGGAAATCCTTTCCCGTTCCGTCGGCGGGAGGAGAGCCGAATTCATCTCCTTATTCTGTCAGTAGATTGCGAAAGCGGCCGCGGGGTGCGCATTCTCCCCGCCTCAGCCGGTTCAGACCGGGCCCTCTTCCGGGGGCGGGTCACAGTAGACGCCCTCATACACGATGTGGGAGGGGCCGGTCATGCGCATATGGTCATCCTCCGTGCGCCAGTCGGTGAGCAGGGTGCCGCCGATCTGCTCCACCTCCGTCTTCCGCCGGCAGTAGCCCAGCATGGCGCCGGCCACAGCGGCGGTGCAGCATCCGGTGCCGCAGCCGATGGTCTCGCCGCACCCGCGCTCCCACTCCCGGATTTTCAGACGGCCGGGGGAGACCACCTGGGCGAAAGTCACATTCGTCCGGCGGGGAAACAGCTCCGTGTGTCGCTCGATGGCCGGCCCGTACTTCTCCACGGGGAAAGACGCGGTGTCGTCCACGAAGATCACGCAGTGGGGATTGCCCCAGGACAGGGCGGTGATCCGGAAAGTGCGATCCAGGATCCGGACGGGCTGATCCACAAACCGCGGCAGCGGGGTGGATACGGGCACCGCGCCCGCGTCCAGCCGCGGAACGCCGATGTCCGCGGTGATATTGACAGCCCTGCCGCGCTCCACCGTGAGCCAGATCTCCTGCAGGCCGCCCAGCGTCTCGATGAAGAAGTGCTCTTTGTCAGTGAGGCGGTGGTCGTAGACGAGTTTGGACAGGGAGCGCAGGGCGTTGCCGCACATCTCCCCCTCGGAGCCGTCCGGGTTGAAGATCCGCATCCGGAACTCCGCCCGGTCGGAGGGACAGATGAGAACCAGGCCGTCCGCGCCGATGCCGAAGTGCCGGTCGCTGACCCGCCGGGCGAGGCCGCCGGGATCCGGGATGGACTGGTCGATGGCGTTCATGTAGACATAGTCGTTGCCGAAAGCCTGCATTTTGGTGAAGGACAGTTCCAAGGCAAAGCACCGCTTTCCGCCGGGGAAGAGACTCAGGCCAGCGCCTGCTCCAGGTCGGCGATGATGTCGTTGACATTCTCGATGCCAACGGAGATGCGGACGAACCGGTCGTTGATGCCCAGCGCCTCGCGGGTCGCCTCGGGCACGGACTCGTGGGTCTGGGTGAGGGGATAGGTGATCAGGGACTCCACGCCGCCCAGACTCTCCGCGAAGAGGATCAGTTTCACCCGGGACAGCAGGTTCATGGTGGTCTCCAGGCTGTCCAGCTCAAACGAGATCATGCCGGAGTACCCTGTGGTCTGCTTCTGCGTGACGGCGAAGTCCTTGTGATCCTCAAATCCGGCGAAGTAGACCTTTTTGACTTTGGGGTGGCCCCGCAGCCAGTGCGCCACCGCGATGGCGTTGGCGTTGTGGCGCTCCATGCGCAGCGCCAGGGTCTTGATGCCCCGGATCATCAGCCAGGAGTCCATGGGGCCCAGGCCGTTGCCGTGGGATTTCAGCTGGGCGTGGAAGAATTCCGCCATTTCAGGATCCCTGACCACGACGATGCCGGCCGTGACATCGTTGTGTCCGCACAGATACTTCGTGGCGCTGTGCACGACGATGTCCGCGCCCAGATCCAGCGGCTTCTGGAAGTAGGGGGTCAGGAAAGTGTTGTCCACCACCAGCAGAGCGCCCTGGTTGTGGGCGATTTCCGCCAGGGCGGCGATATCGGCCACATGCATCATGGGGTTGGTGGGCGTCTCCACGAAGAACATCTTTGTCTCCGGCCGGACGGCGGCCCTGACCCTGTCCAGGTCGGACATGTCGATATACTCAAACTCGCAGCCGAATTTCGTGAAGATGTCGTCGCAGATGCGGAAGGTGCCGCCGTAGATGTCGTCGGAGATCAGGACATGAGTGTTATTGGGAAGCCAGGTGAACAGCGCCATGTTGGCGGCCTGCCCGCTGGTGAACGCGAAGCCCTCCAGGCCGTTCTCCAGAATGGCCATGGTGCGCTCCAGCTCCTGCCGGGTCGGGTTCTGCACCCGGGAGTAGTTGTAGCCGGTGGAGATGCCGAACGCCTTGTGGCGGTAGGTGGCGGTCTGAAAGATGGGGAAGCTCACGGAACCGGTGATGGGATCGTATCCCAGCGCCCCGTGAACCACTTTGGAATCAAAGGCCAGATTTTCCTTTCGGTCAAAGTCGTTGTAATAGCACTCGTCGATCATGGCGGATCCTCCTTAACGATCGCGTATGGGTTTGCCTCATCGCTTCCAGTATATAGAAATAGTTTTGCCAGGAACATGGAATAAATTGCTTTCTTTATTGCAGTAAGTGCGATATACTGTGGAGGAAGAGGAGATCGGGGGGAGAGAGATGAGCGACACACCGCAGGTGCAGAAGCGGGGCTATCTGAATGAGTCGTTCCGGCTGTTTCATCTTAAGGATCTCGGGGCGGAGGAGATGGCGTACCACTACCATGAGTTTGACAAGGTCGTGCTGTTTCTGGACGGGACGGCCAGCTATATCATTGAGGGCAGATCCTACTTCCTCCAGCCGGGGGATGTGCTGCTGGTCAGCCGGCATCTGATCCACAAGCCGGTGATCGATCAGAGCCGGCTGTACGAGCGGGTGGTGATCTACCTGGATCCGGATTTCCTGGCCGGCGCCGGGGCGGATCTGTCCGCGTGCTTCCGGGAGGCGGCCAGGCGGCAGTTTGCCCTGATGCGGCCCTCCGGGGAGGATCGGGAGGAGATCTCCAGGCTGGTGTCCAGTCTGGAGCGCGCCCTGGTGGATCCGGGCTTCGGCGCGGAGCTGCTGGCCCGGACCTACCTGTTCCAGCTGATGATCTTCCTCAACCGGCTGCAGGATCGGGATCGGACCGGCCAGGAGGAGGGCGTCACCCGATTTGACCCGAAAGTTGTCCAGGTGCTCAACTTCATCAACGCCAATCTGGCGGACGATCTCTCCGTGGAGCGCCTGGCGGCCATGGCCTATACCAGCAAATACCACTTCATGCGCCTGTTCCAGGAGCAGACGGGGTACTCCATCCACCGGTATGTGACGGAGAAGCGGCTGCTGGCCGCGGCCGCCCTGCTGCGGGAGGGAACCCCGGCCATTGAGGCGGGCACGCGGTGCGGCTTTCAGGACTACTCCACTTTTTTCCGGGCGTTCAAGCGGCAGTTCGGGGTATCCCCCCGGGCCATGCGCTAAAGCCCGGCGGATTATGCAGGAAAAGAGGCGGCTGCTTTGTGAAGCAGCCGCCTCTTTTGAGATCTGCGGTTTTCGCGCCGCCCCCGGGAGAGGGGAGGGGATCAGGGGTAAATCGCGCTGTAGTTGTACAACACGGCGCACACCTGGGCGCGGGACGCGTTCTCCGTGGGCAGCAGACGGCCGTAGTTGTCGCCGCCGACGAGGTTCACCTCGCAGGCCCAGGTCATATTCTCTTTCGCCCAGCTGGAGATGTTGTTCGTATCCCGGAATTTGGTCATGTCCACCGTCCCGGTCAGGCTGGTATCCCAGCCGTATGCGCCGGCCAGGCTGCGCAGGATGCTGACAATCTGCTCCCGGTTGATAATCACATTGGGGCGGAAAGTGCCGTCCTCATAGCCGTTGATGATGCCGTGCTCGCTGGCCCAGGCCGCCGCCTGGTAGAAGTAGTCCGTCAGGGAGACATCCCTGAATTTGGCGGCCGTCTGGGAGACCGGGGAGCCGCACATCCGCCACAGCATGACGGCGAACTGGCCCCGGGTGGTGGCCCGGCCGGGCTCAAAGGTGGAGGCGGTGGTGCCGGAGACCATGCCGCGGCTGAACGAGTACTGCACCGAGGGGTAGTACCACGCGTTCACCGGTACATCGGTGAACGGCAGATTGACCAGCGGGGTGACCGTCCGGAAAGTGGCGGAGACCGCCACATGATCCGCCGGCATGAGAAAAGAGTAGATCCCCCGGTAGGTGGCGGCCGGCTTTACGCTCTGGCCGGACGAGGTCGTCACTTTCAGGGACTCCAGCTCATAGCCGGAGCCGGGGGTCACGGTGAGAGAGACCCGGGTGCCGACCTGGGCGGAGGCGGAGCCTGCGCGCACGGTGCCGTTGACCGGGCTGGCCACGATGACACTGTAGGTGCCGGCGGACGCCTGGGGTGGCCACTGGGTGCCGCCGCCGGGGTAGCCCTGGTTTCCGGATGTGCCCGGCGTGCCGGGGACGGTGCCGGAGCTGCCCGGGACATTCGCGTTCGGGGCGGACTCGGTCATGTTGTGCTGCAGATCCTCCTCATACACGCTCCGGGCCAGGAAAGACGCGGAGACCATGGAGCTGGAGGCGGTCAGATCCTCATGGCGGATGGTCAGCTGTCCGTTGGCGGACAGGGGGTACGCGGTGCCGTTGATCGCCACGGAGCCCGTCACATAGCCGATGTCCGGCTGGATGTACAGGGTCACCGACTCGCCCGGACGCAGCGTGAAGAACGAGCTGGCGCCCGTGGCCGGGGTTCTGCCGTCGTTCAGGTAGACGGTGCCGCCCGGCTCGGCCACGACCACGATGGATTTTTCCGAGGACACGGCGGATTCTCCGGCCTGGGCGGGGTTGAGCGCCACGATCTCAAACGGGGAGAAAGAGTCGCACAGAACCACCAGACCGTAAGGCGTCACGGTCAGGGGGATCTCCTCCACGGAGATGATCTCGCCGGCGGCGTTTCGCGTGAAGTGGTAGGCCTTGTAGACCACATTGCTGTTCGCGTCAAAGCCCTTGGGGAAGCCCACCTGCATGCGGACGGACTCGCCGTTGAGCACCACGGTCTGCCGGCACAGGCGGGTGAAGTTGATCTCGTAGAGGGAACTGCCCTCCACAGCGCTCTCGTTGACGCCGGAGTAGCGGTCAAACGCGGAGGTCAGCTCCTCGTACTTCTCCCGGCTGCCCGCGCCCTCGCTGAGATCCTCCACGACCAGCATCAGCCGGCCGTTCATGTCGTCCACATTCATCTGCCGCTGCAGATCCGCCAGGGACTGCCTGGAGCCGTCCACACCCTCCACGGCCAGCCGGCTCAGATCCAGATCGTCCGGGTTGTCCAGCAGGGACGGCTGGCCCCACAGGTTCCAGTCGATGCCCTGGGAGCGGTAGGCGGACGGGCAGCTGGGCGTTGACATGACATAGCCCCAGGAGTTGGGCGCCTTGCCGGAGCGGCTGCCCACCAGGCCGGCGATGCTGAAGCTGTAGAGCGTGCTGTCGTCAGACCAGTTGGAGCTGGCGGCGAAGTCGAACTCCACACCGTAGATGTCGCAGGTCTCCGGAGAGTGGGTGTGGCGCTGATCGCACCGGTAGAGCCAGGTCACGCTGCCGGGATCCACCACCATGTCCCGGTTCGTGTCGAAATTCACCCGGCCGTCCAGATGGTGAACTTTCGTGTTGCCGTTCCGATCCTGCTGATAGCACTGGTACTGGATCTCCACCTGCTGCTGGGAGGCCTGGGCGATTTGGTTCCCGTCCACGCTCCTGCCCTCGATGTTGCTGCCGTTGGGCAGGGGGTGGCGGAGCACATCGTCAAACTCCACATGGACGCGGTAGGTCTGGCTGATGTCAATCTGCGTGTTGGAGGCGGGGTACTGCCGGCTGACATAGGGGGGCGCCTCGTAGTCCGAGTTGGGGTTGTAGAGCAGATCGGACCTGGCGATGATGTCCGAGCCGTCGCCGTGGTAGAAGCCGGCCTCGCCCCGGGTGCTGGAGATGGCGGCGGACCAGTTGCCGAAGTAGCTGTCCGGGGCGCGGGTTGTGATGGCGAACTCCGCGTACTCGCAGGTGGCGGTGCTCATCTGCACGGCGTAGGAGGAGTCGGTGAAGTAGGGGTTCCCTTCGGTGGCCAGCAGGCCGGCCTCCACATAGTACCAGTCGTCCATGGCGTGGATGGTGCCGTCCGGATGGTGATCCTGCATCTTCACCAGGAAGTAGAACCCCTGTTTCGCGGCGGCCCGCACGCCCATGTCCTTGAAGCTGGCCGTCCACTGCCCGGCGGTGACGCCCTCCACGGTGGTGCCGCGGAACGCCACCTCCAGGCCCTCGGCGTTCTGGAACGCCCGCTCGCCGTCATAGGAGCGCTGGGAGATCTGGGGGTAGTCAAAAGTCATGGAGCCGGTGGAGACGGAGCCGGAGGGCACCCAGTTGGCGCCGATGACATCCTGGCCCACCAGCAGGTAGGTGTCCATTTCACCCCCGTCCAGCCCGTAGGAGGAGCTGGTGATGATGCCGCCCTGGGCGTTCAGACGGACGGGGTCGTCCCAGGTGGCGTCCACCGCGTACCAGGCTCCGCCAATCTGCACCGCGTTCCACATGTGCATCTCGGCGGCGTCCCCGGAGGTCTGCAGGCCGTGGATCAGCACACAGGGGATGCCCAGGCGGGTGAGAATGACCTGCATGGCGCGCGCGTAGGCCTCGCACACGCCCTCGTGGGTGACCAGGGCGTACAGCGTGCGGACATACCCCTCGTTGCCCGGCATGCACTCCGTCTCATAGCGGTAGCTGATGGTCCGGATGATCTCGTCGTGGACATACTGGACAGTCCGGGCCGCGGCGTCCGCGGAGGTCAGGCCGCCGCCGGCCGCCCGCTCCGCGCCCTCCACGATGCCGTCAATGACCTGCTCCACGGCGGCGGTCTTGATCAGGGCGTCCGCCTCGCCGGAGACACCGGACACATAGTAGTCGTCCCCGCGCCCGGGCCCCAGATAGGCGTGGTACTGCCCGAGGCTGTCCTGGGCCACGCGGAAAGTCAGGTACGAGGAGTCCAGGTACCAGATCTCGGAGTGATCCAGGTCGAACGCGTCCTTGGCGGCCGCGAACGCGTTGAACAGGGAGCGGTCGCCGTCCAGATACGCTTTCACGCCGGCCTGGCTGACGACGCCGCGCTCCACCAGGTCGTAGCTGCTCCGGCCGTCGTCCATCAGACCGCGCTGAGCCATGTCCCACATGGCGTTGTAGATGGCCTTCCCGGTGGCGTTCAGCTGGTCGTAGAAGTAGTGCGCACCCGCGTTGGCCGACTGGGTGGACGGCGCCGCCGGGGCGGCGGACGCGGAGGTCACTGTCAGGGAGACGATCATGGCCAGGGTCAGGAGGATGCTGAGAATTCTTCGTTTCAAGACTGCTCCACTCCTTTGTATGTGTTGTCCGGTGCGAAACGGGGACGCGGCAGGCTTCCGCGGGATCGCGGGAGGAGCTCCCGGAGCGCGCTCACGGAAGATACGGTCTCGGATTGACGGCAGTGCCGTTGATGCGGATTTCAAAGTGGCAGTGGACGCCGGTGGCCCGGCCGGTGGAGCCCGCCCTGGCGATGGGCTGGCCCTTGTACACCGCGGTGCCCGCCGAGACCAGCAGGGAGGAGTTGTGGGCGTAGTAGGTCTCCACCCCGCCGCCGTGGCTGATAATGACCACATTGCCGTAGCCGCTCTTCCACCCGGCGTAAGTCACCGTGCCGCCGTCCGCCGCCACGATGGTGGCGCCGTAGGAGGCGGCGATGTCGATGCCGGAGTGGAACCGGCGCCCGCCGAAGATACTGCGGTACCCGAACGAGGAGTTGATCCGCCCGGAGATGGGCCACCGGTAGGTGCCCGTGGGCATGGTCTTCGGCCGCTCTTTCGTGCCCACCGCCTGTACGGTCACGGTGGGCTCGCGCAGCGTCTCCGTGATCAGGACGGTGCGCCCGGTCTCCTCCCCGTCCACATAGTGGACGCTGGCGGTGACCTGGCTCTCGCCCTCCGTGCCCTGCTCCAGCACCCGGGTGATCCCCTGGTACATGCTGTCGTCCTCCCGGTTCTCCACAGGACACGGGATGGGCTCGGTGTAGGTGATCTGATCGTCTGTCCACACGGACAGGAACGGGATGGCCTTCTTCACCACCAGTTCATCCCCGGGCATGAGGCGGTCCAGACTCGCCTGGGGATTCAGGTCCATGAGCTGGGACAGCTTCATGTTGTGGTGCTTGGAGATCCCCGCATAGGTATCCCCCCGCACCACGGTATAGATGGACTCCCCCTCGCTGTCCGAGTTGAGCACTTCCCGGATCTGGTTGAGATCCTGGTTGACATTGGAGGGGATATACTCGTAGGAGATTTTTACCTCCTGGACAAAGCCGGATTTGAGGGTGGCATCTGTGACATAAGGCGCTTTCACCTCGTCCAGCAGCGCCTCCAGGTCGCTCAGCTGCGCGGCGGCGCCCACCACATTGCCGTCCACATGGAGCAGGTAGCGCATCATCACCTCGCCGATCTGATCCATGAGAAACACTTTCATCGACTGGTGATCCGTAAAGCCGCCGCGATCCGTCAGCGCCCGGGTGTAGCCGATATCCAGATCGAGCTGGTAGTCCTCGTCCAGAATCTCGCTGGCGGTTTCCTCCACCTCGTCCATCAGCGACTGGAACTCCTCCTGGGAGCGGACCACGCCGACGACCTCGCCGTTGGCCGTGACCAGATAGCCCGGGGTGTAGGTGACGGACACCACCAGAGGGACGCAGACCACCAGGGAGATCAGCAGAAACACCAGCGCGCCGGACAGAGCGTACTGCTCCCGCAGGATCCGCAGCGCGGACTGGTGCCGCTTCACCCGCCGGGTGAGGGATTCCCGCTGCCTGCGCAGAAGCTCCCGGCGCCGGCTGTAGGTCAGGCGGTTGACCGCGGAACGCCGCACCCAGCGGTGAAACTGGACGCGCTTCTCCCCGGTCCACGCCCGGAAATCCTCTCTCAGCCGGCCGGGGATCTCCGCCACGCTGTGCCAGAGCCGGCCGGCCCGCTCCGCCGCGGCCGCCGCCGCGGCTTTCAGCGGCGCCAGAGCCGCCCTGACGCGGCGCCTTATCCTTCTCAGGTTCAATCTCCACACACCTCCCCCGGCGTCTGCCGAGGATTTCACAGTGCTTTCCGCGGCTGTTTTTGCTTGTTTGTTCCGAAAGGTCTCAACCAGTACGCGCGGAAAGAGTGTGCCGGCCCCGCCGCCGCGGGGGAAACCGGTTTTCAGTGTGCGCGAACAGGGCGCGGAGCCGCCGGCTCCGCCTCTGTCATCATCCGGCCAGACAGGCCTTCCGCGTCTCCGGGGTTCTCCGGGGCACCGCGGACAGGCCGCAGACGGCCCTCCCGCCGGGAACCGGGGTTCCCGATCCGGCGTGAAGACCGCACGGGGTGTTCCCGCCGCACGGCGACATGGCGCCGCGGCAGGCACTTTCGTATTATACACTGTGGGCAAACGCTATGCAACATGGGATTTTCCCCGGAAAACAGGAGCCGGGCGGCACGCCGGCGGCTTTCGCCGCGGGTGCACCGCCCGGGTGTCGTGATCCGGTCAGCCCAGATCCTCAATGAGCACTTTCATCTCTCCGCCGCAGACCATTCCCTCGTCCGCGGCCACATCATTGCTCAGATCCACCGTGACGCAGCGCTTCTCGCCGGTGCCGATGATCCTGCGGGCCTCCAGGAGCACCCCGCCCTCGCCGCAGCCGCCGCCGATGGTGCCCGCGGTGCGCAGGAACTTATCCACCATCATCATGGCGCCGGATTTCACCGGGGAGGAGCCGCTGGTCTCATAGACCGTGATCAGCGCCGCCGGGGCGTCCCCCTCCGCCAGAGCCTCCAGCAGCGGCAGGTCGATATCCTCCGCCACCAGGAGGGTGCCCCTGGCCCGGCGGCTGGTGCCCTGCCGTTTGCACGCGATCAGCTCTGCCAGAATGGAGACGGCGATCTCCTTCACCGTCAGCGCGTTGATGGACAGCCCGATGGGGGAGTGGATCCGCTCCAGATCCGAGCGGGCATAGCCCTCCTCCTCCAGAACCCGGAACAGCCCGGCCACGCGGTGCCGGGAGCCGATCATCCCCAGATACTTCGGGAACGGCCCTTTGAGCAGAATACGCAGGCAGTCCGCGTCATACTGGTGCCCCCGGGTGATGACCGCCACATAGTCCCGCTCATTCACCCGCAGCGCCTCCAGCGCGTTGGGGAAGGTGTCGCAGATCACATGCTCCGCCTCGGGAAAGCGGCCGGTGCTGGCAAACTCCGCCCGGTCGTCCGCCACGGTGACGGCGAAGCCCAGATCCGCGGCGTACCGGCACAGGGGCTGGGCGATGTGGCCGCCCCCCAGCAGGATCAGCCGCTCCCGGGGCTGAAAACTGCGGATATAGTCCTCCCCGTCCGCCTGGAACTGGTAAGAGGCGGACTGTCCGTTCCGGACGGCCTCAAGGATCTCCTGAAACTGACTGCGCACGCTCAGACCTCACTTTCCCGTTTACGGCCGCCGGCGCACGAACCGTGCGCCGATCCGGTCTCCTAATCGCCCAGAATGTCGTCCAGAATCGCCAGGGCGTCCTCCACAAAGCCGGGGCACTCGGTCTGCATCTTGCCGGATGCCCGCACCGCGGCCACGGACTCCGGATCCGAGAAGTCGCAGTCCAGCAGTTGAGCGCACAGGCAGGTTCCGTGCTGTTTTGTGAACTCGTCCTTAAACTGCTGCGCCGCCGCAGCGGGGTCGTCCGCGCCCAGGCCGATGGCCATCAGGGCGCCGGTCACGGCGCCGCAGGTGTGGCCCATCCCCATGCCGCCGCCGAAGCACCTGGCCATCTTGTCCGTCTCATCCCCGTCGTAGCCCAGGTCTTCCGCGTAGGCGCCCAGGACGCACTGCGCACAGTTTCTGCCGTTGAGAAACTGCATGGAGATCTCTTTTCTGTCCAGTTTTGACTTTCCCATAAATTTCCCTCCACAATCTCTGTCCACCCGGGCCTCTTCCGGAACCTGACAGGGCCGCCGTTCCGGCACATTCCACAGCGCGGGGCTCTTCCGGCCCTATTTTGTCACAGGTTTCCCGCTTTTGCAACCGCCATTTGCGATTTTCCCGGATTTTTGGCGGGATCCTCCCGCTTTCCGCAGGGAGGAAACGGGAAACCGTGCGTGAAAAAAGGGCGGGAGCCCGCGCACACAGGCCCCCGCTCTTTTGCACCTTAAATCATGCCGATGCCCCGCCCGTCCGCCACGGGGCCGTTCCAGACGGCCTGGGCGTCCGGCAGCTGGTAGAGCACATGCTCAATGCGCGGCAGCGTGATCCCCAGCGCCTCCCGCAGCACATCCTCCACATTGGAGACGGGGACGATGGTGAGCTGCGCCTTGATCTCGTCGGACACATCGTCCAGATCCTGCACATTCTCCGCGGGGATCAGGACTTTCCTGATCCCGGCCCGCTGCGCGCCGTACAGTTTCTCTTTCAGCCCGCCGATGGGCGCCACCTCGCCCCGCAGGGTGACCTCGCCCGTCATGGCCAGCTGCGGATCCACCTTCTTGCCGGTGACCAGGGAGGCCAGAGCGGTAAACAGGGCGATGCCCGCGGACGGCCCGTCCTTGGGAACCGCGCCGGAGGGGACATGGATATGGAGATCTTTCTCCTTGAAGTTCACCGTGTCGAACGGCAGCCGGGACTTGAGCAGGCTCAGGGAGATCCGCGCGGACTCCTTCATGACATCCCCCAGCTGGCCGGTGAGAATCACCTCGCCGCTGCCCGGCATGTCCGTCGTCTCAATGAACAGAATCTCGCCGCCCACCGGCGTCCAGGCCAGACCCGTGACCACGCCGGGCGGATTGTCCTTCTGCGCGATCTCGTGCCGGGAGACCTTGTGGCCCAGCAGCTTCTCCAGATCCTCCTCCCGGACGCGGAACACCTCGTCGGAGGAGGAGGTGACGATCTTCTCCGAGGTGACCCTGGCCAGCTCCGCCAGCTGCTTCTTCAGCCCGCGCACGCCCGCCTCCCGGGTGTACTCCTCGATGATCTTCCGGAGCACCTCGTCGTCAATCTCCAGCCGCCCCTCCGGGATGCCGTTGTCCGCCAGCACTTCGGCGAAGAGGTGCTCTTTCCCGATGTGGAACTTCTCCTCCGGCGTGTACCCGGAGATCTCGATCATCTCCATGCGGTCCAGCAGCGGCGCCGGCACCCCGTCCAGGGAGTTGGCCGTCGCGATGAAGAACACATGGGACAGGTCGTACGGCAGATCCAGGTAGTGGTCGGTAAAGGTGTTGTTCTGCTCCGGATCCAGCACCTCCAGAAGGGCGCTGGCCGGATCCCCGGAGAACCCGCCCGGGGTCAGCTTGTCGATCTCGTCCAGGACAATGACGGGATTCATGGTGCCGGCGCGCTTGATGCTCTGCAGGATCCGGCCGGGCATGGCGCCCACATAGGTCCGCCGGTGTCCACGGATCTCCGCCTCGTCCCGGATTCCGCCCAGGCTCATCCGGATGTATTTGCGGTTGAGCGCCTCCGCGATGCTCTTGCCCAGGCTCGTCTTGCCGGTTCCGGGCGGTCCCACCAGCAGCAGCGCGGAGCCCTTGTTCTCGTCCTTGAGCTTCATCACGGCCAGGTGCTGGATGATGCGTTTCTTCACCTTTTCCAGCCCGTAGTGGCCCTCGTCCAGGATGGTTCTCGCCCGCTCCAGGTCGATGCCGCCGGAGTCCTCCGGCTTCCACGGCAGATCCAGAATGAAATCCAGGTAGTTGCGGATGACATTCTGCTCCATGCCGTCCTGGCTGGACATCTCCAGTTTCCGGACCTCCTCCAGCGCTGTCTTTTTGACCTCCTCCGGCAGATCCGCCTGCTCGACCTTTGCCCGGTAGTCGTCCTTTCCGGCCTTTCCGGCGTCCGGGTCGCTCTCGTTCAGCTCCTCCTGGATCTCACGCAGCTGCGCCCGCAGCGCCTGCTCGCGGTACATCCGGTTCGCCCGCTCCGAGAGCCGCTCGCGCATCTGGATGTTCAGCTTCACCAGCTCTTTCTGCTGGTAGAGCAGGTCGATGAACAGGATGCTCCGCTCCCGCAGGGAGTCCAGATCCAGCAGCCTGTACCGATCCTCCTGGGTCAGGCGCATAAACTGCGCCAGGAACGCCATGAGCATATTGAGGTCGGTATACACGCTGATCTTCTGGTAGAAGTAGTTGCCGCCCTGGAAGAAATCGGTGATGCCCTCCACCGCCTGCTTCATGCGGCGCAGCAGCTCATCCCGGCTGTCGTCGTCCAGGTCGTTGTTCTCCGGCAGTATCTCGTAGCCGGAGAAGAAGCGGCCGTTCACCGCCTCCATCCCCACAAGGAGGACGCGCTGGGTGACATGAACCATGAGCGTGTAGCCCTTGTCGCTCCTGGACACGCTGTTTACCGTGAACAGCACGCCCTTGGGGTAGAAATCCTCCAGGGTGAGATTGCGGCGGTTGGCCCCGCGCCGCAGGGACACAGCCAGAAAAATATTCCCGGCTGTCTGAAATTTCTGAATCTGCTGCGGCTCCGCCTCCCCCAGGCCGATGGCCACATCCGTTCCGGGCAGCAGCAGGGAATCGCTGACCGGAAGAACCTCCGTCTTATACAGTTCGATATTTTCCATTCTTACATCCTCCTTGCGCCGGGGGTAGGGAAAGCTCCGGAAAAATAAACCGTCCTCGTGTTTACCCCTTGTTTTTGTTCTGATTTTTATCCAGTTCCCTCCGGAACATCATTTCCTGATCCGCGGAGACCGCGGCGGGACATCAGGGGGCCAGCAGGGCCCGCTCCACCATGTCCGCCAGCTCCCGGAGGAGATCCGCCTCGCTCTTCCTGCAGTTGATGGCCCCCGCCGTGAGCATCTTGACCGGGTTGAAGATCATGCTGAAGATATTGATGGCGTTGTAAGGCTTGAACAGCCCGTCGTCCTCCCACTGCTGAATCATGGCGATCATTTTCTCCAGACCCTGGATCTCCCCGCAGTTGTGGGTCAGGGCCGGGCAGCTGGCGTACTGCTCCACGAAGCGGAACAGCGTCTCGTGCTCCGTCATATAGGAGTAGTACCCGTAGATGAGGCTGTCGATGATCTGGCCGCCGTCGTGCAGGCCTCTCGTGGCGGTAAGCAGCGTATCCCACAGATCCTCCGCGCAGTCGAGATAGATGCTGCGCAGCATGCTCTCCTTGTTCTCGTAGTAGATGTACATGGTCGCCTGGGGAATCCCCGCGCACCGGGCAATCTTGGACATGGAGGCGTTGCTGAAGCCCTCCTCCAGGACAACCTGGATGACGGCTTCCTTGATGCGCTGCGCTTTCTCGCCGTCTTTCCGCCTCATACGATCACCACCCGGCTCTATCATAAATGAACGATCGGTTATTGTCAAGTATTTTTTCCCCGCCGTTTTTGGGACAGAAAGACCCCCGGAACCGCCTGGCGCATTCCCGGGGGAAAGGGGACGGATCCGGGGGGAGAAATCAGACCGGGGGGTTTAAACACACGGGAACCTCAGGACGCGCCGGGCGGGCGGCCCTGTTTCAGGCAGATCATGAGCACCGCGATGTCCGCGGGAGACACCCCGGACACCCGGCTGGCCTGGCCCAGGTTCCGGGGCCGGATCCGGTCCAGCTTCTGGCGCGCCTCCAGCCGGAGCCCGGACAGGGACAGGTAGTCCAGATCCTCCGGCAGCGGCTGGGACTCCAGGCGCCGCATCTCCTCAATCTGCCGGTTCTGCCGCTCGATGTAGCCGGCGTACTTGATGGAGATCTCCACCTCCTGCGCCGCGGCCGGCGGCAGCGCCGGCCGGTCCGGGTCGAAAGGGGCGAGATCCGCGTACCGGATCCGCGGGCGCCGCAGCAGATCCGCCAGCCGGGCGCCGTCCCGGACAGAGGTCTCGCGGCGGGACGCCAGAAGATCGTCCAGCGCGGAGGAGGGCGGCACGCCGGTGTGCTCCAGACGGCGGATCTCCCGGGCCACCGCGTCGTATTTCGCGTTGACCGCCTCGTACTGCTCTCCCGGCACAAGACCCAGATCGTACCCGATGGGGGTGAGCCGTGCGTCCGCGTTGTCCTGGCGGTGGAGCAGCCGGTATTCCGTCCGGGAGGTCATCATGCGGTAGGGCTCGTTTGTGCCTTTCGTCACCAGGTCGTCGATCAGCACCCCGATGTACCCCTGATCCCGGCGGAGAATCATGGGCTGTGCGCCCCGCAGTTTCAGAGCGGCGTTGATCCCAGCCACCAGGCCCTGGGCCGCCGCCTCCTCGTAGCCGGAGGAGCCGTTGAACTGGCCCGCGCCGTACAGACCGGGGATCTTCTTGCACTCCAGCGTGGGCAGCAGCTGGGTGGGATCCGCGCAGTCGTACTCGATGGCGTACGCGCACCGGGTCATCTCCGCGTGCTCCAGGCCGGGAACCGTGTGGAGCATCTCGATCTGCACCTCCTCCGGCAGGGAGGAGGAGAAGCCCTGGATATACAGCTCCTCGGTGTCCAGCCCCATGGGCTCGATGAAGAGCTGGTGGCGGGGCTTGTCCGGGAAGCGCACGATCTTGTCCTCGATGGACGGACAGTACCTGGGCCCGACGCCCTCAATGACCCCGGAGAACAGGGGGGAGCGGTCCAGATTGGCGCGGATCACCGCATGGGTGGCCCCGCAGGTATAGGTCAGCCAGCACACCGCCCGGTTCGGCGGCGGATCTTTCGTGGAGAACGAGAAGGCCAGGCCCTCCCCGTCCCCGCGCTGGATCTCCATTTTGGAAAAGTCCACGCTGCGGGCGTTGACCCGGGGCGGCGTGCCCGTCTTGAACCGGCGGATCTCCAGCCCCAGGCGCAGCAGGGAGTCGGTCAGGGGGAGCGCGGCGGCCAGACCGTCCGGGCCGGAGCTGCGCACCACCTCGCCCACGATGGTCCGGCCGCCCAGATAGGTGCCGGTGGCCACCACCACGGCCCGGACGCGGTATACGGCCCCGGTGTGGGTGACCACGCCGGAGACGGCGCCGTGTTCCGTGAGGATCTCCACGACCTCCGCCTGCCGGACCCACAGGTTCTCCTGCAACTCCAGGGTGTGCTTCATCACTTTCTGGTACTCCCGCCGGTCCGCCTGCGCCCGGAGGGACCAGACGGCGGGGCCCTTGCCCCGGTTGAGCAGGCGGTACTGGATACACGCCCGGTCCGCGGCCTTTCCCATCTCGCCGCCCAGGGCGTCCAGCTCCCGGACCAGGTGTCCCTTGCCGGTGCCCCCGATGGCGGGATTGCAGGGCATGTTGCCCACCGAGTCCAGATTCACGGTGAAGCACACGGTCTTCTGCCCCATGCGGGCGGCGGCCAGGGCGGCCTCGATGCCGGCGTGCCCCGCGCCGATCACGGCGATGTCAAATTGTCCCGCGTCATAGCGTGTCATGGGGGAATTCCCTTCTTTTTCAGGTGGAGTGTACCGGCAGATTCCGCGCCGGGACATTGTAAAACGGACGGGGAGGGGATATAATAGCTCCCGGGATAAGAACCTGTGCGGGAGAGGGGGAAGACGCGTTGCCCGGCAGAAAGACGACGGATAATACGGAACTGTTTACCACCACGCCGGTACCCAGAGCGGTTCTGGCGCTGGCGGTTCCCACGGTGATCAGCCAGCTCATCACCGTGGCGTACAACATGGCGGATACTTTCTTTGTGGGCCAGACCGGGGATCCGAACCAGGTGGCCGCCGCCACCATCGCCACACCGGCCTTTATCCTGCTGACCTCCCTGTGCAACCTGTTCGGGATCGGCGGGGCCAGCGTGATCTCCCGCGGCCTGGGCGCCGGCGACGCGGATCGGGTGCGGCACGCGTCCTCGTTCAGCGCGTGGGCGGCGTCCGCGGTGGCGCTGACCTACGGGGTGCTGATTATCCTGTTCCGGCCGGTTATCCTGCCCCTGCTGGGCACGGACTCCGGCACCTATGCCTTTACCTCGGAATACCTGTTCTGGACGACGGGGATCGGCGCCATCCCCACAGTGCTCAGCACCACGCTGGCGCATCTCATCCGGGCGGAGGGCTACTCCCGCCAGGCGGGCTTCGGGGTCGCCATGGGCGGCATCCTGAATATCTTTCTGGATCCGATCTTCATCTTTCTTCTGAACCTGCAGCTGCGGGGCGCGGCCATCGCCACCATGCTGTCCAACTGCGCGGCCATGGTCTATTTTCTGACCTGGTATTTCCGCAACCGGCACCGCCTGACCATCCGTCTGACGCCCAGGGAATTCCGCCTGCGGGGCGGCCTGGCGGCGGAGGTGTTCACGGTGGGGCTGCCGGGCTTTGTGATCTCCCTGCTGGCCACCGTCTCCAATGTGGCGCTCAACAACCTCATGGCGGGCTACTCCAACGCCGCGGTGGCCGGAATGGGCATCGCGAAGAAGCTGGACATGGCGGCGTTCGGCATCGCCCAGGGCATGGGCCAGGGCGTGCTGCCCCTGGTGGCGTACAACTACGCGTCCGGGAACCGGAAGCGGATGAAAAAGTCCATCAGCACCGCGCTTCTCATCAGCCTGGGCGTGTCCCTGACCGTCATGGTGCTGCTGCTCCTGTTCGCGGAGCCGGCGGTGCGCAGCTTTATTGACGACGCGGCCACCGTGTCGTACGGGGAGTATTTCGTCCAGGTCATCGCCGTGGCCGGCCCGCTGATGGCCCTGAACTATATGGTCATCACCATGTTCCAGGCCACGGGCCGGAGGCTGGTTCCGCTGATTCTGGCGCCGCTGCGCAAGGGCGGCGTGGATGTCCCCCTGATGCTGCTGTTCGGCGCCATCTGGGGCGTGCGCGGGATCCCGTGGGCCACCCCGGCCGCGGAGCTGGTGGGGGTCACCGTGGGACTGTGCCTGTTTATCCCCTACTGGCGGAAGATCAGCGCACCGGGGACGGCCCATGAAGCGGATCCCCCGGACTCAGCCGGCGAGGGTGACCGTGGGCAGGTGGGGACGGTTGAACAGCCGGAATGACGGGCCGGAGTTGCCCAGCCCCCGGGAGACAACCAGCTGGCCGTAACTGAGGGGATACAGCCCGGCGGTATGATCCGGGAACAGAGTGAGATTGGGGGAGATCAGCCCATCCGTGAACGGCAGGCGGATGGCACCGCCGTGGGCGTGTCCGCACAGCGTGAGATCCATCCGGGCCTGCGCGTACTGCTCATATTCCGTGTTCCGGTGGGCCAGCAGCAGGATGAACGGATCCCCCAGATCCGCACGGATCTCCCCGGCCAGCTCCGGCAGGGTCTTCTGATCGGCGTAGCCGTTGGGGTCGTCGATGCCCGCCAGAACCATCTGCTGGCCGTCTTTTTCCAGGGTGAGGTAAGCATTGCTCAGCACCGTGACGCCGCACCGGGCCATGGTGTCTTTTATCTCCCGCACCACGGAGGAGCCCATGGCCCACTCGTGGTTGCCGGTGACATAGTAGGTGGGCGCGATGGCGGCAAGGCCGCCGGCCAGGGCGGGCAGCACCTCCCGATCCGGGTGGTAGCAGTCCACCACATCCCCCACCACGGCGATGAGATCCGGGTCTGAGGCCTCCACCGCCTCCAGAATGCGGGACGGGAGCGGCCCCATCTGGCCGGCGTGGACATCCGCCACGATGGTGATCCGCGTGCCGCGAAACGCCTCCGGCAGACGGGAGTCCCGGACGGTGATCTCCTCCGGCTGAATGCCGGTCTGCTGCCACAGAAACAGCGCCACCAGCGCGGCAAGGATCACCAGGACAAGGGCCACTTTCCACACGGTTCCGCGCCGTCTGCCGCGTTGCTCCGCCATGGCGATCCCCCCTTTCCTCATGGCCAGTATAGCACGGCCGCCGCCGTATCGCAAGGGCGGGCGGCCCGGACAGGAGGCACGGCGTATGGAGTACAGAAAACTGACCCCGGACGAAATTGACCGGTTCATCGAGATGCGCATCGCCCAGCTCGTCGAGGAGGGCTGGACGGAGGACACGGATCTGCGGCCCGCCCTGCGGGACTATTACCGGCGCCACATGGAGGACGGCACTTTTGTGTCCTGGCTGGCGGTGGACGGCGGGCGGATCGCGGGCACCAGCGGCATGTCCATGGTGGAGAAGCCCCCCGGCTTTGACAACCCCACCGGCCGGCTGGGCATCGTGTCCAGCATGTTCGTCCGCCCGGACTGCCGGGGCCAGGGCATCGCGGGGAGACTGCTGGATCTGGTCATCGGGGAGGCCAGGGCGTTCGGGTGCGGCGCGGTGGAGGTCACCGCGTCCGATGCGGGCGTGGGCTTCTACACCGCGTACGGCTTTGAGCCGTACGGCAACTACCGCCGGCTGACGCTGCGGAAGGCGGAAGATCCCGCCTGACCGCCCGCCGGGGGAAAACCGGCGCGGGGCGCCTGTTTTACTTTTTTTTGGAGGGAAGAGGAACTTGGCTCGGAGAATCAATGACCTGGGCAGGGATCCGGTGGGGCCGCTGATGATGCGGCTGGCGCTGCCGGTGGTCACCGCCCAGCTGGTCAACGCGCTGTACAATATCGTGGACCGCATGTACATCGGCCACATCCCGGAGGTGGGCGATCTCGCCCTCACCGGCGTGGGGGTCACTTTCTCGGTGATTATGTTCATCACCGCCATGACCAGCCTGGTCTGTGTGGGCGGCGGCACCCGGGCGGCCATGCACATGGGGGAGGGCCGGCCGGAGCTGTCCGAGGAGATCCTGGGCAACTGCACCCTGCTGCTGGCCATCCTCTCCGTGGCCGCCGGTCTGATCTTCTTCGCCGCCCGGCGGCCCATGCTGCTGCTGTTCGGGGCGACGGAGGACACCATCGGCTACGCCGGGGACTATCTGGGCATCTACCTGTCCGGCACCCTGTTTGTGGCGATCTCCGTGGGCCTGAACACCTTTATCTCCGCCCAGGGCTTCTCCATGTGGTCCATGGCCACCGTCCTCCTGGGGGCGGGGGTCAACATCGTGCTGGATCCCATTTTTATCTTCGCCCTGGACATGGGCGTGAAGGGCGCGGCGCTGGCGACCGTCATCGCCCAGCTCCTCTCCGCGGCGTGGGTGGTGCGCTTTCTCACGGGGAAGATCACCCGGCTGCGCCTGCGCCGGCGCTACCTGCGTCTGCGGTGGGAGATCCTCGCCCCGGTGCTGTCCATCGGCGCGGCCCCCTTTGTCATGCAGTCCACGGAGAGCATTCTGAATGTGGCGTTTAACGCCTCCCTGAAGGCGTTCGGCGGCAACATGGCGGTGGGCACCATGACCATCTCCGGCAGTGTGATGCAGCTGCTGGCCACCCTGTTTCAGGGCTTCGCCCAGGGCGCCACGCCCATCATCAGCTTCAACTACGGCGCGGGGAAGACCGACCGGGTGCGCCGGGCAGTCCGCCTGCTGGTGATCATCTGCCTGTCCCTGTCCACGGGGATCTGGCTGCTGCTGGAGCTGTTTCCCCGGTTCTTCGTGCTCATCTTCAACAACGATCCCGCCCTGGTGGAGTACGCCGTCCAGGGCATCCGGATCTACGGCGCGGGCATGTTCGCCCTGGGCATGCAGCACGCGTGCCAGCAGTCCTTTGTCGCGCTGGGCCAGTCGAAGATCTCCATGTTTCTGGCCCTGCTGCGCAAGTTCATTCTGCTCATCCCGCTGATTTTGATCCTGCCGCATTTCATGGACAACCAGGTTCTGGCGGTGTTCCTGGCCGAGCCGGTGTCCGACATCATCGCCTCGGTGATCACCGGCACATTGTTCTTCACCCGCCTGAACCGGATTTTGAAAAAGCGGGAGAGCATGTCCCATCTGTAAATTCCGCTCTGCCGCGATCGGAGGAGATTTTATGGATCTGATCCTGTTTGACACGCCGCTGGGCGAAATCGGCCTGGCGGAGGAGAACGGAGCGGTTGTCCGCCTGTATCTGCCGGGGATCGGCGTGCCCCGCATCGCGGTGCACGAGACGCCGCTGCTGGCGGAGGGCCGCCGGCAGCTGGAGGAGTACTTCGCCGGGCAGCGCCGGGAGTTCGATCTGCCTCTGGCACCGGAGGGCACCCCGTTCCAGAAAAAGTGCTGGGATGCCCTGGAGGAGATCCCGTACGGGACGGTTGCCACTTACCGGGAGCAGGCGCAGCGTGTGGGCTGCCCCAAAGGGTTCCGGGCGGTGGGGATGGCGAATCACCGCAACCCCATCCCGATCCTCATCCCCTGCCACAGAGTGGTGGGATCGGACGGCAGCCTGACCGGCTACGCCAGCGGCCTGGAGCACAAGCGCGTTCTGCTCGCCCTGGAGGGCGTGCCCATGACAGATCGCGGCCGGGTAAATCTGTCCCGGGCGTGACAGCAGCCCTCCCCG
>CAYRAG010000002.1:33942-81944 GCA_964422185.1 uncultured Oscillospiraceae bacterium
AGATCCGGACGCCGGGGCGAAACCGTCAGGCGCAGAACCCGATCCTGGTTTCCGGCGCCCTGCCTTCGAGGACGGCGGGGCGGGAGAAATCCGCGGCGGTGAGGGTGAACCCCTGGCTGTCCGGTGCGCCGTCCGCGCCGTAGACCCTGGAGGCGTAGTCCAGAATGGCGCTCTCCACGAGATTCCGGCAGAAGCGCCCGTTGCCCGCGTCCGGCTGGCCGGCCGCGCAGGCGCACAGCGCGGAGACGGCGTCCATGGCGCCCCGGTCGAGGGAGAATCCCCGGCGGAGCGCCTCCCGCACGGCGATCTGAACCAGCTCGTCCGCGGAGTAGTCCGGGAAGCGGATGGAGAACGGCACCCGGGATCTCAGGCCGGGGTTGCGCCGGAAGAACGAGCGCATCCGATCCGGGTATCCGGCGAAGATCACGACCGTCTCACCCCGGCAGTTCTCCATCTCCTGCACGATGGTGTTGATGGCCTCGTCGCCGAAAGTGCCGCTCCGGTCGTCCAGGAGGGAGTACGCTTCGTCGATGAAGAGCACCCTGCCTTTCGCACGGCGGAACGCGGCGCGGACTTTCCCGGCGGTCTGTCCCACATACTCCGCCACGAGATCCGCCCGGCCCACTTCCACCAGGTCGCCGCCGGGCAGAATGCCGATCTCCCCGAGGATCCCGGCCAGAATGCGGGCGACCGTCGTCTTGGCGGTGCCGGGGTTGCCGGTGAACTCCATGTTCAGGGAGATGCCGGCGGTGTCCCGGCCGGCCTCCGCCATGGCCTGTTTCATCCGGGCAAACGCGGCGATCTTCCGCACCTGTTCCTTGACGGCTTCCAGCCCGACCAGTTCGTTCAGGGCACCCAGCCCGCCCGGCGCACGCTTCGGTACCGGCGCCGTCTCGCGCTCATACGCGGCGAGCTTCTCCCGAACCTCGTCCAGGCACTTCACGCTGAGTCCGCATTCCTGGAGGAGATCTTCGTCGCTCATGCCCTGAAGCTCCCGGATGCTGCGGATCCCCGAGCGGGCCAGGGCGTTGTAGACGCGCACACTCAGGTTGAGGTCGTCGATGGACGCGTCGGGATCCGGGGGGTCTTCTTCCGGCGCAGCGTCCCCGGCGCCGCCCTGGCCTGCGGACGCATCCCCGGCGCTGTTTTCATCCGAGGAATCCATGAGGGCGCGGAGCACCGCACGCATGGTGCTCAGAAACACGCCGTCCGGCAGGCAGCCGCACTGCGTATCCGCGCTCACTTCCGTCAGGACGATGCGCGGAAAGGCGAGGGTGAGGGCGCTGCGTACCCGGAGGGAAACCCCCTCCGGCAGCGCCAGAAGGATCCTGCCGTGGCCCGGCGCACTTTCCGCACGGCCCGCGGCGAAAGTCACCGCGGCGCCCGCTTCCCGCAGCAGAGAGAGCAGACTGGACAGCAGCGAATCCCCGGGCTCCCAGTCGTCATCGTCATCATCCTGGCCTGCGCCGGATCCGTCCCCGGCCGTCCCCCGCGGGGCGACGAGGGCGTAGAGACGGCCCGGCGCGGCGCTCCGGGGTGCCTCCGGGGCCGCCGGCTCCATCCCGGCGCACGGCCGGAACATCCAGGCGATGTCCTCCGGCGTGACGCCGGCGTCCGGGCTGGACCAGACCAGCGCACGGACGGATTCGGGGGAGGAGAAGTCCGCCCGCAGGCCCAGCAGATCCCCGGCCGGGAGCAGGGCCGCGGACTGCAGGAACCGTTCGCAGGTCTCCAGGGCACGGCGGGTGGAGTGGTAGGCGTCATCCGCGGGACGGATGTGTAAGACCGCCCGGACCTGGGCGGAAGCGGGATTTACGGGGAAAAGAGCATTCATGGGCAGCGCCTCGCTTTCTGTATCGTGTGGTGTGCGGCTTACGGTCAAAAGAGGATGTCACCGTATGGCGGCGCCCCGTCCGTCTTCAGCCGCGGCCGGCCGCTGCTGCCGAACTCTACGCCCCGGCAGCCGGGCGAAACGCGAAATGAGAAGTTTCATGGCGGGACACCTCCAAACGGGCAGCAAAAAAGCCGGTGCTTTGACAGAGACAAATGGGCAGACTCCTCCCACGGAGTTCCTCACTTATCCCCGTCAAAGCATCGGCTTTGAAATCGGGCTTCAATTGTGAGGGGGATTTTACACCGGGAAACCCGGGCTGTCAACCCCCTTTTTTCCTTTTTCAGAAATTTTTCGCAGGTGGCATAATCAGAACATGATACACAGAATAAACGCGAAACAGAGAAAATAAACATCAATATCCGAATTTATCCGAGGCAATACAGAATTTTTCTCACCGCCACAACAATATTTTATGCCTGCCCGGGGGCGGGGCGCATGTCCCGCGCCGGCGCCGAGGTTGACAATCTCCGCCCGGGACGGTATACTACAGGGCAGGAAAGGAACGAGGCCCGGGCTTCCGGCGCGGCGGAGTGGACGAGCTCCGCGTGCCGGAGTTACAGGCAGACTGCCGGACACAACTGAAGAACCCCCCCGCGTCAGAGGATGGTGGACGAGCCCCTTCTGAGTATCGTTGTAAGATACCCAGGGGGCTTTTTTCTGTGTTTCGCGCCATGAGGGAAAAGCGGGGCGCCGGGATGACGGCGGTTCGCCGGCAGGTACCCGGGCCGGGCGGTTCCGTACCCCAGATGAGAGAAAGAAGGAAATCACCATGAAAAAAATCCTGTCCCTGTTCCTGGCGCTGTCTATGCTGTTTGCCCTGTCCGCCTGCGGCGGAGGCGGGGAGCAGAGCAGCCCATCCCCCAGCGCGGAGCCGTCCCCCTCCCAGAGCGAGCCGGTGCCCTCTCCCAGCCAGCCGTCTGAGACGCCCCAGGAGCGGGTGGTCACCGTCACGGACATGAGCGGCGACGAGGTAACCATCACCGGAGAGGTGAGCCGGATCCTGAATCTCTGGCCCTCCGTCACCACCTCTCTGTATGTCCTGGGCGCCGGCGATCTGATCAGCGGGCTTGCCACCATGGGCACGAACGGCTGGTCTCCGTTTTTCTACCCCGGCTGTGTGGATATCCCCACCATGGGCGGCACCACGCCGGCCGTGGAGGATATCGCGGCGCAGGATCCCGACCTGGTCATTGTCCACCCCACCTCCGTCTCCTCCGGGCTGCCCCAGCAGATCCGCGATCTGGGCATCCCCGCCATCAACATCTCCTGCGGCAACTATGAGGATATGATCCAGGCGTACGGCATCCTGGGCCAGGCGCTGGGCGGAGAGTATGAGGAGAAGCTGGAGACCTGGTGCGGACAGGTGCAGGAGAAGATCGACGCCCACCGGGCGCTCACGGCGGATCTGGCCGAGGAGGACAGACCCGTGGTCTACTATATCGCCGGACAGGCGGACGATCTTCTGACCACCATGGGTGAGGGGCAGATCATGCAGGACTGGATCGAGTCCAACGGCGGCATCTTCGCCTCCACTATGATGGAGGTCACCGGCAACGGGCTGCAGGGCAGCAATGTCACCGCGGAGGAGGTCTTCCGCGTCAATCCGGATGTCATCATTGTGGGCGGCGCCTATCAGCATGTCCTGATGGACGAACTGCAGAACACCGACGGCTGGAAAGATCTGGACGCCGTGAAAAACGGCCGGGTGTACAATAATCCCTATGGCTGCTGGAACTGGGATCGCTACGGAATGGAGAGCCTGCTCCAGCTGGACTATGCGCTGCTTTGCATCCAGCCGGATCTGGCGGCGCAGGAGGGGATTACCCGGGAGTCCATGACGCAGGAGGTTATCGATTTCTATCAATTCTACAACGGCACAGAGCTGACCCAGGAGCAGGCCGGCTACATGATGGACGGCTATCTGTGGGACGGCAGTACCGGACTGGAGTCTGAGGGTGAATGAGTAAAGACCGTCAGAGGGAAAATCCGGCGCCGCCCGGGGAGACCGCGGTTCGGAAAGCCCGGTTCGGCACCAATATCAGCGCCTCCGGCTACGCCGCCATCGTGGCGGGCACCGCCGTACTCCTGGTTCTGGTCTTCATGGTGGCGCTCTCCGTGGGGCGCTACCATGTCCCCATCGCGGACTGCTTCCGCATTCTGGCCAGCCACCTGTTCCCCGTTACCCCCACCTGGGACGACATGTCCTACGCGGTGGTGATGACGCTGCGGGTTCCCCGCAGCCTGGCGGCGGTTCTGGTAGGGGGCGCCCTGGCGCTGTCCGGCGCCTGCTACCAGAGCATCTTCAAGAATCCCATGGTCTCGCCGGATCTGCTGGGGGTATCCTCCGGCGCCTGCGTGGGGGCCGCCACGGCCATTCTGCTGGGCGGAGGCAGCCTGCTCATCCAGGCGGGTGCGTTCTTCATGGGGCTTCTCACGGTGTTCGCCACCACCATGATCGCCCGGCTGGTGCGAAACGACTCCACCACGGTGCTGGTGCTGTCCGGCGTGGTGGTGGGCAACCTGATGTCCTCGATTATGAATATCATCAAGTCCCTGGCGGATCCGGACACGGAGCTGGCGGAGATCACCTACTGGACCATGGGATCGTTCGCGTCCATTGACCGGCTGTCCGAGCTGCTGCCCGTGCTGCCCACCATCCTGATCCCCGTGGTGCTGATTCTGCTGGCCCGCTACCGGCTGAATGTGCTCTCCCTGGGGGACAGCGAGGCGAGATCCCTGGGGGTGGATCTGCGGAAGACCCGGGGGCTGTTTGTGGTGTGCTCCACCCTGATCAGCGCCAGCTGCGTCTGCCTGGCCGGCACCATCGGCTGGGTGGGGCTGGTGATCCCCCACATCGCCCGGATGCTGGTGGGGGCGGATAACAAGCGGATGCTGCCGGTGGCGATGCTGTCCGGAAGCGTGTTCATGCTGGTGATCGATATCCTCTGCCGCACCCTGAGCGCCGCGGAGCTGCACATCGGGGTGCTCACCGGCCTGGTCGGCGCACCGTTCTTCATCTTCCTCCTGGTGAAGCAGAACAGGAGCCTGTCATGATACTGGAAGTAAAGGATCTCTCGTTCCGCTACACGGAGCGGATCATCTTCCACGATGTCAGCTTCTCCCTCGACCAGGGCGAGGTGCTGTCCATCCTGGGAGCCAACGGGGCGGGGAAATCCACCCTGCTCAACTGTATCGCCAACCTGTTCCGGCCGGTCTCCGGCGAGATCCGCCTGGAGGGGCGGCCGATGTCCGGCATGACCATGAACGAGGTGGCGAAGATCATCGGCTATGTGCCGCAGATCCACACCCCGTCGTTCGCCTATACCGTCCGGGAATTCACCGTCATGGGCCGCACGCCCTATATCCGGACTTTCTCCAAACCGTCTGACGAGGACTACCGCATCGCGGACGAGGCGCTGGAGCGCATGCACATCTCCCACCTGCGGGACAAGGCGTACACGGAGATCTCCGGCGGCGAGCGCCAGCAGGTCACCATCGCCCGGGTCATCGCCCAGAAGCCGAAACTCATTCTGCTCGACGAGCCCACCGCCCACCTGGACTACGGCAACCAGTACCGGGTGGTGCGGATGGTCAAAGATCTGGCCCGGGAGGGCTACACCCTCGTCATGACCACCCACAACCCGGATCACGCCATCATCCTGGACGGCAAGGTGGCGATCCTGAACCGGGACGGCACCCTGCGGGTGGGCAGTGTGGAGGACACCCTGACGGCGGAGACGCTCTCCGACCTCTACGGCATGAAAGTGAAGATCACCTACGACGAGGAGGCCGGGCGGAATATCTGCATTGTCTGCTGAGAATCTGCCAGAGGAGGAGTCTGCCATGGAACACTACCGCGAATACCTGCCGGATCTGATGACCAGCACGCTGTTTCAGGACATGACGCAGGAGGAGATCCTCCTGCTGCTGGAGGCCATGGGCCCGAGGGTCGAGCGCAGGAGGAAAGGGGATTTGGGCATCGGGCCGGCGGAGCCGGGCGAGTTCAGGGTCGTCCTGCGCTCCACCCCCCGCAGACCCCTGAAACCCCGGCAGTTTAAGTACGACATGCCTGCGTTCGGGGAGCCGGGCATGATCATGCTGGAGATCCCCGCGCTGTCCCGGATGGGGGAGGGGCTGCCGGAAGGCGCAAAGGCCCCGGGCCACCCGCCCCACACCCTGGAGGCGGATCTGGAGCTGCTGGTCTTCACCGATGAGATGATCACCGCGTACTACAGCCCCGAAGTGTCCCGGGTTCAGGGGATCTTCACCCGGAATCTGTACGGCATCCTGGCCCAGAAAGTCTGCGATGTGCGCCGGGAGCTGTTCCTGCTGCGCGACGGCAGGGACATGTTCCAGCGGCGGGAGGAGACGCTGCAGGTGTTCACCGCCGGGGTGGCGCTTTCCCTGGTGCGGGAGTGCGTGCAGCACTGGAACCTGAAGCACCCGGAGCGTCAGGCGGAGCTCCACACGGGCGGCTCAGTGGATCTCATCCGCCGGGTGCTGGCGGGGGAGCGCTGCGATGTGCTCGTGGTGGCGGATGACACGAACATAGCCGGGATGCTCATGCCGGACCGCGCCAGGGGGTATGTCATCTTCGCCGGCAACAGCATGGTGGTGGCCGCCGCCCCGGGATATACCATCTCCAGCGGGGACTGGAGAGAGAAGCTGCTCGCCCCCGGCACGGTGTTCCTCCACAAGGATCCCTACGGGGATCCCGGCGGGTACCGGGCGGTGATGGCGATGCAGCTGGCGGACGGCGTGGAGCCGGGCCTGGCGGACAGACTGCTCGGGCACCCCGGCCGCGTCGGCCTGGCGAAAGGGGTGGATCCCCGTCAGGCGGGCGAGCACCAGTACGAGTTTCTGTACCGCTCCATGGCGGCGGAACGGGGGATGGTCTTCGCCGACCTGCCCGCCTGCATGAATCTCTCCGACCCCGCCTGCGCGGAGGTCTACGCGAAAGCGTCTTTCGCCGTGGATCCGGAGCACACCGTGACCGGCGCACCCATTGCCCACGCCCTGACGATCCCGGAGAGCGCGAAATTCCCGGAGGAGGCGAAGGCGTTTGCCCGGCAGTTTCTGGCCATGGACTTCCCGGCGCACGGGTTCCTGCCCCGCCGGGAGACCGTGGGGCAGGACATCCTCAGCTGAGCGGACGCGCATTCCATGAGCCAGCCGCTGAAAAAACTGTATATCGAGGCCACTTCCCGCTGCAATCTGAACTGCCGCATGTGTTTCCGCCGCACCTGGAGAGGGGAGGAGTTCGGAGACCTGGATCCGGAGCTCTTCCGCCGGGTGCTGGATGACCCCGTCCTGGCGGAGACGGACACGGTGTTCTTCGGCGGCATGGGCGAGCCGCTGCTCCACCCGGCTCTGACGGACATGGCGGCCCGGGCGGCCCGGCGGGGCCTGGGGGTGGAGGTCATCACCAACGCCGCCCTGCTGACGGAGCGGTACGCGGCACAGCTTCTGGAGGCGGGTCTTCAGACGCTGTGGGTCTCCATTGACGAGACGATGGGCAGCTACGGGCAGATCCAGACGGGCGGGGATTTCGACCGGGTTCTGGCGCAGCTGCGCATGTTCAACCGCCTGCGTGCGGGCACCGGAGTCCGGCTGGGCCTCACCGCCGTGGTGATGCGGGACACCCTCCCCCATCTGGACGCCATCCGGGCGCTGGCGGAGGATCTTCAGGCGGACGAGCTCAGCTTCAGCCACATGCTGCCCTGCAGCGTGGAGGATGAGGCGCAGACGCTCTGGCCGCTGTGCGTCATCGCCCGGAACGAGAGCCAGTTCGCCCGGCAGAATCTCCCAGACGAGGAGATCGGGGAGGCGGGCTTCTCCAGCCCGGCGGATTACCGCGAGGACGACCCGGTGCCGCGGTTTGAGTTCCGCGGGGCGGACGCACGGCGCCTGCTCCCGGAGGAGCGGCGGGAGACCTGGCCGGAGCTGTTTACCTGGCGGGGCAGGCTCATGACCCGGCGGGCGAACCGCTGCCGGTTCATCGCGGACGGCTGCTGCTTTATCCGCTGGGACGGGGAGGTGTCCCCCTGCATGGGCCTGCTGCACAGCGCCGCCACCGTCCTGCACGGCAGGGAGCGGATGGTGTGGCGCCACGCGTTCGGCAATGTCCGCGGCCAGTCCCTCTTGGAGATCTGGAACAGCCCGGAGTACCGGGCGTTCCGGGACAGAGTGGAGGAGTTTCCGTTCTCCCCCTGCTACGACTGCGGCGGCTGCCTGCTCTCCGAGGAGAACCGGGAGGACTGCTTCGGGAACACCGCGCCCACCTGCGGCGGCTGTCTGTGGGGCCAGGGCTTCATCGTGTGCCCCTGAACGGCCGCTGCGTGCCGGAATAGTTTGGACAGGAGCCCGGCGGTGCCTTTCGGGGTGCCGCCGGGCTCCCTGGATCCCCCGCGCCGGGCCGGAAAAAACTTCGCCAGGGTATTGAAAAAGCGCGGGCCTTTCGGTATCATAATACAGAAGGCTGTTCACAGAAATTAAGAATTTTTATCAGAAAAAATGAGGTGGATCGAATGCCGTTCAACAAGTACCCGCACATTTACCAGCCCATTCAGGTGGGCACCATGACCATGAAGAACCGGATCCAGTACTCCCCCATCGTGTCCAACCACGCCGGGGTGGTGTCCGGCCGGGTCAACCATGAGCTGCTGGAGTTTGTCAGCACCCAGGCGCAGACGGGCGCCGCGCTGGTGACCATCGGATCCACGCCCGTGGACTTTGAGCACGGCCGGGACTTCTACAGCTGCCTGTCCGCCACCAACGACCAGGATGTGCCCGGGCTGAGCCTGCTGGCGGACGAGGTGCACCGCTACGACAGCCACCTGTCCGCGGAGCTCATCCACGCGGGGCAGTGGGCCGCGCTCAACGGGGTGGAGGCCTGGGTGCCCTCCGTCATCCCCAAATACCATAAAGACCCGAAGCTGTACCACGAGATCACCCGCTCGGAGATGCTGGAGGTCATTGACCACTACATGGCCGCCACCCGGCGGTGCATGGAGGCGGGCTTTGACATGGTCATGGCCCACTTCGCCCACGGCAATCTCGTCTCCGGCTTCCTGTCCACACTGTGGAACCAGCGCACGGACGAGTACGGCGGCAGCCCCAGAAACCGCTGGCGGTTCCCCCTGGAGGTGCTGGAGGCGATGTACTCCGTCACCCAGGGGAAGATCCCCATTGAGATGCGCGTCGTGGGCGACGAGCGGATCCCCGGCGGCACGGATATCAAAGAGCGCATTGAATTTCTGAAAGAGGCCTCCCGGTATGTGGATATGCTGTGCGTGTCCACCGGCACCCTGATGTACTCGGACGGCGAGGCCATGTGCTACAACATGCCCAGCTACTACACCCCCAACGGCCTGAATGTGGAGCACGCCGCCGCGTTCAAGGAGGCCCTGGGCGACAAAGTCGCCGTGTCCGTGGTGGGCGGCATCAACACCCTGGATATGGCCGAGCAGATCATCGCCTCCGGAAAGGCGGACATCGTGGCCATGGCGAAGGCGCTCATGGCGGACGACCGC
The DNA here is from genome assembly GCA_964422185.1 of uncultured Oscillospiraceae bacterium. GTDB lineage: Bacteria > Bacillota > Clostridia > Oscillospirales > Oscillospiraceae > CALXCT01. Next base: position 43,369 of record CAYRAG010000002.1, read on the forward strand.
ATGATCGTCAAGGGCGAGCGCGGCCAGGAGGCGGATATCACGCCGTGCATGCGCTGCATGTACTGCCTGCGGAATGTGGGCGGCGCCCACACCCGCGGCTGCGCGGTCAATCCCCGGCTGGGCTGGGAGTACCGGTATCCCCGGTTCCTGCCCGCCCGGAAGAAGCGCAACATCATGATTGTGGGCGGCGGCCCCGGCGGCATGGAGGCCGCACGGATCCTGGCGGATCGCGGCCATACCGTGTCTCTGTATGAGAAGACGGACACGCTGGGCGGCCGGATGCCGGAGGCCAGCGCACTGTGGCTGAAAGAGGGCTTCCGCCGCTACCACGAGTTCGCCGTGCGCAAGACCACGGAGTGCGGCGCGGAGATCCATCTGAACACCGCGGTCACGCCGGAGACCATCCGGCAGGCGAATCCCGATGCGGTCATCCTGGCAGTGGGCGCGAAAGAGATCCGGCCGCCCATCCGGGGCATTGACGGGCCCAATGTGGTCAGCGTCGTAGATGTGGACCGGGGCACCGCCGCCGTGGGCAACAAAGTGGTCATCTGCGGCGCCGGCCTGTCCGGCGCGGAGTGCGCCATGGGCCTCGGCCATGAGGGCAAAGAGGTCACCGTGGTGGATATGCGCCCGGAGGATCAGCTGTATCTGAACCTGAAGGACTTCACGCTGCCCATCTTCAAAAAGCACCTGCGGGACAACGGCGTGACACTTCTGTACGAGACCGCCGTGCAGGAGATCACGGACAGGGGCGTGAAGGTCAAAACCGCGGACGGCGCGGAGCAGCTGCTGGAGGCGGACACCGTGGTGCTGGCCTTCGGCATCGCCGCGGACGAGGCGGAGATCCAGGCCCTGGCCGATGTGGTGCCGGAGACCTATATCATCGGCGACGCCCACAGGCCCGGCCAGATTGGCGACGCCACCAACGACGCCTACCGCGTGTGCCTGGAGATCGACTCCTGAGGCCTGCCGCGGCAGAAAAACAGAAAAGACGGGCTTCCAGAAGTATGGGGGGCCGCCCGCGGTATACGGCGATGACAGCGCTTCCCAAAACAGCGCGGGAATGCCCACCATCTGTGATGGTGGGATGAAAGCGCTGAACGCTAACGAATGAGTTAGTGCCTGTAACCATAATTGAACTCTGTGGCTACAAATTTTTGATTTTTTGGCTCTTGCATTTTTTCCATGGGAATGACTGGATCTACACGATTGGGGTGAGGGGTTAACCCAGGGGATCCCTCGCGGTTCGGTAGGGACGCCGGCTTGCCCCCAAAGAGAGGAGTCAGGAAGCCATGCATCTCATTGCGGGGCGCACCCCGCTCTTCCCCGTAGGTTGAACTGGCCGCTACAGTCCCTGCATGTGTACCGTTTTTGGGTGCGCATCCTCTTAGGACTCTCAGCGGCCTACGGACGGTTCTGTCTACAGCGAGTCCATTTCAATCCATCACTAATATGCAAGAACCTCATTTGTCAGTAGACGATATTCACAGGCTTCCACTGTTTAATCGCGCATTGTGACGAACCTCTCTCAAGAGAACTTGTCAATCTCAAAATAAGGAGCAGGGCTATGTTAAACACTTTTATTCGGAATGCACGCCGCATAACTGCACTTGTATTGACCCTGGTTCTGGTACTTGGCTGTTCTGTTGGAACCGCTTTCGCGGCTCCTGCCGGTGGCATCTCAGTTACTTTCCGGACTGCCATTTACTCCATCACGAATGAGTCATTTGTGCGCTGGCCTACGGAGCTTGCGTCCATGGATGAGTGTGGCAGTGACGAATTCTTAACCGTCGCCGTGACAGTGAAGAATCAGAAGTCCGTGCCTCTGACAATACAGGCCCCTGGGATCTCCATCGACGGAGGGGAGATATTCCAACTGGCTGCTACATCCCTGAAAGCAGGAGAAGAATGTGACTTCCATGTGTTTTCAGTACACAGGGATTGTATGACGCCTGGTCTGCATACGGCAAAGCTTTACGACGGGGAACGGGAGCTTGCCTCCGGGAGGTTTAGCATAGGACGCGCATGGTCCGGGATATTCTCTTTCCCCGCGCAGGAACAGATAGAGAGCCGCAGCGGCAACGGAAGGTCGCCGTATGTTGCAGGCTGGATGGATACCGGAGGTACCCGGTTTGACATGTACAGCGTGGATTTCAAGTCAGACTATATGCCCAACGGGACATACAGCTGCCCGTTTAACGGCTATCTCGATTTCTCAGTCCTGGATGGCCAGTACACTTCGGTTGATAACGATGGCAGCATTTCGCTATACGGGGGCCTGCAGACCAGAGACGATGGGACGACCAACAGCATCCTCTCTTTCTGGGACATCTACTGCACAAACAAAGATGGAACGCAAACAGTTATCCGTCCGGAGCGTATCTACCCATCAGGGACAACAGGTCAGGATTCCTTTACGGGGGAGGGCGAGGGGGCCCATACGATGCTGCCGTACGAGTGGAAAGCCGGGCGCTGGTATCGTATGCTGCTGCAATGCGGGACGAATGAGAAGACGGGCAACACCACTGTGGCACAGTGGTTTAAGGATCTGGTGACGGGAGAATGGACCCACACATGCACCTACGATATCGGCCTGAAAACCGGCGGGTTTACAGGCGATGTGGCATTCTTTTCTGAAAACTGGGGAGATCAGTTTGCTGGCGAGGTGAGGTCTCTGGAGCTTGCCAATGTCCGTATCCATACCGGGAACGGCTGGAAAGATGTCACCAGGATCAAAAACGGAATCACAGAGCAGTTCCATCTCACAGGAAGCTGGGAAGCAGGCACGGATGGAAATACAATCTACATGATTTCGACCGGAGTGCCCGGATGGGGACGCACGAAGAGCACAGGAGAAATTCTTGTCCGGAACCGGGAGACGGGCAGTCCCCTGTACAATGACTACCCTGCGGAGACAGTGCACTTTGCCGATGTCGCACCAGGTGCGTGGTATGCGGACGCTGTGGCCTGGGCTGTCCGCAACGGGATTACATCGGGAACCAGCGAGACCACTTTCTCTCCGAACCAGGACTGTACACAGGCTCAGATTCTTACCTTCCTCTGGCGTGCCATGGGTTCCCCGAAACCATCCGGAGCCGTGGGTGACAGTCAGTATTACGCCTCAGCTGTCCAATGGGCCAGAGAGCAGGGCATTCTCGGCGAGAGCTTCTCTGCGGACGCCCCCTGTACCCGCGCCATGGCGGTCACCTACCTGTGGAAGTTGGCGGGGAGTCCCGCACAGAATGACTCCGCTTTCCGAGATGTTCCGGCCGGTGCGGTTTACGCAGACGCGGCGTCCTGGGCGGTTCAGGAGGGAATAACCGCCGGAACCGGGCCGGGGATGTTTAGTCCCGATGCCATCTGTTCCCGCGGACAGATTGTCACATTCCTGTTCCTGGCACTGGGATAGAACAGGGGAGACAGGCAATCGCAGGAAAAGACAGCCGCGGCCGCAGCCCCGGAGGGATATCAAACATCCAAATTATGATTTATTGACAATTTATAATGGTTAGAGGAGATTGAGCTAAAGGTTGGCGCAATTCAACTGCTGAACTACTCTGTCACGCCAGGTGATGCCAGGAATAAAGATGTGACATGGGAGTCCTCAGATACCTCTGTTGCAGAAGTCAACAGGGGGCTTGTCACAGGAATCGGCGATGGAGTTTGCACCATAACCGTTACAACGGGAAACGGAAAGACAGATATGTGTAATGTTACGGTGACGCCGGGCGAACCTGTGAGGGCGGTACAGAGGCAGACGATCGTCTGTTCTGGTCAAAATACAGTTGCTATCCGCACTGACGGAACCGTAGTTGCAGTCGGTAACAACCACAATGGTCAGTGCGAAGTGCCGGACTGGGAAAATATAGCTGCTGTGGCCGCAGGTTATTATCAGACCGTCGGTCTGCGTTCTGACGGAACGGTGGTTGCGGTTGGCCAAGATGTTAAGGGTACATGGGATGTAGTGTCGGGCTGGACAGATATTAAACTGCCTGACGCGTAAGATTTAGAATCTTGGTTTCGGCTGACAGATCCTCGTAAAAGGGGATCTCCGTAAAATCCGCCACAAACAAATCCTGTACAGGTTGCTGTTCCGGGGGCACGGGATCCGGGCACCCGGGAAACAAAAGGCTCTGTCCGCACGGGTATGCGGACAGAGCCTTTTTCGTTGTGTCCAATCTTTTGTCGTCAGGGGTTCTCCAGAAAAATGGGGCCGGGCGCCCCGGCAGATTCCTCGGGTTTGGAATCGTGCGCAGTCTCAGACTGGCAGGGATGCCCGGGGACTGTGACAGGAGGTTTCCTGGCATGAACAGGGACTTCCACAGCATCTGCCCCGGTTCCCCAGCGTCAGGCTGTACGGATATGCGGGGCAGCGTGAGATGGCCGGCCCGCCTTGTCCGGATGAGGCCCGATCTCGACCCGCGCCAGGACAAGCGGTTCCCCTGCCGCAACCCAACGCGTGGGAACGCGAGAAGAACGGCATTTTCAACGCCTGCCCTGGGTATCTACGCCGTCTGGTGTTCCGCCGTGTGCCACAGCAGCAGGCTGTCCTGAAACTCGGTTTCCAGCCGCCCCGTGTCTTTCAGCCAGGACAGGTAGGAGCGCACGGTGCTGCCCACCAGCGCGTGCTGCTCAAAGGTCATGGTCAGGCCGTAGTGCTGGAACAGGTGCTGGAGAATATGCTCGAAGATGGCCGGTGTTTCGCAGCAACGCAGGATCTCCGCCGCCACCTCCTGCACTTTCTTCCGGTTGTAGTCCGCCAGGGGCCGGATGTCCGAGGTGGCCTCGGCGTGGGCGGGGACGAACAGCGGCGCCTCCAGCGCGGATATCCGATCCAGCGTATCGAGGAACGCCGCCGCGTCGTACAGAAAGAAGATGGCGTACTTGTCCAGCGTCTCCCGGCTGGTGACACAGTCGGCCAGGAACACCGTGCCGTCCGGGGTGCGAAAGCCCACCATGTCGAAGAAGTGGCCGGGCAGGGGGATGACCTCAAACCCCTCCGGCAGCGCGGCCTCCGAGAGATCAGACACCCTGCTGTCCTGGGCCAGGAGGAACTTGTGGCGCAGATCTTTGCACGGATACCCGCCGTACAGGAACGACGGCTCCAGGAGGGGGTGGCGGGTGAAATCCGCCTCAATGCCCGGGGCGTAGATGGCGCAGCCCGTCTGATTTTGCAGATACCGGTTGCCCCCGATGTGATCCGCGTTGGAGTGGGTGTTCAGAATCGCCTTCAGCTTCCAGCCCTGCTGCTCCAGGATGCGCAGGGTTTTTCGGCCGGCGTCCTTGTCGTTGCCGCTGTCGATGAGCCAGACCTGGCTGTCCCCGTCCACATACAGCCCGATCTTGGCGGGGCAGTTGATGTAGTAGCTGTTCGGCCCGGCCTGGATTAACTCGTACATAGGGCAGCTCCTCTCCCGCACGGCAGCCGCCGGGCTACAGGCCCAGCAGGATCCGTGCGAACTGGAAATAAATCAGCAGGGACAGCGCGTCCACCACGGTGGAGATGAACGGGGAGGCCATGACGGCCGGATCGAAGCCCAGCTTCTCCGCCAGCATGGGCAGGATACAGCCCACGCTCTTGGCGGAGATCACCGTGCCGATCAGGGTCAGGCAGACGACCGCCGCCACCATGGGCGTGACCGCCGGGTTGTGGAACAGCAGGCGGTCTACCAGCATCATTTTCACGAAGTTGGCCGCTGCCAGACAGACGCCGCAGACGACCGCCACCCGGATCTCTTTCCAGAGCACCCGGGGCAGGTCTGAGAACGACACCTCGTCCAGGGCCAGGGCGCGGATGACCGCGGTGGACGCCTGGGTGCCGCTGTTTCCCCCGGTGCCGGTCAGCATGGGGATGAACGCCGTGAGGATGGTGAACGCCATCAGGGCGTTCTCAAACCGGGTGAGAATGACGCTGGTCACGGTGGCGGAGAGCATCAGCAGCATCAGCCAGGGGAGCCGGGACTTCCAGGTCTCAAAAACCCCGGTGCGGAGGTAGGGCTTGTCAGACGGCTTCATGGCGGCCATCTTCGCGATATCCTCCGTCGTCTCCTCCTCCATGACATCCATGGCGTCATCGAAGGTGACGATCCCCACCAGCCGCTCCTCCTCATCCACCACGGGGATGGCGGACAGGTCGTAGCGGGAGAACAGCTGTGCCACATCCTCACGGTCGTCGTGGGTGTGGACGGAGACCACATTCGTCTCCATGATGTCCCGGATGCGGGTCTCGTAGCTGGACAGCAGCAGGCGCCGCACCGTCACCACGCCGATGAGCACCCGGTTCTGGGTGACATAGCAGGTGTATACGGTCTCCCGATCCAGCCCGATTTTCCGGATCCGGGCGAAGGACTCCTCCACAGTGGAGTCCTGGTGGAGGTATACAAACTCCGGCGTCATGATGGAGCCGGCGCTGTCTTTCGGGTAGCTGAGCAGCTCGTTGAGCTGGTTGCGGGTGTCCGCGTCCACATTGCGCAGGATACGGGACACCACATTGGCGGGCATGTCCTCCAGGATATCCGCCGCGTCGTCCAGATACAGATCCTCAATGACCGCACGCAGCTCCGTGTCCGTCAGGTTGGAGATCAGCTTCTCCTGGACATCGCTGTCTTTGAGGTAGGTAAAGATGGCGGCCGCCATACTCTTGGGCAGCATGCGGAACACCAGCACCTGAAGCTCACGATCCTCCAGTTCCTCCAGAAACTGGGCGATGTCCACCTCGTTCATCTCGACGAGCTGAGCTTTCAGCTCCCGGAACCGGCGGTCTTTCGCCAGCTGGGTCAGGTAATCAAAATCCACATTCTCCGGCATGGGAAATCTCCCCTTTCCAATGATTTTTCACTGGAAAGCGGACAGAAAAAGCAGCCAGGGCAGAATCTGCCGTTGGCTGCTGTCAGGAACGCGTGACGCGCGGGGCAGCGCACACTCCCGCCCCCGGGAGACGGCTGTCCGGACCGGGAATGGCCGCGGGGATCCCCGCGCATCCGGTCTCAGGGAAGGCAGCGGCGCCGCCGTCCTGACGAAGTCAGGCCGTCTTCCGCCGCCGCCTGGCGTTTCTGATCACAGCTGTCCGCTTTCGCGGCCTTACCTCGGCCTGTTGACACTTCGTCTCACCTTCCTCTGGGTTTGAAATCAGGCGGCGTCTGCCGCCCGGCGGATCTCCGCCGCGACTTATGGTACCACATCGCCGGCCGGTTTGCAAGCGAAATCCGGCGCGCGGAAAAGAACCGCCCCCGCGGGATTCCCTGCGGGGGCGGAAAAGTTCAGATCTGCTCCGCGTCCAGCTGTGCGGCCACCTCAGCCAGGTAGTTGGGCTCGAGATGCTCGATCATCCCGGCGTCGCAGGCCGCGGACACGGCGGGGTCGATGGGCAGCCGGGCCAGGACTTTCAGGCCCATGCTCCTGGCCACCTCCTCGATGTGGCTCTCCCCGAAGATGGCGTGCTCCGCGCCGCAGTTGGGGCACCTGAAGTAGCTGTAGTTCTCCACCAGGCCCAGGATGGGGATGTTCATCATTTTGGCCATGTTGACCGCCTTGGTGACGATCATGGACACCAGATCCTGAGGAGAGGTGACAACGATGATGCCGTCCACGGGAATGGACTGGAAGACGGTCAGGGGCACATCGCCGGTTCCGGGCGGCATGTCCACGAAGAGATAGTCCACATCGCCCCAGAACACATCCGTCCAGAACTGCTTGACGACGCCGGCGAGCACCGGGCCGCGCCAGATGACGGGATCCGTCTCGTTGGCGGTGAGCAGGTTCAGGGACATGACCTGAACGCCGCAGGCGCTGCGCACCGGGAGGATGCCCAGATCGTTGGCGCCCGCTTTCTCGTGCAGATGGAACGCCTTGGGGATGGAGGGGCCGGTGATGTCCGCGTCCAGGATTCCCACACTGCGCCCGCGCTGGGACATGGCGGTGGCGAGGCAGGCGGTGACGGTGCTCTTCCCCACGCCGCCCTTGCCGCTGACGACGGCGATGACTTTGCGGATGGTGGAGTGCTCGTTGCACTTCTCGTGCATGTCCAGAGGCGCCGTGCGGTCGCTGCAGTTTTCCGCGCAGGCGGAACAGTTTTGGTTGCATTCTTCAGACATGGTAGTCGCTCCTTCTTCTTTTCAGTTTCCCGGGTTAGTAGCTGTAGGTGCCGCCGCCGATGAACTCCCGCAGCAGGGAGTCCTTGGCGACCAGATCCGGGCTGATGGCCTCAAAGTAATCAAAGCCGTGGATGAGATCCAGCAGCTCCCCGTGGCGCTCATTCTCCGCCGGAACCGCCTCCAGCAGCGGCACGGCGTAGTGCTTCATGACAGACACCTCATAGGGCAGGGAGGAGTCGAAGATGATGTCCGCACGGTTTTTATAGGGGGAGATGTACAGCTTCTCGCCCCGGCGGACATTGGCCCACATCTCCAGCGTCTCCGAGACATCGGTGCCCCGGAAGTTGTAGTCCCGGACCGCCCGGCGGGTCAGGCGCATCCAGGTGCCCTTGAAGCGCAGCTGGCTGCCGTCGTTGACATTGGACCGGGCGGAGATGTACAGCTTCGTGGCCTCGGGATGGCGCCCGGCGATGTCGTCGCTCAGGGCGTGGATCCCCTCGAAGATGGCGATCTCATTTTTGCCCAGGCGCAGCGGGGTGCCCCGGGCGTCGTTGCGCATCTGCCGGGAGAACTCGAACTTGGGCACGATGACCTGCGCCCCGGCGGACAGCTCGGTGAAGTGCCGGTCCAGCAGATCCATGTCCATGCATTTGGGCGACTCGAAGTCGATGTCGCCGTCCGGCGTGCGGGGCGCGGTTCTGGGGTTGAGCGTCTTGAAGTAGTTGTCCATGGAGATGGTGTGGGTGGAGATCCCCCTGCGCTCCAGCTCCTCCTCCAGTTTCAGGGCCGTGGTGGTCTTGCCGGAGCCGGACGGGCCGGACAGCAGAACCAGCGGGCTGCGCTCCAGGTTGGCGGCGATCTTGTCCGCCGCCAGCACGATGCGATCCCGGTAGTTCTGATCGCACTCCGCCAGGAAGCCGGTGACATCGGATCGGATGCGGTCGTTGATCTCCTGCAGCTGGTAGGCCATAGCTGAGAACCTCCTTCAAGGTGATGGCACGCCGCCGTCCCGCATGCGCTGCCAGAACGGGAGCAGGGCGTCCCTGGCCTCCAGCGTGCGGTCCAGCCGGGCGAGATAGGAATCCGGATACTTGGGGTTCGCGAGGCGGCGGATCATCCCGGAGCCGGGATCCACCAGTTTGGTGACGCCGCCCGCGCCCAGGGAGACAATGGTGTGCAGCTCCTCCATCATGGCGATGTTGTACACGCTCTCGCAGCCGGGTCTGCACCAGCCCACATTCTCCAGACCGCCGGACATGTACTTCTGGCGGTAGAGGTAGTAGGGGGTGTAGCCGGCGGCGGTCAGGCGATCCCAGGCGTAGTCCAGCATGGCGGCGGTCTCCTCCCCGCCGGGCAGCCGGCAGGGGGAGCGGGAGAGAGCGGAGCCCCGCTTAAGCGCCAGGGTGTGGACGGTGAGATTCTCCGGCGCCAGATCCAGCACGCCGTCCAGGCTGTACCGGAATCCGTCCAGGTCGTCCTCCGGGAGACCCGCGATCAGATCCATGTTCACCACCCGGAACCCGGCGCGGCGCACGAGATCGCAGGCCTCATACACCTGCGCCGCGGTGTGTGCCCGGCCCATGGCCCGCAGCACGGAATCCCGCAGCGTCTGGGGATTGACGGAGATCCGATCCACGCCGTGCTCTTTGAGTACCGCCAGCTTCTCCGCCGTGATGGTGTCCGGGCGGCCGGCCTCCACAGTATACTCCAGACACTGCCCCAGGTCAAACCCGCGCCGGATGGCGCCGAGAACTCTGCTCAGCTGTTCCGGGGACAGGGTGGTGGGGGTGCCGCCCCCGATATACACGCAGCGGACGACGGTGCCGGCCTGCCGGGCGAGTGCGCCTGTGTAAGAGGTCTCCCGCTCCAGGGCCTCCAGGTAGGGCTCCACCAGTTTCAGGCAGCCCCTGATGTCCGCGGAGACGAACGAGCAGTAGGCGCAGCGGCTGGGGCAGAACGGGATGCCGGCATACAGGGAGAACTGATTCGGCGAGAGCAGCTCCTTGACGCGCAGGCTGGCCTGGGCGCAGGTGACCGCCAGCTCCGCCCGGCGGGGGGAGACGAGGTAGACCCGCTCCAGCTGCCGCTTCGCCTGGGCGGGGGACAGCCCCTGCTCCAGATCCCGGGTGGGCAGCTTCACCGGCCGGACGCCGGTCAGGGCGCCCCAGACGGGGGTCTTCCCCAGCGCCTGCACGCCGGCTTTGTAAAACGCGAACTTCACCGCGTGCTGCAGCACCCGGTACTGCTCCGTTTCGCTCTGCCCCGCGGGATCCCGGCACCGGGAGACACCCCGGTATTCGCGCCCCTCCCAGAAAAGCCGGGCGGTGGCGGTGGCCCAGGTGGCGCCCCGGTGGAGCGCCAGGATGACAGAGGGTTCGCTTCCCTCCGGCGGCTCCGGGGGATACTCCGGGCGCTGGCCGGGGAAGAGCGTCAGCAGCATCTGCTCGGCGGCGTAGCGGTAGCTGTGGCCGCGTAGATACAGTTTCATGTCAGTGGCGCATGGCCTCGATCATGTAGTAGTTGGTGGCCCGCTCCGTGGACAGCTTCGTGGTGCCCTCGTGGCCCGGGCAGACGGTGTAGTCGCCCTCCAGCCGGGCAAGGCGCTTGAGGGACTGGAGGATCTGTCCGTAATCCCCGTCCGGGAAGTCCGTGCGCCCGCAGGAGCCCCGGAACAGGGTGTCCCCGGTGAACAGCACATCCTCCACCCGCAGCACCACGGATCCGGCGGAGTGGCCGGGGGTGTGCATGAGCACCTCGATATACAACGAGCCCACTTTCACCTTGTCGCCCTCGTCGTAGAAGCGGATATTGGGCAGATCCGGGGGCAGGGTGAACAGATCCCGGGGCTTGTTGACATAGTCGTCCCGGTGGATGAAGATCGGGATATCCGGGAGCGTCTCCAGCAGTTCCGGGATGGCGGAGGTGTGGTCATAGTGGCCGTGGGTCAGTAGGATGCACGCCGGCCGGGTGTCCGGGTCGTCCCTGGCCACCGCGGCGAGGATCTGATCCGCGTCGTCGCCGGGGTCGATGATGGCGGCGCGCTTCGCCTCCTCGTCCTCCACGATATAGCAGTTGGTGCCGATTGCGCCCACCTGGAGCATCTTGATAATCATGAGGATCTCCTCCCTGTCAACTCAGTTGTCGCCCCTGAGGCGGTCGGTGTCCAGCAGAATGGTCACCGGACCGTCATTCACGGACGCCACTTTCATCTCCGCGCCGAACCGGCCGTGCTCCACCTGGAACCCCCGGGCCCTGCACTGATCCAGAAACCGCTCGTACAGGGGGACGGCCAGATCCGGGCCGGCCGCATGGGAGAAACCGGGGCGGCGGCTGGAGGTGTCCGCATACAGGGTGAACTGGGAGACCACCAGCAGCGCGCCGCCCGCCTGGGCCAGGCTCCGGTTCATTTTGCCGTTTTCGTCCCCGAACACCCGCAGGTTGCAGATTTTCTCCGCCAGCCGGTCGCAGTCCGCCTCCGTGTCGTTCGGCCCCACGCCCAGCAGAACCAGAAAGCCGGTTTGAATCGCGCCGGCCTCCGCGCCGTCGATGGTGACGCTGGCGGAGGAGACGCGGGTGACCACCGCACGCATGGGGATCATCTTCCTTTCCCGGCCGGGCTCAGCCCTGCCGCTCCCCGGCGCGGGAAACCTGGTACACGCCGGGGATCTGATTGAGTTTCGTGATGACATTGTTCAGCTCGTCCCGGTTTTTTACCTCCATGACGATGGAGACCGCGGCGTAGCCGTCCGGCAGGCCCCGGGCGGCGAGGGCGTCTACTTTCACCTTGACGGTGGACAGTGCCATCGCCACATCCAGCGTCAGGCCGTCCCGATCCTTGGCGGAGATCTCCAGGGAGGTCCGGTAGGCGGGCAGACAGTCCTCCGTCCAGGCCACATGGATCCAGCGCTCGCTCTCGTCCGGTTTGCGCTTCTCCGGCGCGGCGTTGGGGCAGTCCGCCCGGTGGACGGAGACGCCGTACCCCCGGGTGATGAACCCGACCACCGGGTCGCCGGGGACGGGGGTGCAGCACTTGGCGAATTTCACCAGACAGTTGCCCAGCCCCTCCACGATGATGCCGGAGTCCGAGTGCTTCGGAACCGCCACCTTGTTCTGTTTCGATTCGCCGGAGGTGCCGGGCATGATCACGGCCTCCTCCAGGCTCCTGGCGGCGGCCAGCTTATCCGCCTGGATGCGGCGCAGCCGGGTGATCTCCTCCCGGATGCGGTTGACCGCCTTCACGGCGGTGGTGCCGCCGTACCCGATGGACGCGTAGAGCTCGTCCAGGGAGTTGCAGCGCACTTTCTTCAGAATGGACGGCAGGATCTCCTCACTGGTGATATCGGACAGCTGCAGCCCCGCGTGCTTGAGCTCCGACTCAAAGGAGGCCCGGCCGGTGACGATATTCTCCTCCCGGCGCTCTTTCTTGAACCACTGCCGGATCTTGTTGCGCGCCTCGTTGCTCCGGGCGATCTTCAGCCAGTCCCGGCTGGGCCCGTGGGCGGTCTTGGAGGTGATGACCTCCACAATATCCCCGTTCTCCAGGATGGTGTCGAAGGGGACGATGCGGCCGTTGACCTTGGCGCCGGTCATCCGGTTGCCCACCTCGGAGTGGATGGAGTAGGCGAAGTCGATGGGCGTGGAGTTGGCGGGCAGCGACTTCACATCCCCCTTGGGGGTGAAGACGAACACCTCGTCGTCGAACATGTCCACGCGCATCCGGTGCACAAACTCCTCCGCGTCGGACACCTGCTCGCTCTCCAGGATCTTCCGGATCCACTCGAAAGTCTCCTCCGAGCCCAGTTTCTGGTTAGCCATGCCCTGCTTGTATTTCCAGTGCGCGGCAATGCCGTACTCCGCCTGCTGGTGCATGGCCTCGGTGCGGATCTGCACCTCGAACGGGATGCCGTCCTTGCCGAAGACCGTGGTGTGAAGCGACTGGTAGCCGTTGGGCTTCGGCGTGCCGATATAGTCCTTGAACCTGCCCAGCACGGGCTTGAACAGGTCGTGGATACAGCCGATGACATAGTAGCAGCTGGGGATGTCGTTCACAATGACCCGGAACGCGTACAGGTCGAACACCTCGTCCAGCGTCTTGTTCTGGGAGAACATCTTGCGGTAGATGGAGTAGATGTGCTTCACCCTGCCGTATACCTTGCACTCGATGTGTTCCTCCGCCAGCCGCTTTTCAATCATGGCCTGGGTGGTGGCCAGGAACTCCTCGTGGGCGGCGGACTTCATCTTCAGCTCGTCCTCAATCTCCTTGTACCCCACGGGATCCAGGAACTTCAACGAGGTGTCCTCCAGCTCCCACTTGATCTTCTGCATGCCCAGCCGGTGGGCCAGCGGCGCGTAGATCTCCATGGTCTCCAGCGCTTTCTCCCGCTGCTTCAGGGGCGTCTGGTACTGCATGGTGCGCATGTTGTGCAGCCGGTCGCAGATCTTCACCAGGATGACCCGGATGTCCTTGACCATGGCGATGAGCATCTTGCGCAGATTCTCCATCTGCTCCTCTTCCTTGGAGGTGTACTGCACCCGGGACAGCTTCGTGACGCCGTCCACCAGGTCGGCTACGGAGCGCCCGAACTTCCTGGCGATGTCATCGTAGGTGATCTCCGTGTCCTCAATGCAGTCGTGGAGCAGCGCGGCCATGACGCTCTCCAGATCCAGACCCAGGTCGGCGACGAGCTCCGCCACCGCCAGGGGATGGGTGATGTAGGCGGAGCCGTCTTTGCGCAGCTGGCCCCGGTGCGCATTGTCCGCGTAGGTAAACGCGGTATACAGCAGCTGCCGGTCGAAGTTGGGCTGGTAGGTGGCAAGCTTCTCCTCCAGTGCCTGATATCGCTCCAGAATGGGATCCATGAACTATCACCGCCTTGTACAGACCGCGGGGACAGGGGGCGTTTCCCGCCCGGTTCGTCACCCGCACAGCGCCCGCAGCCGCTTCATCAGGCGGCTGCTCTCCAAATCCACTTTCCCCTCCACATGATTGACCGAGATGGCCAGCCGGTCCGGCCGGCGCTCCACATGAATCAGCTTCAGCTCATCCATCACCGCCAGGCACACCAGCGTCCGGCCGTAGGTCTCCCGCTGGCCGTAGGCTCTGGCGACGCAGCGGCAAAGCTGGGCGGTGCCCGTCTCCACCAGGGGCCGGCGGGCGGCCTGCCCCCGGAGATAGCGCCACAGATTGGCGAACTCCTGCCGGCTGGGCAGCATGCCCGCGGCCTGGACAGGCGGCAGCTCCTCACCGCTCATCAGGCGGCGGAACAGCTGGTGCTCCAGCTGCGCGCGGGTCAGGGCGGGGCGCAGATCCACCAGCTGCAGCTGGACTTCCCGGCGCCCCCGGAATTCGTTGATCTTCGGCTGGAATGCCAGATCCACGCGCTCCCCGGGCGTCACCTGGACATCCGCGGAGCTGACGGAGAAAAAGATGGCGTCCAGCAGCTGATCCCCCTTGGATACCCGCAGCTTCAGGTGCCGGCCCCCGCCCACATTCACGGCGGTGATCACCTCCGCCCCGGACAGGGAGAAGACCGGCCGGCGCATCCCGGAGCCGTAGGGCTCCAGCATGGCGAGACTCTCCGCATTCTCCAGGGAGAGCAGGGAGAGGTCGTCCAGATCCGCGTCCACCTCCAGGGCGTTGCTCAGGGTCTGCCCGTCCAGGTGATCCCGCATGTACGCCTCCATGCGCCGCTTAAACTCCGGGATATTTTCCTCCAGGATGGTGAAACCCGCCGCCAGCTCGTGGCCCCCGAAGGCCTCGAAGAGATCCTCGCAGGTCTCCAGCGCGGCGAAGAGATTGAAATGGCCGTAGGAGCGGCAGGAGGCTTTCCCTCTGCCGCCGTCCAGGCAGATCATGATGACAGGGCAGCGGTACTTCTCGGAGAGCCGGGAGGCCACAATGCCCACCACGCCCTGGTGCCAGTTTGTGTCCGTCAGGATAATGGCGCCGGACTCCTCCGGGCCGCGGCAGGACAGGCGGGCCACACACTGGTTGTAGATCTCCCCCTCAATGGCCTGCCGCTCCCGGTTCAGATCGCACAGGGCCCGGGCCAGTTCCTCCCCGCGATCCGGGTCGTCCGTCAAAAGCAGCTCGGCGGCCAGCTCCGCGTGGCCCATCCTCCCTGCGGCGTTGATCCGGGGGGAGAGGATGTAGCCGATGGACGAGGAGTTCAGATCCTTCCCCTCCAGGCCGGCCTCCCGCAGCAGCATGCACAGGCCCGGCCGGCGGCAGTGCGCCAGAGATTCCAGGCCGAGGCGGATGATCGTCCGGTTCTCCCCGGTGACCTGCATGACATCCGCCACGGTGCCGATGGCCGCCAGATCCGCGTATTCCAGCAGCAGGCTCTCCTGCCGCTCCGGGCCGCCCAGGGCCAGCACCAGTTTCAGCGCGACCCCGACGCCCGCCAGATGTTTGAACGGGTACGGGCAGTCCGGCCGGTGGGGATCCACCACGGCCACGGCCTCCGGGAGCCCGGCCTTGCACTCGTGGTGGTCCGTGACCACCAGTTCCATGCCCATGTCCCGCGCCACGAGCGCCTCCGCGCCGATGGTGATGCCGCAGTCCACGGTGATAATCAGGGAGACGCCCTGCGCCGAGAGCGTGGTGACCGCGTCGTGATTCAGGCCGTAGCCCTCGGACAGCCGATCCGGAATATAGGGGATCACCGTGCCGCCCTCCCGACGGAGGAAGTCCGTGAGCAGAACCGTGGAGGTGATCCCGTCCACATCGTAATCGCCGTAGATGGCGATGGTCTCATGCCGATCCAGCGCCTGTCGGATCCTCGCCACGGCGCGATCCATGTCTTTCATCTCCATGGGGTCGTGAAGCAGATCCCGGCCGGAGGCGAGAAACGCCGCCGCCTGTTCCGGGGACTCCATGCCCCGGGCGCACAGCACCGTCGCCACCAGGGGCGGGTATCCGGCCTGTATCAGCCCCTCCCGGGCTGCCGGTGAGATGTGGGGGTAGACCCACTGTTTATATATCAAGGTGAAACACCGCCTGCAGTTTCAGATTTGGGTGCCCGGCATCCCGCGTATTCCGGCGGGGGCCGGGGAAAACCGGGGAAAGTATAGCATAGTTTTCCGGCAAACACAAGACAGGATCCCCCGCCGGCCGCGGCGATCCGGCCCGTAGCCCGGATGGCCTGAAAAACGCGCAGAGCGGCCGTCACGGGACACACGGCCCGCAGCGGTCCGGCGGCCCGCCCCCCGCGGCGTGAGCGGCAGGGAACTATCCGCCGGTAGCCCGATCGGGCCCCAAAAAACCTCTTGACACCGGCAAAAATTCCGGTATAATAGTTAGGCCTGTCTTGAGACGGGCACATCTATCCTTGCCTTCGGCCAGACCGAAGGCCATATGTCCATAAGGAGGTGCAGCAAATGGCAAAAATCAGCGCGAATTATGAGACGGTGTTCATCATCGACCCCACGCTGGGGGAGGAGGGCATCGCCGCCGTGGTTGCCAGGTTCAAGAGCCTGATCGAGAGCAGGGCAACGCTTGCCGAAGTGGATGAGTGGGGGAAACGCCGCCTCGCTTATCCGATCAACGACCGGGACGAGGGCTACTATGTCCTGATGACTTTCCAGTCCGCCCCTGAATTTCCCAAAGAGCTGGAGCGCCAGTTCCGCATCGCGGACGGCGTAATGCGTTCCATCATCGTATGCAAGGACGAGTAAGGAGGACAGCGGTATGCTGAACAAGATCATCATCATGGGCCGTCTGACCCGCGATCCTGAGCTTCGCCATACCCAGTCGGGCATCGCCGTCGCCTCGTTCTCCCTGGCGGTGGATCGGGACTTCCGGGACAAGGCGACCGGGGATCGTCTGACGGACTTCATCGATGTCGTCGCATGGCGGCAGACCGGCGAGTTTGTCTGCAAGTACTTCACCAAGGGCCGTATGGCCGTTGTGGAGGGCCGCCTCCAGATCCGCGACTGGACGGATAAGGACGGCAACAAGCGCCGCAGCGCCGAGGTTGTGGCGGACAATGTCTATTTCGGCGACTCCAAGCGGGACACCGAGAGCGGATACAGCAACTCTTACTCCACCTACGCACCGCCTTCCCAGAGTGCGCCTCCTCCCGTGTCCGGGTACGGAGCGCCGGCGGGCGGCGACCAATTCTCTGAGCTGACCGAGGATGACGGAGACCTTCCGTTCTGACCCCCGGCGGGTCTGTCCCGGTTTTCCCATCCCATTCTGGTTTACCACAAGGAGGTTTTGTTCCATGGCTGTCGATAACAACAGAGCGCCCCGCGGCCGCGGCAAGCGCCGCAAGGTATGCGCGTTCTGCGTGGATAAGGTCGAGCACATTGATTACAAGGACGCCGCGAAGCTGCGCCGCTACACTTCCGAGCGGGCGAAGATTCTGCCCCGCCGCACGACCGGTACCTGCGCCATGCACCAGCGCCAGCTGACAGAGGCCATCAAGCGCGCCCGTCAGATTGCGCTGCTGCCGTATGTGACAGACTGATGAAAAGACACCTCCGGGTTGCCCCGGAGGTGTTTTTTGATCTCCGCGAGGAGCGCCCAGATCCGGGCGGCTCTTTTGGGTGAGACGGTTGCGGGGGACAGGGAAACCGGTCACTCCCCGGTCTGCTTCTGGCGCTCAGCCCGGGCGCGGGCTCTCTTCAGAATGGAGCCGGGATCCTGGCTCTCCGGATTTCGTCTGGCCTCGGCCTGCATCCTCTTTTTCTTCCGGACGCCGGCGTAGTAGGCAGGATACCCGATAGCGGCTCTCTCCATTTTCTGCCTCAGCTTCAGGCGCAGGATCCCCGGTCTCATCTCCTCGAACTCATCCATATACTGGAACCACTCCGGGGCGTGTTCCCGCTCCTGTTCCGGGAACTCCTCCTCCGCGGCGCCGTGCTTCGTCTGTTTCAAGTTCGTTCTGCCTCCTTCCCGGACAGGCCTCAGGAAATGACAGCCTGCCGTCGCTTTGCCTGGCCTTCTGCGGGAAGTCTATCACGCGCGGCCGGGGTTTGCAAGCGGAAATGCCGGAAAGGAACCGGGCCGGGCGTTTGCCTCGCCCCGGGTTTCCCGCCCGGGCGCGGCTTGTCAGTTCTCCTCCCAGCCGCACACGGCGCGGCCGGACACGGCGTCCTGCCACAGACGGAGACCGGGGGTCTCCACCGCTTTCACCATGCCGGCCAGCGCGGAGGAGTCCGGGCTGAGCCGGGCGAACAGATCCTCACAGGAATCCAGGATCTCCGGGCAGTAGGCCTGGGTCTTCTCGTTGTTCCAGATGGCGCCGTAGAAGATCTCCGCCTCCACCAGATCCTGGAACATGTGGCTGCCGTAGCTCAGCTCCGGCTGGTAGCCCGCCCGGCTGTCCGACACCTCGCATACGGCGGTGCAGCCGGCGATGTCTCCGAAAGTGACCGGCACGCCCAGCTCCGGGGAGGAGGTGCCGATGCGGCCCGGCGTCAGCAGGAGCATCGCCTTTCCCTCGTCCCGGCAGCGGCGGATGAGCTGGCCCACCGCCACGGCGACTTCCGGCTTTCTGGCGTAGGGGTAGAGGTAGTACTGCTCCGGGTCGATGAGCACCACCCCGTCCACATTCCGCACCCCGGAGGGCCCCATGGAGGAGTCTGAGATGTCAAACAGGGTGCGGCTCAGACGCAGGGCGTCCAGATCCACCTGCTCCCCCTGTCTGCCCAGGTAGAGGGGACGGCACTGGAGCAGGTTGACGACAAAGTCGCCGCTCTCGTCCAGATTGACGGTGTACTCGATATCCACCGGGTTCTCATAGACCCGCTCAAGAGTCTTGAGCAGCCGGTGCATCATGCCGGTAAACGCCCGGTTCTCCAGCAGGCGCTGGCAGTTGGCGAACAGAACCTCCTGGTAGGAGCCGCGCTGGCGGAGAAGATTCTCCGCCTCGGTGTCATGCTCCATGACCTGGTTTAAATACCACCGGGGCAGATCCGGCATCAGCAGATCCGCCGGCACCGCCCGGATGGTGTTCTCCTGGCGGTCCAGCACATCCACATAGTGCTGGGAGAACCGGTGCTTCTGCGCGGAGGTGGTGTAGATCGTGGTCGCGGGCCGGTCCAGGTTGGCCAGACGGGGGTAGTCGTCCTGTGTGCGATCCACCGCCCGGGTGCCCAGACCCATGACGATGCGCAGCATGCCCGCCCCGGGATCCATGTCCCGGTACCACTTATAGGCGCTGTGGCTGTAGCCCACGCCGGCGGCGGAGGGCATGAAGTAGCGGCCGTGGGACGATCCGGAGACCCGCTGCACCAGCACCGCCATCTGCTCGTCGCTGTTCTCCAGGCCCCGCATGCGCCGGTACTCCAGCGCGGAGGGATCCATGGTGCTGGCGTAGACCCGGCGCAGCGCCTGCTCAAACGCCTCCAGCCGCTCCTGAGGCCCGCCCTGGTTGACGCAGAACACCGACTCGTACTTGCCGGCGAACGCGTTGTTGAAGCCGTCCTCCAGGAAGCTGGAGGAGCGGACGATAATGGGACTCTGCCCGAAGTACTCCAGCATGTTCATAAACTGCTGCCGGAGATTGGCGGGGAACTGGCCGGTGAGCAGATGCTCTTTCAGCTCTTTCGCCGCGGTGAAGTACTCCGAGGGCGTGCGCTGGCGGATGCGCAGGCGCCAGCAGTTGTTGGAGACGATGTAGGTGTAGTACACATCCGACCCGATATACCAGGAGTCGTGGGGCTCGCTGTGCTCCGACATGTCCTCCGGCAGCTCCCGCTCCGCGATCTTCCGGGCCAGCAGCATGCCGCAGGATTTTCCCCCGATGGCGCCGCTGCCGATCATCCGGTCCCGCAGGGCGAAATAGTCCTCCGGCTGGAAGTACCGGTGCACCAGCTCCCGCAGACGGGCGTCCCGGGTCATCATGCTGGCGATGAGCTGCGCCTCCGTCTCCGAGGAGAACCGGTCGCTCTGCGCGTACTCCATCCGGACGGAGTTGAAGAAGCGGTCGTAGCTGTCGTAGTTCTGATCCTGGTTTTCCGCGCTCTCCCGCTGAAGCGCCTGGTAGTACCGGCTCATGCCGACGCCGTCCTGGACGACGGAGAAATTCCCCGTCTCCCGGTTCAGGCAGTACGGGAGGAACATCTGATCCGAGTAGCGGTTCCACACCTTCAGGGGGTGGAGATACACCTGGGAGCCGGTGTCGTACACATTCAGCAGCAGCTGGGTGGTGTCCCGGATGCGGGCGACCGCGTCAAAGGAGTGCCGGCCCCGGATCAGGGGGAAGTAGGCGACGGTGTCCAGCTCGAACAGGTACGGACAGGTCACCCGGAAGAAGTTGCCCATCATCAGGTCGGTGTACCAGGCGGACTGCAGCTCGGACAGGCAGTCAAAGACATAGAACGCGTCCTTGCCCCGGCGGGTAATCTCGTCGTGGAGCTTCACCGTGAACGCCTCAAAGCCCTCCTCCGGGTCAAACTGCCGCACATCAATGCCGGTCAGGTCGGACAGGACGGGCTCATGCTGGGCAAAACGGATGTAGACGATATCCCGGCCGTCCGCCACGGCCTGCCTCGCGAACGGTTCCGCGAACAGCCGGAATTCGTCGATGGAGGATACCTGCCAGACCACATTGTCCCCAAGGCGAATGTAGTCCAGGAGAGCATCCATGCTGGGGTAGCCGCTTCGAATCGGTTCAAACGGCGCCATTGCGTTCGCCTCCTTTTCAGTGTCTGAGAGCGCAAAACGAGACAGAGAAGTTAGAACTCCCTTGTCCCGTTTCCTGTGAAATGCCGTATGCAGTTGTCCCGGGGACAGGATTCCCCGAAAAACAGTATACCACACCCGCCCGCGGGATGCAACAGGCAGCGGCGGCGGGAAACCGGGGAACTGCGCCGCCCCCGATCGCACGGCGCGGTTCGGATTTTGCCCCGCTGTACCGGCTGGAAAGATTTTCAAATTGTTCACAAATGCGTATTCCAGCCTGTTTGTGCCGCTCCGGCCGCGGAACCGCGGGAATTGCCGGGAAAACGGCGGGAAAAAGTTCACAGAGCACCGCGAAAGGCCGTGAGAATCCCGCCGGGATCCCGCGGAAAAAGCGGAATTTTCCAGTTGTGTTCTGAAAATGGAGTTGCTATAATTTCCGGGAAGACAGGCCTGTTTCCGACCTGCAACCATCTGTCCGCCTTTTTGGGATACACAAAAAAACAGGAGAAATCAGGGATCGGGGGTTACGCGTTTGAAACGCCTTCTGTTTATTTACAATCCTACCGCAGGAAAAGGCCGGATTCGCACCGGCCTGTCCGAGATCCTCAACTGCTTCACCGGGGAGGGCTACCTGGTCACCACCTACCCCACGCAGGGGGAGGGCGACGCCATCAAAGCCGCCTCTGAGATGGCGCCCGGCTACGACCGGGTGGTCTGCGCCGGGGGAGACGGCACCCTGAGCCAGACCGCGGCCGGCCTGATGCGCCTGCCCGAGGAGCAGCGGCCGCCCCTGGGATATATTCCCGCCGGATCCACCAATGACTGCGCGGTCAACTTTCACCTGCCGTCCGGCCTGACAGAGTGCGCCGAAGTCGCGGCGACAGGCGAGATGCGCCCATGCGACATGGGTCTGCTCCAGGGGAAACCGTTTATCTATGTGGCCGCCTGCGGCGCCTTTACCGATGTGGCCTACGATACGCCCAAGGATCTGAAGAAGACTTTCGGGCACCTGGCCTATATCATCTCCGCGCTGGGCAGCCTGCCCACGATCACCAGCTATCCGCTGACCATTGAGTATGACGGCGGCGTGGTAGAGGGAAAGTACCTGATTGGTCTGGTATGCAACAGTTTCTCCGTGGGCGGGGTAAAGGCGCTGCCCAAGGAGGAGATCATCCTGGACGACGGCATCTTCGAGGTGCTTCTGATAAAAAAGCCGCACTCCATGGCGGACTTAAACCAGGTGCTTCAGTCCATCATGCAGCAGAAGACAGCCGAGGGGGAGGCCGTGACGATCCTGCGCACCTCCAGGCTGGTCATCACCTCGGAGAAAGACCTGCCCTGGACCATTGACGGGGAATACGGCGGCGCCTACCAGAGAACGGAGATTGAGATCCGCCCGCGTGCGCTGGTGACCATTCAGGGCCGATAGGGAAGAACACAGCAGAGCCCCGCACGGCAGCCGCCGTGCGGGGCTTATTGTATGTGCGGGAGGGGAATTGACCGCCCCCCGCCGTATCGCTTTACGGGAAGACGGGATTCCGGATTGCCGCCCAGGCGCCCATGATGGTGGGGGGAGTCATCCCGCACGGGGCGCATCTGTTTCCGGAGAAGACCTGGTAGCCCCGCGGGACCGGGAGGGCGCCGGAGGCCGGACATCGGACGGGAAAGAGAGCGGGGGTATCGCGGCACATGCCAATGCCGAGATACCCCCGCTTTGCCTGCTGTTTTGGACTGGCTATCTCCTCCGGGCGCGTTTTCCCGGCCTGTTCCGGATCCACAGGTGGTAGATCAGGGTTCCCACAATCAGGAGGTTGAGGAGGAGCGCCGTCAGGGAGTCGTTGGTGAACACGGCGGCGGACGCGACGCACGCCGCGGTGACGCCGATTCGAATGATCATCGGGAGAAAGCCGGTTTTGCCGGCCAGCCAGACCGGGTACGCCAGAAGAGAGATGAAGCAGGCGATGACCAGCCAGCTGAGGGCGATATCTTTGCCGTAAATCATGTGCGTCACCATCGCCGTCGCGTAGTAGGCGAGGAGCATCCCGACAAAAAACAGGAACACATTCCGTACCGCCTTTTTCCCCGTGCTGCTGTAGTACGCGATGAGCGTCCCGAACAGGATCCAGATGGTCAGGTCGGAGAAGATGTCGCTCAGCTCGTAGCTGACGATGTCAAAGACCTTGCCGAGCACACCGGACAGTGCGCCGAGGAGAAAGAGGACGACGGGGTGCAGCAGGAACCTCAATTTACCCCACCCTCCCGGTTTCTCAGAAATGCCAGGGCGCGTTCACGCGGATAGCCTCCGGCAGCGCGGCCCGGTCAGTCCAGAATCCGGACGCGGAGGACGCCCTCCACAGCGCGCAGCTGATCCCGCACATGCTGAGGGATGGCGCAGTTGACATCGAAGACGGAGTAGGCGTAGGCCCCGCTGGACTTGTTGGTCATGTTCTCAATGTTCACTTCGTCTCTGGCGAAGATGGGCATGATGGTGGTCAGCATGCCGGGGACATTCCGGTGGATGATGCAGATCCGGGCGATGCCGCTGCGGTCCAGGACGACGGTGGGGAGGTTGACGGAGTTTTTGATATTGCCGTTGCGCAGGTAGTCGTCCATCTCCCGTGCGGCCATCAGGGCGCAGTTGGCCTCGCTCTCAATGGTGGTGCCGCCCAGGTGCGGGGTGACGATGACATTCCTGGCTTTCACATTCCGCGATGTGGGGAAGTCCGTGACATAACGGGCGACCTTGCCGTGCTCCACCGCGGAGAGGATGGCGTCCTCGTTGACGACCTCGCCTCTGGCGTAGTTGATGATGCGCACGCCGTCCCGCATTTTCGCGATGGCCGCGGCGTCGATCATGTCCCGGGTCTCCGCGGTGAGCGGGACATGGAGGGTGATGTAGTCGCAGCTGCGCAGCAGGGTGTCCAGATCGGTGACCCGCTGGACATTGCGGGAGATTTTCCACGCGGCGTCCACGGACAGGTAGGGGTCGTAGCCGAGCACCTCCATACCCAGCTCCAGGGAGATATTCGCCACCAGGCTGCCGACATTCCCCATGCCGATGACGCCCAGGCGCTTGCCGAAGTACTCCGGGCCGGCGAACTGCTTCTTCGCCTGCTCCATGGCCACATCCACGGGGATGTCGTCGTTGTCGTAGGAGTAGACCCAGCGCATGCCGCCGAGGATATCGCGGGAGGCCATGCTCAGGGCGAACACAAACAGCTCCTTGACGCCGTTGGCGTTGGCGCCGGGGGAGTTGAACACGGCGATGCCCGCCTCCGTGCAGCGGTCAATGGGGATGGTGTTGACCCCGATGCCGGCCCGGGCGATGCACTTGAGTTCCGGATTGAACGGGTAGTCCAGCATGTTCGTGGCCCGGACGAAGATGGCGTCCGGGGCGTCCATGTCGTCGGACAGGGCGTAGCGATCCGGCGTCAGAATCTCCCGGCAGGCGGGAGAGATGTGATTGAGTGTTTTGATTTTGAATTTTTCAGGGTGCATGATGGTAAACGATCCTCCCGTGAAATTTCAGTGGCTTTTGTCAAAGGACTGGATCAGATCGGCGAGTTGTTCCACGCCCTCCATGGGCATGGCGTTGTAGATGCTCGCCCGCATGCCGCCGACGGAGCGGTGGCCTTTCAGGTTCGTGAAGCCCGCCTGGACGGACTGCTGGACAAACTCCGCGTCCAGGCCGCTGTCCCCGGTGCGGAAGGTGACATTCATGTACGAGCGGCTGTCCGGCCGGGCGGGGGCGGTGAACAGGCGGGAGTCGTCGATGACCTGATAGAGCAGGTTCGCCCGCTTTTTCCGGGCGGCGTCCATGGCGGGGATCCCGCCCTGCCGCTCCACCCAGTCCAGAACCAGGCCGAGGATGTAGATACACCAGCAGGGCGGTGTGTTGTACATGGAGTCCTTTTCGATCATGGTCTGGTAGTTCATCATGAGCGGTGTGACGGGCAGCTCGTGGCCCGCCAGATCCTTCCGGATGAACACGACGGTCACGCCGGCGGGCGCCATGTTCTTCTGGGCGCCCGCGAAGATGATGCCGTACCGGGACACATCCACCGGCGTGGTGAGGATGTTCGAGGACATGTCGCAGACCAGGGGGACATCGCCGGTCTGCGGCACATAGTGCCACTCGGTGCCGTATATCGTGTTGTTCGCGCAGTAGTAGAAGTAGCTGGCGCCGGGATCCAGATCCAGCGCGTCCTGGCCGGGGATGTAGGTGTGGTTCTGATCCTCGGAGGAGCACGCCACGCGGATGTCGCCGTACTTTTTCGCCTCCCGGCAGGCGATGGCGGAGAAGTTGCCCGTGACGGCGTAGTCCGCCCTGCCGGTGCGGCTGATGAGGTTCAGGGGCACCATGGAGAACTGTGCGCTGGCGCCGCCCTGGAGAAACAGAATCTCGTGGGTGTCCGGGACGGCCATGAGCTGGCGCAGCTTTGTTTTGGCGTGCTGGAAGATGTCATCGAACACTTTGGATCGATGGCTCATCTCCATGACGGACATGCCGGATCCGTGATAGTCCGTGATCTCCCGCGCCGCCTGCTGCAGCACTTCCAGCGGCAGCATGGACGGCCCGGCGGAAAAGTTGTATACCCGGTGTTCCATGAACATCCTCCTCCTTGTGAAACAGGGACGCAACGGCGCCCGGTGCCTCCGGAATTTCCGGCGGCATATCTGAAAAAAACGCCCAATCGGCAACGACTGGGCGTTTTTACCAGGTTTATTACACCAGCTCGAGAATCGCCATCTCCGCGGCGTCGCCGCGGCGGGGGCCGATGCGGACGATGCGGGTGTAGCCGCCGTTGCGGTCGGAATAGCGGGGGGCGATCTCGTCAAACAGCTTCTTGGCCACATCCTCCTTGGTGAGGTAGGAAAGAGCCTGACGGTAGTTCGCCAGATCGCTGTGCTTAGCCAGCGTAATCAGTTTCTCCGCGATGGGGGCAACTTCCTTGGCGCGGGTGACCGTGGTTTTGATCATTTCTTCCTCAAACAGGTAGGTCACCATGGCGCGCAGCATGGCCCGCCGCTGATCCGAGGTGCGGCCGAGCTTACGGTGATGAGACATCTCAAACAACTCCTTTGGAATATCGCACAGCGAATCCCTTCTCATAAATTCGTCCTGAACGGACGCGCGTGGCGGCGCGTCCTGTCCTGAAAGCGTCCCGTTCGGGCATCGGGCGCGGCCCGTATCCGGCGGGGATCGTTACTTGCCGCCGGACTGCTTTCTGTCTGTGAGCGGTCAGTCGCTCTCGCTGGCCAGGGACAGACCCATCATGGCCAGCTTGTTGTTTACCTCCTCCAGGGACTTGCGGCCCAGGTTGCGCACTTTCATCATTTCCTCGGGGGTCTTGGAAATCAGATCCTCCACGGTGTTGATGTTGGCGCGCTTGAGGCAGTTGAACGAGCGGACGGACAGATCCAGCTCCTCGATGGTCAGTTCCAGCACCTTGTCTCTCTGCGCCTCCGCCTTCTCCACCACTGTGGATCGGCTGCCCATCGCCTCGGACAGGTCGGTGAACAGAGCGAAGTGGTCGCACAGGATCCGGGCGGCCAGGGAGACGGCGTCCCGGGCGTCGATGGTGCCGTTGGTCCACACCTCCAGCGTCAGCTTGTCAAAGTCGGTCAGATCGCCCACACGGGTGTTCTCCACGGTGTAGTTGACTTTCCGGACGGGGGTGTAGATGGAGTCCACCGGAATCACGCCGATGATGGTCTGTGTGCTCCGGTTCTTTTCGCTGGGGACATAGCCGCGGCCGTGGGACAGGGTCAGTTCCATGTTCAGCGTGGCGTCCACATCCAGCGTGGCGATATGCAGTTCGGGATTGAGCACCTCCACCTCCGCATCCGCCTTGATGTCTCCGGCGGTCACCACACAGGGGCCGGAGGCTTCGATATAAACTGTTTTTACGCTTTCGCAGTGCAGCTTGGCGATAATTCCTTTCACATTGAGGACGATCTCGGTGACATCCTCCTTGATCCCGGGGATGGTGGAGAATTCATGCTGCACGCCGGCAATTTTGATGGAGGTAACCGCAGTGCCTGGCAGGGAGGACAGCAAAACACGGCGCAGAGAGTTGCCGAGCGTTGTGCCGTAGCCCCGTTCCAGCGGTTCTACAACATATTTGCCGTAGGAGCTGTCCTCGGGGTTCTCCACACATTCTATGCGAGGCTTTTCGATTTCTACCATGTTTACCCTCCTTTTTCGCGCGGCGGAGATTCCGGATCCCCGCCGTTTCGGTTCAGATCACCAGTTGATGAGGGTCTGTTACTTGGAGTACAACTCGACGATGAGATGCTCCTCCACAGGCACATCGATATCCTCGCGCACAGGCATCTTGGTCACGGTACCCTTCAGGGCGCCCTTCTCCCGCTCCAGCCACTGGGGCGTGGTCACCATCGGGGCGTCCTCGCCGGTCAGCCGCTTGAACAGATCGGAGCTGCGGCTGGACTCGCGAACCTCAATCACATCACCGGGCTTCACCAGGTAGGAGGGGATATTGACCTTCTTGCCGTTGACGGTGTAGTGGGCGTGGTTGACCAGCTGGCGGGCCTGGCGGCGGGTCTGGGCGAGACCCAGACGGTAGACCACATTGTCCAGGCGGCGCTCCACCAGGATCAGCAGGTTCTCGCCGGTCTTGCCGGGCATGCGGGCGGCTTTCTCATAGTACATATGGAACTGCTTTTCCAGGATTCCATAGACAAACTTGACTTTCTGCTTCTCGTTGAGCTGGATGGCATACTCGCTCTTCTTCCTGCGCATCTGGCCGCCGGGGTTGCGCTTGGTCTCTTTCTTCGCGTAGCCCATCACCGCGGGGGAGATGCCCAGGGCCTTACACCGCTTGGCCACAGGCTGCATGTTCTTAGCCATAAATACTCTTCCTCCTTCTTCTTAGACGCGTCTTCTCTTGGGAGGACGGCAGCCGTTGTGGGGCACGGGGGTGACATCCTTGATCAGGATGACTTCAAGACCCACAGCCTGCAGGGCGCGGATGGCGGCTTCACGGCCGGCGCCGGGACCCCGCACATACACTTCCACGCTCTTCAGACCGTACTCCATGGCCGCCTTCGCGGCGGTCTCCGCCGCGGTCTGAGCAGCGAAGGGGGTGGATTTCCTGGATCCGCGGAAGCCGAGGCCGCCGGAGGAGGCCCAGGACAGGGCGTTGCCCTGCAGATCGGTCACAGTGACCATGGTATTGTTGAAAGAGGAACGGATATGAACCTGGCCCCTCTCCACGATTTTGCGTTCGCGGCGCTTTCTGGTGGCGCCTTTCCTGGAGCTGTTTTTCGCGTTCGCCATACTTCATATCCCTCCTTACTTCTTCTTGTTGGCGACAGTACGCTTGGGACCCTTGCGGGTGCGGGCATTCGTCTTGCTGCGCTGTCCCCGGACAGGCAGACCCTTGCGGTGGCGGATGCCGCGATAGCAGCCGATCTCAGTCAGGCGCTTGATGTCCATGGCGACATTGCGGCGCAGGTCGCCCTCCACGGTGTACTCGTGGGCGATGCAGTCGCGCAGCTTTGCCTCATCTTCCTCGGTCAGATCCTTGACGCGGGTATCGGGATTGACGCCTGTCTTTTTCAGGATCTCATTGGCGCTGGTGCGCCCAATGCCGTAGATGTAGGTCAGACCGATTTCGATCCGCTTATCCCTCGGCAAATCAATGCCGGCAATACGAGCCATATACTCTACGCACCTCCATTAACCTTGTCTCTGCTTGTGTTTGGGATTTTCGCAAATGACCATGACTTTGCCCTTGCGCTTAATGACCTTGCACTTCTCGCACATGGGCTTCACGGAAGGTCTTACTTTCATGTCAATTTCCTCCTGATGAATGCCGTGATGGCACCGGCGGGCGGAGACAGCGCCCCGCGTGCGGCGCACGCCTCTGCCGGTCGCGGATACTGGTTTACTTGGACCGCCAGGTGATTCTGCCCCTGGTCAGGTCGTAGGGAGACATCTGGATGGTTACCTTATCGCCCGGCAGGATGCGGATGAAGTTCATCCGCAGTTTGCCGGAAATGTGAGCCAGGATGATGTGGCCGTTTCCAATGTCCACATGAAATGTGGTGTTGGGAAGCGCCTCTGTGACAATGCCTTCCAGTTCGATCATATCATCTTTTGCCAAGTGTCATTACCTCCCTTGAAGGCGGCCAACGCCCGTCTCAGTTCCCGGTCGGAGACCGGCTCTCCCCGCTCCAGCTTACGGATGGCGGGGTGGTCGAACTTCGCCTGGCCCGTGGTCAGGTTCCGCACATGAACAGGTTTCTTCTCCTTGGGGCGGGCAACTTTCCTGCGCTTGCCGTCAGCCAGCAGCAGGCGGTTCTTCTCCTGGTTCACACCGACCACGCAGAAGACGCCGTCCCTGTCCCGTCCGGCGGTGGCGCGGACAATCTGGCCTGTGCAGTCAAACATAGGCGCCGCCTCCGGTGACGGTCAGGATCTCGGGATCGCCCTCGGTGATCACGATGGAGTTCTCATAGTGCGCAGCCAGCGAGCCGTCCCTTGTCTTGACGGTCCAGCCGTCCTTCAGCACCCGGATGCGCCAGTCGCCCTGGTTCACCATGGGCTCCACCGCCAGGGTCATGCCCGGCGTCAGGCGCGGGCCGTGCCCGGCCGCCCCGAAGTTCGGGACTTCCGGCGCCTCGTGGAGGCTGGCGCCCACACCGTGGCCCACATAGTCCCGCACGATGGAGAACCCGTTGGACTCCACATAGACCTGAACGGCGTGGGAGATATCGGAGATCCGGTTTCCCACCCGGGCGAACCGGATTCCCTCCCAGAAACTCTGCTGTGTGACATCAATCAGCCGCTGCGCCTCGGGATCAATGGCCCCGCAGGCGTAGGTCGCGGCGCAGTCGCCGTGGAAGCCGTCCACACACGCGCCCACATCCACGCTGACGATGTCGCCCTCTTTCAGGATTCTCCGCTTGGAGGGGATGCCGTGGATGACCTCGTCGTTGACCGAGATGCACGCGGAGCCGGGAAAGCCGCCGTAGCCGAGGAAAGACGGCGTCCCGTTGTGGCTCTCGATGAACTTGCGCACGGCGAGGTCGATCTCGTGGGTGCTGATGCCCGGGCGGACCATGCTGCCGGCCAGGGCGCGGGCCTCCGCCGTCACCTGTCCGGCGCGGCGCATGCGCTCAATCTCATGGGGAGATTTAATGGAAATTAAATCCATATCAGATACCCAGAGCCTCCAGAACCGCCTGAGTGGTACTCTCGATGGTGGGCTGATTCTCCACGGCCCGAACCAGGCCGCGCTGGGCATAGAACTGCTTCAAGGGCTCTGTCTCGGCGTGGTAGACGGCCAGGCGCTGGCGCACGGTCTCGGGCCTGTCGTCCTTGCGCTGCTCCAGCGTACCGCCGCACTTGTCGCACACGCCCTCTTTCTTCGGGGGCATATTGACGATGTGGTAGGTGGCGCCGCACACGGGGCACGCCCTGCGGCCGGTCATGCGCACCTCGATCTCCTCGTCGGAGACCTCCAGATCCACCACATGATCGAACTGGACACCGGCGTTCTCCAGCGCCTCCGCCTGGGCGATGGTGCGGGGCACCCCGTCCAGGATGTAGCCGTTGGCGCAGTCGGGCTCCGCCAGGCGCTCCACGACGATGCCGATAATCACATCATCGGGAACCAGTGCGCCGGAGTCCATGTACTTCTTGGCCTCAAGGCCCACGGGAGTGCCGTTTTTCACAGCGGCCCGGAGAATGTTGCCGGTGGAGATGGTGGGGATATCCAGTTTCCTGCTCAGGATTTCCGCCTGAGTTCCCTTGCCGGCGCCGGGGGCGCCCAACATGATAATCTTCATGATTTTCCCCGCCCTTTCTTATTCAAGGAATCCCTTGTAGTGGCGCATGAGCATCTGAGCCTCCAGCTGTTTCACGGTCTCCAGCGCGACGCCGACCACGATGATGACGGAGGTGCCGCCGATGGCCAGGGAGCGGTAGCCGAAGATGTTGCCGGTGATGATGGGGGCGATGGCGACCACGGACAGGAACAGCGCACCGAACATGGTGATCTTGTTGAGCACCTTGCTGATGAAGTCCGCAGTGGGCTTGCCGGGCCGGAAGCCCGGGATGAAGCCGCCGTTCTTTTTCAGATTGTTCGCCACCTCAATGGGATTGAACTGAATCGTGGCGTAGAAGTAACTGAAGAATACGATGAGCAGGAAATACACGATCATGTAGACAATGCCGGATGTGTCAAATATCCTCAGGAAGGTGTTCCAGCCGCTTCCCGGCACCTGCGCCGACGGCACGAACGCGCCGATGGTGGCCGGCAGGGACGCGATGGACTGCGCGAAGATGATGGGCATGACGCCGGACATATTCACTTTCATGGGGATATGGCTGCTCTGGCCGCCGTACATCTTCCGGCCTACCACCCGCTTGGCGTACTGCACGGTAATCCGGCGCTCGGAGTTGTAGATGAAGACAATCAGAACCACCAGGGCCAGCATGAGAACAATAATGATGGGGATCATCCACGGGGCCAGCGTGACCCGGTCCAGGGCGGCCTGCGCCTCCTCCAGGGTGGCGTATCCGTAGAGGGACTGCCAGCTCTCCGCGGTGAGGGTTCCGGCGCGGACGGCGGACCAGTAGCTGACGCCGTGGATCATGTCCTGAATCATCTGCGGGAACCGGGACACGATGCCGGCGAACAGGATAATGGAGATGCCGTTTCCGATGCCGAACTCCGTGATCTGCTCGCCCAGCCACATGACAAAGGCGGAGCCCGCGGTGAACGACAGGATGATCACGATGGCGGCCCAGACGCTGGGCAGCCCGCCGGGATCGACCATTCCGTTGTGGTTGACCAGGGTGTAGTATCCGAAGCCCTGAACCAGGGCGATACCCACGGTGGTGTAGCGGGTGATGGCCGCGATCTTCTTGCGGCCCTCCTCGCCGCCGTCGCGGGCCATCCGCTCCAGGGGAGGAATGGCCACGGTCAGCAGCTGGATGATGATGGAGCTGTTGATGTACGGCTGCACGCCCAGCGCAAACACGGTGGCGTAGCTGAACGCGGTGCCGGCCATGGCGTTCATCAGGCCCAGGATCGTGCCGCTCTGGCTGGCCAGGTACTGGCCCAGCGCCTCGGAGTCAATAAAGGGGACAGGCACGGCGGAGCCCAGTCGGAAGATCAGCAGAATGAAGACGGTAAACAGGATCTTTTTCCGCAGCTCTGGAATCCTCCAGGCGTTACGGATGGTTTCAAACATGATCAGACCACCTCCGCCTTACCGCCTGCAGCCTCGATCTTTTCCTTGGCAGAGGCAGAGAAGGCGGAAGCCTGGACAGTCAGCTTTTTCGTGATATTCCCGCTGCCCAGCACCTTGACGCCGTACTCGCACCTGGAAAGCACGCCCTTGTCCAGCATGGCGCGGGCGTCCACGACATCGCCGTCCTCAAACCGGTTCAGAGCGGCGACATTGACCGCCTCCAGCCGCCTGGCGAAGATATTGTTGAAGCCGCGCTTGGGCAGGCGGCGAGCCAGAGGCATCTGTCCGCCTTCGAAGCCGATCCGCACACCGCCGCCGGAGCGGGCTTTCTGGCCCTTGTGACCGCGGCCCGCGGTCTTGCCGTTACCGGAACCGGCGCCGCGGCCCTTGCGGTAGTTCTGCCTGTGAGAGCCGGGGGCGGGGGACAGTTCATGCAAATTCATGTGACATACCTCCTGACTTACTGTTCCTCGGTCACCTGGAGCAGATAACCGATATGGGCGATCTTGCCGCGGGTGGCCTCGTTGTCAGGCTGCACGGTGGTATCGCCGATCTTGCGCAGGCCAAGAGACTCCGCAGTCGCCTTGTGTCTGGCGATGCGGCCGTTCAGGCTCTTGACCAGTTTAATGTTCAGATTCGCCATGATGAACGACCTCCTTAACCCAGGATCTCTTCCACGCTCTTGCCGCGGACGCGGGCCACTTCTTCCGGGCCGCGCAGCGCCTTCAGACCGGCAAAGGTCGCGGCGACGACATTGGCGGGCGTGTTGGAGCGCAGGCACTTGGTGCGGATGTCCTTGATGCCGGCCGCCTCCATAATGGCGCGGACGGGACCGCCGGCGATGACGCCGGTACCGGCGGCAGCGGGCTTGAGCAGCACGCGGCCGGCGCCGAACTCGCCGATAATCTCATGGGGGATGGTGGATCCGGACATGGTGATGGTGACCATGTTCTTTCTGGCGTCTTCCAGACCCTTCCGGATGGCCTCAGGCACCTCGGCGGCCTTCCCCAGGCCGTAGCCGACCTTGCCCTTGCCGTCGCCCACGACGACGAGGGCGGAGAACTTCATGACACGGCCGCCTTTTACGGTCTTGGAAACGCGGTTGAGCGAGACCACTTTCTCAATGTACTCGCTGGGTTCTTTCTCAAATCTGGGCATAGTTTCGTTTCCTCCTCCCTCAGAACTGCAGGCCGCCCTCGCGGGCGCCGTCGGCCAGCGCTTTCACGCGGCCGTGGTACACATAGCCGCCGCGGTCGAACACGACGGTCTCGATGCCTTTGGCTTTCGCACGCTCGGCCACGGTCTGGCCGACCAGCCTGGCGGCATCGGTCTTGGTACCCTCGCAGGAGAAGTCCTTCTCCAGGGAAGAAGCGGAGACCAGGGTCACGCCGTTCACATCGTCGATGACCTGGGCGTAGATGTTGGTCTCACTGCGGAACACATTCAGACGGGGGCGCTCCGGCGTGCCGGAAATCTTGGCGCGCACACGCTTGTGGCGCATGAGACGCTGGGAACGGGTATCAGGTCTTTTGATCATTGTGGCACACCTCCTTACTTCTTGGCGCCGGTCTTGCCGACCTTGCGGCGGATAACCTCGTCGGTATACTTAATGCCCTTGCCCTTGTAAGGCTCAGGCGGACGCTTCTGTCTCAGATCAGCGGCGAACTGGCCGACTTTCTGCTTGTCGGGGCCGCTGACGATGATCTTGTTGGGAGTGGGGGCCTCGATGGTGATGCCGTCGGTCTCCTCCACCACCACCTGGTGGGAGTAGCCCAGGTTCATGACCAGCTTGTTGCCCTCCTTGGACACACGGTAGCCGACGCCGTTGACATCCAGCTCTTTCCTGAAGCCCTCCGTCACGCCCACCACCATGTTGTGCAGCAGGCTGCGGGTCAGACCGTGCAGCGCACGGTTCTCCTTCAGATCATTGGGGCGTTTGACATGGAGCTCAGCGCCCTCCAGGGTGATCTCCATGTTGGGGTGGAACTGCTGGGTCAGGGTGCCTTTGGGGCCCTTCACCGTCACCACATTGCCGTCCGCAATCTGTACTTCCACACCGGCGGGGATGGCGACAGGAGCTCTACCAATTCTTGACATTCCTATGACCCTCCTTACCAGATAAACGCCAGGACCTCACCGCCGACATGGGCCGCACGCGCGGCTTTGTCGGTCATGACGCCCTTCGAGGTGGATACGATTGCGACACCCAGGCCGCGCAGCACGCGGGGCAGCTCGTCGGCGCCGGCATAGACGCGCAGACCGGGCTTGGACACCCGGCGGAGACCGGTGAGCACCTTCTCCTTGCCGGGACCGTATTTCAGGGTAATGCGAATCACGCCCTGAGCGCCGTCATCAATGAGCTGGAAGCTCTTGATATAGCCCTCATCCAGCAGGATCTGGGCGATGGCCTTCTTCATGTTGGAAGCGGGGACATCCACCGTGTCATGCTTGGCGTTGTTCGCGTTGCGGATGCGGGTGAGCATATCCGCAATAGGATCGGTGATTTGCATACGATTTTTACCTCCTATCAAGATTACGGGAACATCCCGTACAGACGGAAAGGTATCGGAGAGTAGGCAAAAGGACTGCTCCGACCTGTTATCCGCCGTTTCCCGCGCCGGGGGACCAGATCGCGGCGCGACGCCGCGATTCCCGCGCCGGGACGGAGATGCCGGCTCCATCCGGGAGCGGGGAACAGCCGCGCGCCCCGGACACCTGTCCGGGGACGGAGTTTTTCCGTTGCGCAACTGAACAATTATACCGCGCCAGGCCCTTTTTCACAAGGAATTCCGGGCCCGCACACACGGCTGCGTGGACAGTATTTTCAGGAAGGAGCCGTCTTCAGACTCCTTCCCGAAACCTGTTGTGTTTACCAGGAAGCTTTCTTCACGCCCGGGATCTGGCCCTTGTACGCCAGCTCGCGGAAGCAGATGCGGCAGACGCCGTAGTCGCGCAGATACGCGTGGGGACGGCCGCACAGCTTGCAGCGGTTATAGTAGCGGGTGGAGTACTTCGGGGGCCGCTGCTGCTTCAGGATCATCGATTTCTTCGCCATGTCCGTATCCTCCTCAACCAGCAAAGGGGGCGCCGATGAGCTTGAGCATCTCCCGGCCCTCCTCATCCGTGTTGGCGGTTGTGCAGATCACAACATCCAGGCCGCGGATCTTGTCAATCTTGTCGTACTCGATCTCCGGGAAGATCAGCTGCTCTCTCACGCCCAGGGCATAGTTGCCGTGGCCGTCGAACGCGTCCGGATTGATGCCGCGGAAGTCGCGGACACGGGGCAGCGCCACATTGAACAGGCGGTCCAGGAACTCCCACATCTTGTCGCCGCGCAGGGTGACTTTCGCGCCGATGGGCATGCCCTCGCGCAGCTTGAAGTTTGCCACGGACTTTTTGGCTTTCGTGATGACGGCCTTCTGGCCGGTGATGGTGGTCAGGTCGCGGACCACATTGTCCAGAACCTTGGGATTCTCCCGGGCCTCGCTGCAGCCGACATTGACGACGATCTTCTCCAGCCTGGGGATCTGCATCGTGGACTTGTAGCCGAACTTCTGCATCAGAGCAGGAGCGACATCGGCCAGATACTTCGCCTTCAGGTTGGGAACCTTTTTCTCAGGCATTCGTGACTCCTCCTCTTTCTCAGATCTCCGCGCCGCACTTCTTGCAGACACGGACCTTGCTGCCGTCCGCGAGCATCTTGTGCGCCGGACGGGTGGGCTTGTTGCACTTGGGGCAGACGCGCTGCACCTTGCAGGCGTAGATGGGCGCCTCTTTCTTGATGATGCCGCCCTGCTCGCCCTGCTGGCGCGGCTTCGTGTGGCGGGAGACCAGGTTGATCTTCTCCACCACGACCTTGCCCTCGGACGGGATGACCTGCAGAACCTTGCCCTGCCTGCCTCTGTCCTTGCCGGACAGGACGATGACCTGATCGCCCTTCCTGATACTCATCTTCTTCATCGCAGGCACCCCCTTACAGTACTTCGGGAGCCAGGGACAGGATCTTCATGTAATCCTTGTCGCGCAGCTCGCGGGCCACCGGCCCAAAGATACGGGTGCCGCGGGGGTTCTGGTCGTCGCGGATGAGCACGGCGGCGTTCTCGTCAAACCGGAGATAGGATCCGTCCGCCCGGCGCACGCCCTTGGCGGAGCGGACGATGACGGCTCTGACGACCTCGCCTTTCTTGACCTGGCCGCCGGGCTGCACTTTCCGCACGGATGCCACGACCACATCGCCGATGTTGCCGTACTTCCGCTTGGAGCCGCCCAGGATGCGGATGGTCTTGAGCTCCTTGGCGCCGGTATTATCGGCAACCTTCAGATAGGTTTCTTCCTGAATCATACTGGCACCTCCTTACTTGGCCTTCTCGAGGATCTCCACCACGCGCCAGCGCTTGTCCCTGGAAAGGGGACGGGTCTCCATGACGCGGACACGGTCGCCGACGCCGCACTGGTTGAGTTCATCGTGGGCCTTGAGCTTGTATGTTCTCTTTACGATCTTCTTGTACAGGGGATGGGCCACGCGGTCGGCGATGGCGACCACCACGGTCTTGTCCATCTTGTCCGAAACCACCAGGCCGACTCTGGTTTTGCGGGAAGAAGTTCTGTTGTCCATAGCCTAGGTTCCTCCTTCTTATCGGCCTGCGAGCTGCTGCTCACGAATGACGGTTTTCACGCGGGCGATGTCCCTCTTGACCTCCGTGATGCGCACGGGGTTCTCCAGCTTGTTCGTGGCGTACTGAAGGCGCAGGTTGAACAGATCCTTTTTCAGATCCGTCAGCTTCGACTCCAGCTCTGCCTCGGAGAGCTTCCGGAATTCACTAGCCTTCATTCCGCTTCACCACCGTTCTCAGTCTCTTCGCGCCTGATGATCCTGCACTTGACGGGCAGCTTGTAGCTGGCCAGACGCAGGGCCTCCACGGCCATGTCGTCCGGAATGCCGCCGATCTCAAACATCACGCGGCCGGGTTTCACCACGGAGACCCAGTACTCCGGGGAGCCCTTGCCGGAGCCCATACGGGTCTCCGCGGGCTTCTGCGTCACGGGCTTGTCGGGGAAAATCTTAATCCAGACCTGGCCGCCGCGCCGGGTGTGGCGGGTCATGGCGATACGGGCAGCCTCAATCTGGTTGCTCGTGATCCAGGCGGGCTCTGTCGCCTGCAGGCCGTAATCGCCGTATGTCACGGTGTTGCCGCGGGTTGCCTTGCCGGTCATGCGGCCGCGGTGCACACGGCGGTATTTTACTCTCTTCGGGAGAAGCATTAGCGGGAGCCTCCTTCCTTGGGAGCGCCGGGCCCGTTGTTGGGCCTGGGCCCGCGGTTGTAACCGCCGCCCTGTCCGTTGGGCCTGGGCCCGCGGTTATAGCCGCCGCCTCCGCGGCGGTCGCCGTCCCGGCGGTTGCGGCGGTCACGGCGCTCCTCGTAGGGCTTGCTGGTATCGATGGTGCGCGGCGTGGTGCGCAGGGTCTGGGTCAGGATCTCGCCCTTGTAGATCCACACTTTCACGCCGATGCGGCCGTAAGTGGTCGCGGCCTCGGCGAAGCCGTAGTCGATGTCGGCGCGCAGGGTCTGCAGGGGGATGGTGCCGTCATGATAGTGCTCCGTGCGTGCGATCTCGGCGCCGCCCAGACGCCCGGATGCGCAGGTCTTGATGCCGCGGGCGCCGCCGCGCATGGCGCGGCCCATGGCGTTCTTCATGGCCCGGCGGAATCCGATGCGCCGCTCCAGCTGCTGGGCGATGTTCTCCGCCACCAGCTGTGCGTTGGTATCGGGGTTCTTGACCTCGACGATGTTCAGGGAAACAGGCTTGCCGATCATCTTCTCCAGCCTGAGGCGGAGGGCCTCGATATCGGCGCCGCCCTTGCCGATGACCCGGCCGGGACGGGCGCAGTGCAGGTAGATGACCACCCGGTTGGCGTTGCGCTCAATCTCGATCTGGGGGATTCCGGCGTCGTACAGCGTCTTCTTCAGATAATCGCGGATCTTCTTGTCCTCTACCAGCAGGTCGCCGACTTTGTCGTTCCTGGCGTACCAGCGGGAGTCCCAGTCCTTAATGACACCCACGCGGAACCCGTGGGGATTGACTTTCTGTCCCATATTGTTCCTCCTCCCTTACCGCTCGCTCACCACAACGGTGATGTGAGAGGTACGCTTGTTAATCCGGTAGGCGCGGCCCTGCGCCCGGGGCATCATCCTCTTGATGATGGGGCCGGGATTGGCGTAGGCGTCCAGCACATACAGCGAGGAGGTGTCCATCTGGTGGTTGTTCTCCGCGTTGGCCGCGGCGCTGTTGACCAGCTTGAGCAGCGGCTCCGCGGCGGCCTTGGGAGTCTGAGCCAGAATCGCCTGGGCAACGGGCAGATCCTTGCCCCGGATCAGATCGCAGACGATCTTCACCTTGCGGGGAGAGATGCGGATATATTTCGCGGTCGCTCTTGCTTCCATTCTGTCTCTCCTCCTTACTTCGTGGTCTTGCTGCCCGCGTGGCCCCGGAAAGTACGGGTGGGGGCAAACTCGCCCAGCTTGTGTCCGACCATGTCCTCGGTCACATACACGGGAACATGCTTGCGGCCGTCATGCACAGCGAAGGTGTGTCCGACGAAAGAGGGGAAGATGGTGGAGGCGCGG
>CAYRAG010000003.1:0-52103 GCA_964422185.1 uncultured Oscillospiraceae bacterium
GGTGCTGAAGTTCTGGATCCACATCGACCCGGATACGCAGCTGCAGCGGTTTGAGATCCGGCAGAACACGCCGGAGAAGCAGTGGAAGATTACGGAGGAGGACTGGCGCAACCGGGAGAAGTGGCCTTTGTACGAGGAGGCCGTCGAGGATATGCTGCAGAAGACCAGCACCACCTACGCTCCCTGGTATATCATAGAATCGGTGGATAAGAAGTATGCCAGGATTCGCACCCTTCAGATTGTGACCGACACGCTTGAGAAAGCGGTGGAAGAAAATATTGTCCGGGGGATGAGAAGCCAATGCCCGAAGAAGAAAGAAACGAACGACGAGTAATCCCGCAGGAGGGAAAGACGCCGGAGACGGCCGCGCCGCGAAACGAGGCGGCGGAAGGGGAGCCTCAATGCTTTCTGGATCGGGAGCTGAGCTGGCTGCAGTTTAACCAGCGGGTGCTGTACCAGGCGGGGGATCCGGATACGCCGCTTCTGGAGCGGCTGAAGTTCCTGGGAATATACAACTCCAATATGGAGGAGTTCTTCATGGTCCGGGTCGGCTCCCTGATTCACCGGGCGGTTCTGCTCCCGAACCAGCGGGATGAGAAGACGCAGATGACCGCCGCGGAGCAGCTGCCCAGAATTATGGAGCAGGTGACGGCGCAGAAGGAGATCCGCTTCCGGATCTACCGGGATCTGATCCGGGATCTGAGAGCCGCGGGCATCGATGTGGTGGACTTCCGCAAGATCAGCAAGGCGGACGAGCTGCTGGCCAGAA
Source organism: uncultured Oscillospiraceae bacterium (assembly GCA_964422185.1). Classification (GTDB taxonomy): domain Bacteria; phylum Bacillota; class Clostridia; order Oscillospirales; family Oscillospiraceae; genus CALXCT01. The sequence goes on from CAYRAG010000003.1 coordinate 770, forward strand.
AGTTTTTCGCGGAGATCCGGCCGCTGCTCTCGCCCCGGGTGGTGGACGCGGAGCACCCGTTCCCGTTCATCGGGAACCGGGAGACCTGGGTGGTGTCTACCATCAAACGAAACGACAAGAGCGAGGAGCTGCGGCTGGGCCTGGTGCCCGTCATGCGTGTCCCGCCCTACCGGGTCTGCGAGGTGGACGGCCGCCAGAAAGTGATTCTCACGGACATGATGGTGGCGTACTACGCCAACCTGCTGTTTAAAAAGCAGGAGGTGACCCAGACGGTGCTCATCCGGGTCACCCGCAACGCGGATGTCTTCATCGGGGACAACCTGGAGTCGCTCAACGCGGATTTCCGTGCGTCCATGGAGAAGATGCTGCGCAAGCGCAAGCGCCAGCAGCCGGTGCGTCTGGTGTTCAGCGGGAAGCCGTCGTCCCGTCTGCGCGCCTACCTGGTGAAGGCGCTGAAGGTGCCGGAGGAGAATGTGTTCGTGCAGCGCACGCCGTTTGAGCTGTCTTTCGGCTCCGCGGTGAAGAAGAGCCCAGGCATGAAGTACGCGGAGCGCCAGCCGCAGCGCACGGTGCAGCTGAAGAAAGGGGAGTACCTGAGCTACCTGGAGAAGAAAGATCTGCTCCTGAGCTTCCCGTTCCAGAGTATGAAGCCGTTTGTGGAGCTGCTCTACGAGGCGGCGGACGACCCGGATGTGGTTTCCATCCAGATTACGCTGTACCGGCTGGCCGCGACCAGCCAGGTGGCTGCCGCGCTGGCCCATGCCGCGGATCAGGGCAAGAGCGTGCTGTGCCTGCTGGAGCTGCGGGCGAGGTTTGACGAGCAGAACAACATCGACTACTCCGAGGTGCTGGAGGACGCCGGATGCACGGTGATCTACGGGCTGCCGGACAAAAAGATCCACTCCAAGCTCTGCCTCATCACCCGGCAGAAGAACGGGAAAATCCAGTACTTTACCCAGGTGGGCACGGGCAACTACAACGAGATCACCAGCGAGCAGTATACGGATCTGTCCGTGATCACCTCCCGGGATGCCGTGGGACGGGACGCCGCCCAGGTGTTCGAGTCCCTGTCCCTGGGCCAGATCCCCGGGGAGACGGCCGCGCTGTGGATCGCGCCCAACAGCTATAAAAACCGGGTGCTGGATCTCATCGCGGAGGAGACGGCGAAAGGGCCGGACGGCAGGATCGTCATTAAGGTCAACTCGCTCAACGACATGGCGGTGATGCGCGCGCTCATCGCGGCGTCCCAGGCGGGGGTGAGCGTGGAGCTCTTCATCCGCGGGATCTGCTGCCTGCGGCCGGGGATCCCGGGGTATACCGATCACATCGCCATCCGCAGCATTGTGGGCCGCTACCTGGAGCACTCCCGGATCTTCGCGTTCGGAGACGGGGAGCGTACGAGGATCTTCGTGGGCTCCGGCGACCTGCTCAACCGGAACACCCAGCGCCGGGTGGAGGCGTTCATCGAGTGCGTCACCCCGGAGACGCGGGAGGGCGTGCTGCACATCCTGTCCGCGCTCCGGGAGGATCAGGAGCGCAGCTGGATCATGCAGCCGGACGGCACCTATGTGTGGGACAAGTCCGTCCCGGGCAGCGCCAGCCAGGATCGCCTGTACGATTATTTCTCCAGGCAGGTGGTCAAAAGCGAGCCGAAGCGGGAGGAGACCCCCGGCTTTTTCGCCAGACTGCGCAGGGCGTTCCGGGGCGGGGACAGGGCCCGGACGACCTGAGGCAGGCAGTCTGTGCTTCGGCCAGGAAAGACGCAAAAAAGGCACGGCGGAACGCCGTGCCTTTTTTGTGAATGTCTCGATTAGCCCTCGCTGATCGCGCCGACGGGGCAGGTATCGGAGCAGGCGCCGCAGCTGATGCAGGCGTCACCGATCTCGTACTTGCCGTCGCCCTCTTTGATCGCACCTACGGGGCAGGTATCGGAGCAGGCGCCGCAGCTGATGCAGGCGTCACCGATTACATAGGCCATTGGGAACACCTCCTGATAATATGTGTCATTCATTGTACCACAACCGCGGGAAAAATCAATGTAAAATTTTTTATCGGGCATGAAATTCCCGTATACCGCCTGGTGGGCGGATTCGGGGCGGCGCCTCGTGTCCGCCTGGTTCCTGCATAATTTCCGGATCGGTGTTTCATCCGGGTTCAGATTCCGTTCCGGAGGATTTTCCGGCGGTTCGGGAACATATTCCGGGCGAAATTCCCCCGGAAAGGGAAATTCCGGAGCTTAAAAGCACAAATCAGCGTAATCTGTACGCCGAAACGCCCCGGGGAGGAGCTGACCGGGTGGAACCGCCTGTGATCAGCGCTTCCGCGGGGATCGGGACATGCCGGTCTGGACGGGCAGGACGGCGCGGAAATTGATGTTTTTCCCTGGAAATTGAAATTTCAGCAAGTTTTTCTTGCAGTTTGGGGGAGGAGAGATTATAATGTTCCAAAACGCACTTCTGATCGGTGCGCGGAAGGGAAGAGAGCTATGACAACTGCGCAGTTTTGTATGATTGCCGCGATTATCGTCTACCTGATCGGCATGATCTATGTGGGATTCTATTTCAGCCGGAAAGGCGGGGCGTCCACCACGGACGAGTTCTACCTCGGCGGCAGGAGACTGGGTCCCATCGTCACGGCCATGAGCGCGGAGGCCTCGGACATGAGCAGCTGGCTGCTGATGGGCCTGCCCGGGCTGGCCTATCTGTCCGGCCTGGCGGAGCCGTTCTGGACGGCGCTGGGCCTGGCCATCGGCACCTACCTGAACTGGCTGATTGTGGCAAAGCGGCTGCGCCGCTATTCCGCCACGCTGGGCGCCATCACCATTCCGGACTTTTTCTCCAAGCGGTACAAGGATGACCGGTACGCGCTGTCCTGCATCGCGGCTGTGGTCATTCTGGTGTTCTTCGTCCCGTACACCGCCTCCGGCTTCAAGGCGGTGGGCACTCTGTTCAGCAGCCTGTTCGATGTGGACTACCATGTGGCCATGATTGTGGGCGCTGTCGTCATTATCGGGTACACCGTGCTGGGCGGGTTCCTCGCCGTGTCCACCACCGACCTGATCCAGTCCATCGTCATGTCGATTGCCCTGGTCGTCATCGTGGTGTTCGGGGTACAGCAGGCGGGCGGCTGGAGCGAGGTCGCGGCCAACGCCAGAGAGCTGCCCGGCTACCTGAATGTGACCCAGGGGTACAATGCCGCGGAAGGAGTGGCGGGCTCGTACGGTGCGCTGCCCATCGCGTCCACACTGGCCTGGGGCCTCGGCTACTTCGGAATGCCGCATATCCTGCTGCGGTTCATGGCCATCCGCGACGAGAAGGAACTGAAGATCTCCCGCCGCGTCGGCTCCATCTGGGTTGTCATCTCCATGGCGGTCGCCATCCTCATCGGCGTGGTCGGCTACAGCGTGTCGGTGAACGGCAAAATCCCGTTCTTCTCCAACAGCTCCGACTCGGAGACGGTGGTCATTCAGCTGGCCAATCTGCTCAGCAAGCACGGCATCTTTCTGGCTCTGATCGCCGGCGTGGTGCTGGCCGGCATCCTGGCGTGCACGATGTCCACCGCGGACTCCCAGCTGCTCACGGCGGCCTCCGCCGTGTCGAAGAACCTGGCGGAGGAATTCCTCGGCATCAAACTCAGCGAGAAGCGCTCCATGATTCTCGCCCGCGGCACCGTGATTGTCATCGCCATTATCAGTGTGTTGCTGGCGTGGAATCCGGACAGCTCCGTGTTCCGCATCGTGTCTTTCGCGTGGGCCGGTTTCGGCGCCGCGTTCGGACCGCTGATGCTCTGCTCCCTGTTCTGGAAGCGGACGACCAAAGCGGGCGCTCTGGCCGGCATGGTCGTGGGCGGCGTGATGGTCTTCGTGTGGAAGTTCGGCGTGGCCAGACTGGGCGGCCTGTGGTCCATCTACGAGCTGCTGCCCGCGTTTATCTGCAGCCTGGTGGTCATCGTTGTGGTCAGCCTGCTGACCCCCGCGCCCGACAGGGAGATTGTGGATACTTTCGATTCCCTGTCCGGGAAATAAGAGGACGATGTGACAGAAAAGCCCGCGCCGGAGCAGCCGGCGCGGGTTTTGCCTGCGGCACGCACGGCAGTGCGCTGTCTTTAAACGGAGGAAATCAGAGGGGGAGAATCCTGTGAGACAATATCAGGTGGCCATGATTCAGATGGACAGCCGGGAGGACAAGGACGCCAACCTGGCGGCGGCAAAGGGGTTTGTGGAGACCGCGGCCCGGCGGGGCGCCAGGCTCATCGTCCTGCCGGAGACCACGAATTTCATCGGCAGGGGGTATTCCGCCGCGGCGGAGTCCATCCCGGACGGCAGAACCTGCCAGATGTTCCGCGAACTGGCTCAGAAGTACAGCGTCTGGATTGAGACGGGCAGCATGCCGGAGACGGTGGAGGGGGCCAAACCCCGGAACACCGCCGTGCTGATTGATCCCGCCGGCAGAGTGGTGTGCAAATACAGCAAGATGCACATGTTCGATGTGGTGATCGCCAACGGCCCAACCTATAAGGAGTCCGCGCACAACACGGCCGGGGACGAGATTGTCATGGCGGACACGGAGCTGGGTATGCTGGGCTTTGCCGTCTGCTATGACCTGCGCTTCCCGGAGATGTTCCGGGTCATGGCGCTGGCGGGCGCGGAGCTGATCCTGGTGCCGACCAGCTTCACCATGAATACCGGCAAGGATCACTGGGAGCCGCTGATGCGGGCCAGGGCGATCGAAAACGGCATCTTTATGGTGGGGCCCAGCCAGATCGGACAGAAGACCGGCATGAACGCCTACGGGAAGTCTCTGGCGGTGGATCCCTGGGGCAATGTCATCGCCAAGGCCAGCGACCGGCCCGGGATAACCATGGTGGACATCGACCTTGACCTGATCGACCAGACCAGGGAACAGGTGCCTTCCCTGACCAACCGCAGGGAGGACGCCTACACGCTGAGCAGCTCAAAGCTGCACATTTACAGGTGAATGCCGGCCGCAGACGGAGGTGGAACTTTCCGCCTCTGCCTGCGGCCTGGTTTTTTCCCTGTTTCCCGCGGCGGGCGCGGGAAAGTTTACATAATTCTTGTGGAAAGCACTGGAATTCCAGAGGAAAATGTGGTAAGATACCGCCTGACATGGTTTGATTTTCCAGAGGGGAGGGGAGCGTCGTGACCTATCTCATGTCGGTGATTCTCGGCGCGGTTCAGGGCGTGGCGGAGTTCCTGCCCATATCCAGCTCCGGGCATCTGGTGCTGCTCCAGCACTTTTTCGGGATGGCTGAGCCGGACGCCCTGTTTGATGTCCTGCTCCACTTTGCCACGCTCATCGCGGTGTGCGTGGTGTACTACCGGGATATCCTGGGGATGATCCGGGAGCTGATTGGCATCATCCGGGATGTGGCCACCGGCACGGTCAGTTACGAGGGCAGACCCCCGGAGGATCGCCGGCTGATTTTGCTGATCATTGTGGGAACGCTGCCCCTGCTGGCGGTGCTGCCGTTCAGGGACAAAATCGAGTCTCTGGGCAACAGCGCGGTATTTGTCAGCTGTGCGCTGCTGGTGACGGGCTGTGTCCTGTTCCTGGCGGATCGGATGAAAAGAGGACGCAAGACGGCGATGAGCGCCACGCTGGCGGATGTGCTGCTGGTGGGGGTGGCGCAGGGGTTTGCCACGATCCCGGGCCTGTCCCGGTCCGGCTGCACCATCAGCGCGGGTATCGCCCGGGGCTTTGACCGCGGCTTCGCGGTTCGTTATTCTTTCCTGCTGTCTCTGCCCGCGGTTCTGGGCGCCACGCTGCTGGAGCTGGCGGATGTGGTGAAGGCGGGCGGAATTGACGCGGCTCTGCTGCCGAAGTACCTGGTGGGTATGGTGATTGCCGGCGTGGTGGGATACGCTTCCATCCGCCTGGTCAACCTGCTGGCGAAAAAGGGGAAGTTCGGCGTCTTTGCCTGGTACTGCTGGATTGCGGGTCTGGTGGCCCTCATCGCCAGTATCGCGGGATTCACCTTTGTGCCCGCTGCCTGATTTGCGAAAGGAACGAGTAGAGTATGGCGACCACACAGAAGAAACCGGCTTCCGGAAGCGGCGGCGCCGCGCGGTCCCGGCAGAGCTCCGGCGGCAGCGGCGCGTCGGGCCGGAATACAAGAAATGAGCCGGCGCGGAGCAGCGGCGCCCGGAACGATCAGAAGAAGAAACGCTCCCACGCCAGGGGAATTGGCGCGGCGGTCTGCCTGTTTCTGGCGTTCTTCGGCGCGTTCGGCTACTTTCCGGTCAGTGCGCTGTTCATCGATCTGTACTGCGGCCTGCTCAAGGGCCTGTTCGGGTACGGCTTCTGGCTGATCCCGCCCGCCCTGGTTCTCGCCGCGTATATCCTGCTCTTCAGCAGGGGACGCCCCGTCCGGCTGCGCCTGGTGTTCGGCCTGCTGGTTCCCGTGGTGATCGGGGCCATGCTCCACATGTTCCTGGCGGGCGACCTTGATCTGACAGCCAGTCCCCTGGCGGTGCTGTGGAATACGGGCAGGGAGATGAAGAGCGGCGGCGTGATCTGCGGAGCCCTTGGATTTGGCTTTGCCAGAGCGTTTACGAAATTCGGCGCGACGGTGCTGTTCCTTCTCTGGGCGGCATTGATGCTGCTGACCGCGTTTAACCGCACTGTTCTGGATGTGGTTCGCTTTATCCGCAGCCGTGCGGTGTCCGATGACGGGGAGGAGGAACTGCCGGCGGAGGAGCCGAAGCCCCGCAGGAAGCAGAAAACCGCCCCGGCTCAGACGGCGCCGCCGCGGGAGACCCCGACGGGCGCGGCCCAGAGCCGGCGGAATATCGATATCCCCTTTGGCGAGGAGACACAGCCCCGGCCCGCCGCCGCGGAGCCGGAACCGGTCCCGCAGCCGAAGCGGGAGGGCTTTTTCCGGAAACAGCCCGGCGTGCCCTCCCCGGATCAGGTGCTGGACAGGCGCCGGAAAGAGAGCCAGGCCCAGACGCCGGAACCGCCTGCCGGGGAGACGGAGCAGATTTCCGCCGCCCGGAGCGTGCGGGAGAGCGCCGGCGTCGTGACGGAGCCGCAGACGGTGGATTCCGCCCCGGCAGAGCCGGAGGAGACGGTTTCCGCCCCCGTCCCGGACTTCCCCAACGCGGGAATTGAGATTACCCGGGAGCCCGCCGTGCCAAAGCCCGCCGGAAGAGCGCAGGCCGCCCCGGTTCGGACAGAGCCCGCCGCCCCGGAGGAGCCGGAGGAGGGGGACGCGGACAGCGCCGCCGCGGAGGTCTCCCGGGATCTGGAGAACGCCATGGCGAATCCGGAGGGGCCGCACTATCAGTACCCGCCGCTGTCTCTTCTGGAGGAGGGAAGCGGCGGCGACGCCGGCGAGGCGCTGGAGGAGCTGCGGGCCAACCAGCAGCGGCTCTCCGATACCATCCGCTCTTTCGGCATTGACGCCAGTATTGTCAATGTGACCAGAGGCCCCTCCGTCACGCGGTACGAGCTGGAGCTGGATCAGGGCGTCCGGCTCAACAAACTCACCGGTCTGGCGGACGACATCGCCCTCGCCCTGGGCGCCAGCGGCGTGCGGATCGCCCCCATCCCGGATCAGGTCTCCATGGTGGGCATCGAGGTACCCAACAAGCTCGTGGCCGCCGTCCATATCCGGGAGGTCATCGGCTCCAGGGCGTTTTGCGACCACCGCTCCAAGGTGGCCTTCGCCGTGGGCAAGGACATCGCGGGCAACGCCATCGTGGGGGATATCGCCAAAATGCCCCACATGCTCATCGCCGGCACCACCGGATCCGGCAAGTCGGTCTGCACGAATTCCCTCATCGTCTCCCTGCTGTACAAGGCCACCCCGGAGGAAGTCCGCCTGATCATGGTGGATCCGAAGATGGTGGAGCTGAGTGTCTATAACGGGATCCCCCATCTGCTCATCCCGGTCGTCACGGATCCGAAAAAGGCCGCGGGCGCACTGCAGTGGGCGGTGACGGAGATGATGAAGCGCTACCGCACTTTCTCGGAGGTGGGGGTGCGCGACCTGCCCGCCTACAACGCGCTGGCGGGCAGAACAGAGGGCATGGATCGGATGCCGCAGGTGGTGGTGGTGATCGACGAGCTGGCCGACCTGATGATGGTCGCCGCCAAGGAGGTGGAGGAATCCATCTGCCGGGTGGCGCAGATGGGCCGTGCCGCGGGCATGCACCTGGTCATCGCCACACAGCGTCCCTCCGCGGATGTCATTACCGGACTGATGAAGGCCAATATCCCCAGCCGCATCGCGTTCGCGGTCTCCTCCGCCATGGAGTCCCGCATCATTCTGGATACCCAGGGCGCGGAGAAACTGGTGGGCCGGGGCGATATGCTGTACTTCCCGCTGGGCTCCGGAAAGCCGCTGCGGGTGCAGGGCTGTCTCATCTCAGACCAGGAGGTCGCGGCGGTGGTGGACTTCGTGAAGCAGAGCGGCACCGCCGACTACTCCGACGAGATCATGTACGAGATCGAGAAGAACGCGGCGGAGAAAGACAAGAATCCCTCCAAGGGCGCCGCGGCTGCCGGGGACGAGGGGGAGAGCGACTACGACGAGCTTCTGCCCGCCGCCATTGAGGTGGTGGTGGAGACCGGCCAGGCGTCCGTCTCCTTCCTCCAGCGCCGCCTGAAGCTCGGCTACTCCAGAGCGGCCAGACTGGTGGATCAGATGGAGGAGCAGGGGGTAGTGGGCCCCTTTGAGGGGTCTAAACCGCGCCAGCTGCTGATTACGAAAGAGCAGTGGCAGGAGATGAAATACCGCCAGAACCTGAGCGGCGCCATCCCCCGCGACGGGATGCCGGCGGCTGCGCCGGGGGATCCGGCGGTTTCCCCGGACGACTCCGCCCCGCAGCCGGGCCCGGGCGGCGATCCCGTCTGACCGGCGGGGGAATTCCGCTGCCGGGGATGACCCGGAACCGGCCGTTCGGATCAACGCAGGACAGAAAAAGACCCCCGCGGGGTACCCCGCGGGGGTTCTTTAGTTTCAATATGCCCGGCCGATGTCTGTCCGGAACGGTTTATCCGGAAAGAAGATGCAGTCCGCGTCTCCGGCAGGAGATCACGGTGGCCGACCGCGCTGCGTGAGCCGACAGGGGCTTCAGACCTGCCGGGGTCATTCGGGCCGGCCCACAAGCACCCCGCCGCGGTATTGATTCACAAACCAGCCGTCTCCCATCACTTTCCCGGTGATGAAATCAGGATTTTCTGATCCTGTGGAGGCGATGGCGGAACAGGTTTTGTTGTCCAGATCATAGACCATCAGCTGGCCTGAGTTCCGGTCGTTCACCACCACAAGAGAATTCCACAGGTTGAAAGAAAAGACATTCCTGCCATCGGAGCTGTCGCCTAACTCCCATAAGGTGTTGTCAGCCAGCCGGCAGGCGTACAGGTTTTCCGGGGCGCTTCCGCTCCAGGCGAGATAACCTGACCCGCTGTACTGAAGCCGGGAAACCGGTTCGCCGGATTCGACGGGAATTTCTGTCCCGGCTGAGCCATCTCCCAGATCATAAACGACCAGGCGGGAAGACCCGTCCGCGCTTTCCAGAAATGCCGTCTTTCCATCCGCTGCATAGACTCGATCGGTAAGCACCGCGTCACTGACCAGGTGAACATCTCCCGTGCCGTCAGTGGGCCATGTATACAGGGAGGTGGCCTGATCCGTCATCTCCGTCCAGACCAGATTTGCCTGATCGCATTCCAAAAGTACGGTCACAGACTCCTCAATGACGCGCACATCCTCCGGTGCGCCACCGGATAGATCCATATGTTGAATCCTTGTGACTCCGTCTGACTGCAGCACCCAGTAGAGACCGTCATCATTGGCGGTAAACTCATTCACCCAGTGGGGGAATCCCTCTATGGTACAGAACTCCGTCACTTCCTCGCTGCTTAAGTCCATGCGGTACAGCCTGGAGAGCCGGACAAAATTCGAATCGGTCTCCCCGAAAGCCCAGTAGTACAAAAATCCGTCCGCGGCCGCGCACCCCTCCAGGGTCATGCCCTCCGGCACCGAAATCCGGTATTCCGAGAGAGGAAGCCGTTCGGTCATGGTGTCGTCCCGCGTGAACTCCATGCGCTCCGCCCGGGCGGAGGAGAGGGATTCGGAGAGGTTTTCCTGCTGCGCTCCGGACGGTTCCGGAGAGGTGTCCGGAGGCGTCTGCGCGGCACAGCCTGCCAGCAGAATCGCCAGCAGCACCGCGGCGGTATAAAGTCGCTTTCTCATGTAAATTCATCCTTTCCTCATGTAAATTCATCCTTTCCTCATGTAAATTCATCCTTTCCTCATACAAATTCTACGGCAAAAGCAAACCGCGTAGATGTAAGCGCCGCAGGTTCTACGCCCAACGGAAAAGTATGGGCAGAGCCGTCAGGAAGTCTGAGAACAAAGAGCGCAAGTGGATGACTGATTCGGATCATAGGGTAAGCAGACAGATTGGAATCAACGCGATAAAGAATGGTGTAAAGGTGGAACGCCTTACGGGCATAAGACAATCCGCCACGCAAAAGAGCCCGAAAGGCAAAAGCCGTAAATACAACAGGAACATCGACAGCCGGCCTTTTTCCCGGCGGCAGGATTTCAGCACCTGCAAAGCCGGGATGGCGGGTATCCGCGCAGAAACGGCAGACCCGGCCTGTACAAGCCAGACCTGCCCAATTTGCGGAAAAAGAAACAAGGCAAAGGATCGAACCTCTTCATCAAAGTTTAACACAACCGCTGGATATAAGCAAGTCCTATCGCGCATTTTATCAGCGCCCACTGAAAATCATGAAATAATTTCATTTTCTTTGTAAAAATTGGCATTATAAGTGATTATATGAAATTATAGTTGCAAATTCTTAAAAATATTCCAGGATACGGGCGCCCGTCACAGCGGTTTCGCCGCAGGATTGCTGTCGCCTGCGGAACGGTCAAGGCAGAGGATACATCTGCGAATCCGAAGACGGGATGCGGGCGCGGACGAGGGAACTCCCGGCTGCGCCGGAGCCGCCGGACGGGTGGATCAGAGGGAGGAGCAGGGTGGTGGCGGGCCCCTTTGAGGGTTCGCGCCAGATGCTGATCACAAAGGAGCGGCGGCGGGAGAGGAAATACCGCGGGAGCCTGAGCGGCGCCATTCTCCGCGGCGGGATGCCGGAGGCGGCTGTGCCGGGGGATCCGGCCGTTCGGATCAGCGCAGGACAGGAAAAGACCCCCGCGGGGTTCTCCGCGGGGGCCCATTGGTTTCAAAATGCCCGGCCGATGTCCGTCCGGAACTGTTTATCCGTAAAGGAGATGCAGTCCGCGGCGCGGTAGGCGGTGTCGATCGCCTCGTCCAGGGTGGCTCCGGTGGCGGTGACGCCCAGAACCCGGCCGCCGCTGGTGAGGTACCGCCCCTGATCGTCCAGACTGGTGCCCGCGTGGAAGACCGTGGCGATTTTCCCGGCCTCCTCCAGACCGGAGATGGGGTAGCCCTTCCGGTAGCTGAGCGGGTACCCGCCGGAGGCCAGAACCACCACGCAGGCGGCGCCGGACTTCCAGCGGATGTCCGTCTGATCCAGCGTGCCGTCCACACACGCCTGGAGGATGTCCATCAGGTCGCTGTCAAGCATGGACAGTACCACCTGCGCCTCCGGGTCGCCGAAGCGGGCGTTGTATTCCACTACTTTCGGGCCGTCCTGCGTGAGCATGAGCCCGAAGTAGATGACGCCTTTGAACGGCCGGCCCTCCGCTTTCATGGCGGCGATGGTGGGCAGGAAGATCTCGTCCATGCAGCGCTGCGCGATTTCCGGTGTGTACTGCGGGGGAGGGCAGATGGCGCCCATCCCTCCGGTATTGGGGCCCCGGTTGCCGTCCAGGGCGCGTTTGTGGTCCTGGCTGGGCAGCATGGGAATGACGGTCTCTCCGTCCGAGAACGCGAGTACGGTGATCTCCGGGCCGGTCATGCACTCCTCAATGACTACGGTGGAGCCGGAGGCGCCGAATTTGCCGCCCTCCATCATGTCCCGGATCGCCTGCCTGGCCTCGTCCGCGGTGGCGGCTACCGTGACGCCCTTGCCCAGCGCCAGGCCGTCCGCTTTCACCACGATGGGCGCACCCTGACGATCCACATAGTCCAGCGCGGCCGCCATGTCCGTAAAGGTCTCGTAGCGGGCCGTGGGGATATGGTATTTCTTCATCAGATCCTTGGAGAACGCCTTGCTCGCCTCGAGGATCGCGGCATTCTTCCTGGGCCCGAACGCGGGGATGCCGGCGTTCTCCATGGCGTCCACCATCCCGAGGGCCAGGGGATCGTCCGGGGCGACCATGACGAAGTCTATCCCGTTGTCCGCGGCCCACTGAACCATGCCCTCCACATCGGTGGCACCCACGGGGACACAGGTGGCAATCCTAGCAATGCCGGCGTTGCCGGGCGCGCAGTACAGCTGCGTCACTTTCGGGGACTGCGCCAGCTTCCAGCAGATGGCGTGTTCGCGGCCGCCGCCGCCTACGACTAAAACTTTCATCAGCATGCGCGTGGGGACCCGCGGCCAGAGTCGCGGGAGGAAACGCGCAACGCCTCCTTTCCGATCACATGATTTTTCCGGCGCTTGCCGCAGTGCGACCCCGGCGGGCTCCGGCAGGGGGGTAGGGCCTGCAGGCGCAGAGCCGCCTCCTCAAGCGGATGGCGGGGGACTCACTCCGTGCGGTTCCGCGTTCCGCCAGCCTGTATCCGGTCAACCCAGCCCGGGGCGCCAGAGTGGGCCAGGGACGCGGGTTCTGCCTGGCCCGGCTCGCATCCCGGCGCGGGATCCGGCTGCGCGGCCGCGGAGGCGATGAGCTCCACGGTGATCCGCAGGGACTCCGGGGGCCGTACCGGCCATTGCGTTGTGATCCGGTTGCACAGCCGGTACTCCACCCCGATCCACCTGGATGTCCCTGGGGGCAGCTGGCACACGGTGAGATCCAGCCGCGTCTCCTCAGCGAACTTCTGCAGCTCGGATTTCCAGCGCGGACTGGCCATCCACAGGAGCCCGCCGCCGGCTACCGTGATCAGCAGGCGGTCTGTGCCGGGATACCGCGTGGAGCCCATGTCGTTCCACCAGGAGCGGATGGCGCTGACCGCGAACACGGCGGCGTCCGGATGGACAGAATCGGGACTGCCCGCTTCCGCAAAGCCGGATTGCTCCGGGTCAGGGGAGGGGGGATCGCAGTCCGGGGCGCTGTCCTGCCCCGCGGGCTGGACGCGTTCGCAGTCCACACAGATGACCGGGCAGCCGCCGCGGAGAAACTGCGCGGAGAGGTCGTTGATGAGCCGGAACTGTCCGGCTCTGTCCGGGCAGGGCGAACCGGCCGGGCCCGTGCTCCGGGTTTGGGAAAGGCGGTACCCGAGCTTTTTCAACAGGGAGGCGACGGATCGTTCTCCCGCCTGAAACCCCTGCTGCCTGAGCTCACCGCAGAGTTTCCTCGTGCTTTTTGTCGTCCAGCGCAGCGGATGATCCGCGCAGGGATCGATCAGAGATTCCAGTGCCTCACCGATGCCGGGCTGCGCCGTCTCCAGCGGCTTGCGCCCGCCGCCCTCGCGCCGGATCGGCGTCCCGCTCTCCCCCGGGACACAGAGGTTTCTGCCCTCTCTCAGGTCTTTCCGTCCGGCGGTGATCGTCACCCGGGACACCCCGGCCGCGTCGCTGACCCAGGTGATGCCGCCTGCGCCGATGGCTTCGGCCTCCGCGGCCAGGTACATGCGCCGCTGCGCCTCGTTGAGCATGGGAAGCACCGCGTGGATCCTCGCGATGGCCGCCTCGTCGTTTATCCCGCGCATCTCAGCCTCCGATGAGAACCCCGTTCCCTCTGCCGGTTATCCCGCGCAGGCGGATCCGGTTAATGGTGGAACAGGCGCATGCCCGTAAACGCCATGACCATGCCGTATTTGTCCGCCGTCTCAATGACATGGTCGTCCCGGATGGATCCGCCGGGCTGGGCGATGTACTGCACGCCGGATTTCCGCGCCCGCTCCACATTGTCCCCGAAGGGGAAGAACGCGTCCGAGCCGAGAGACACGCCGGACAGGGTTGCAATCCATTCTTTTTTCTCCGCGGCGGTCAGCGGCTCCGGCCGGACCCGGAACGAGTTCTGCCACACGCCGTCCGCCAGGATATCCTCCTGCTCGTCGGAGAGGTAGACATCGATGGCGTTGTCCCGGTCGGCCCGGCGGATGTGGTCCACAAACTGCAGATCCAGCACTTTGGGGTGCTGGCGCAGCATCCAGTTGTCCGCCTTGTTGCCCGCCAGGCGGGTGCAGTGGATCCGGCTCTGCTGGCCGGCGCCCACGCCGATGGTCTGGCCGCCCTTCACATAGCAGACGGAGTTGGACTGGGTGTACTTCAGCGTGAGAAGCGCCAGCAGCAGGTCGTGTTTCGCCTCTTGCGGCAGCTCCCGGTTCTCCGTGACGATGTGGTCCAGAAGCGACTCGTTGATCTCAAAGCTGTTGTAGCCCTGCTGGAAAGTGATGCCGTAGATGTTCCTGCGTTCGATGGGCGCGGGCTCATACGCCGGGTCGATTTTGACCACATTGTAGCCGCCTTTTTTCTTCCCGCGGAGGATGGCCAGCGCCTCGTCCGTGTACCCCGGAGCGATGACGCCGTCCGAGACCTCCATGGCGAGAAAGCGCGCGGTGGGCTCGTCGCAGACCTCGGACAGCGCGGCCCAGTCGCCGTAGGAGCACAGCCGGTCCGCGCCTCTGGCCCTGATGTAGGCGCAGGCGATGGGGGAGGTGTCAAACCCGCCGGCGAAATCGATCTGCCGCTCCACCTCCGTCAGGGGGAGGCCCAGCGCGGCGCCGGCGGGGGAGACATGCTTGAACGAGGCGGCGGCGGGCAGGCCGGTGGCTTTCTTCAGCGCCTTGACCAGCTGCCACGAGTTCAGCGCGTCCATGAAGTTGATGTATCCCGGTCTGCCGTTGAGCACCTCCAGCGGCAGGTCGCTGCCGTCGTCCATGTAGATGGCCGCGGGTTTCTGGTTGGGATTGCAGCCGTATTTCAGTTCCAGTTCTTTCATGGTATCACCCTTTCTCCGCTATCTCCGTCCGGCAGGGGGGACGCGGTACCCCGCGCCGCTGCGTCACACGGGCCGGTGTTTGTTGACGATGACATCCTCCGCGGCGCCGGTGGCCAGATCCAGGTAGCGCACGAACAGGGACACTTTGTGATCCGCGTTCAGCGCCGCCCAGATCTCCTCAGACCAGCTCTTCGCGTCGGGGGCGGAAACGGCGACCCGGCGGGGCTCTCCCTCAAAAGACGGCAGGGGATTCCCGTCGGTCTCGTAGGTGTGGATGAAGTGGCCCGTCCCGGCCAAAGGCGCGTCGTACTCGTAGAAATACCGGCAGCAGCAGGAGGGATCGCCGTCCAGGCTCTTGAGGATGGACAGGCAATAGGATCCGTCCGGCCTGAGCACGCCGGAGATGCGGGGGGTGTAGTTGGGCGCGTCCGGCTCAAATTCCCGCTGGAGCAGGGCGCGGCGGTAGCAGTCGCCGGCCAGGAGGGAGTCCCGGATGGTATCCGTCTGGTCGCCGTTGGTGACGATGGCGGTGCCGTCCTCCATCACCCGCAGGGGGTGGTAGATGATCAGGGAGGGATCGGTCATTTTGCTCTCGTCGTACGCCCTGGTGCGGATGCCGTCCGGGGTGGTCTCACCCACCCGGTTGCGGCTGTTTTCGCTGCGGCCCATGATGAAATAGGCCAGCACCGCCTTCCCGCCGTCCGCGGATCTGCCCAGCACAATGCCGCGGCCGGGATAGGGGTTCGAGCGCAGGATTTCGCTCAGATTCAGAAGATTCATGAATGTCACTCCTCAAACGGTCAGAATATCACGGGAGAATATGAACCGTCCGGCCGTCCACCCGCAGCCGGTCCTGGCAGAACAGGGCCACCGCCCGGGGCAGCAGCTCCCACTCCGCCTGCTCCATGATCCGCCGCTGCAGGGTCTCCGGCGTGTCGTTCTCCTCCACCGCGACCGCTTTCTGCAGTACGATGGGGCCGCCGTCGCACTCCGCGCTGACGAAGTGGACCGTGGCGCCGGAGACTTTCACCCCGTATTCCAGCGCTTTCTCGTGGACATGAAGACCGTAGAAGCCCTCGCCGCAGAATGACGGGATCAGGGCGGGGTGGATGTTGAGGATGGCGTTGGGCCAGGCCTCCACCAGCTCCTCAGTCAGGATGGTCATAAAGCCGGCCAGCACCACCAGATCGATCTTCAGCTCCCGCAGGCGGTCCCGGAGCGCCACCGTGTAGGCCCGGCTGTCCGGATAGTCTCTCCGGGCCATGACGCAGGCGGGAATCCCCGCACGCTCCGCCCGCTCCAGCGCGAAGACGCCGGGCCGGGAGGCGATGACGGCGGAGATCTCCCCGCCGGGAATCTCCCCCGCGTGCCAGGCGTCAATGAGCGCCTGCAGATTCGTTCCGCCGCCGCTGACGAGGACGGCAATCCGCTTGTCCATGGAAAAAACCTCCATTCCGCCGCCCGCGGCGGTTGCGGTCAGACCAGTTCCACGCCGTCATCGCCCCGGACCACGGAGCCGATGATATAGGAGCGCTCGCCGTTGAGCGTCAGCAGATTGACGGCGGTGCCGGCCTGTTCTTTCGGGATGGCGATGATCATGCCCACCCCCATGTTGAAGGTGTGGTACATGTCCCGATCCGGGATACTGCCTTTCTTGGCGAGAATGGAGAAGATGGGCGGCACGGGAACGGACGCGACCTGGATGCGGGCGGTGAGACCCGGCTTCATCATCCTGGGCACATTCTCAAACCACCCGCCGCCGGTGATGTGGCTGATCGCCCGGATGTCAATCCCGTTCTCCAGCAGGGTCCGGATGACCTGGACATAGATGCGCGTGGGCCGGATGAGCTCCTCGCCCAGCGTGCAGCCGAGATCCCGGTAGTAGGTGCTGAGCACCTCCTGATTGACCTCGAAGATTTTGCGCACCAGGGAGAAGCCGTTGGAGTGCACCCCGCTGGAGGCCAGACCGATGAGCAGATCCCCCTCCTCCAGCCGGGAGCCGTCGATGATCTTCTCCTCATCCACCAGGCCCACCGCGAAGCCGGCCAGATCGTACTCGTCCGCCGGGTAGAAGCCGGGCATCTCCGCGGTCTCCCCGCCGATGAGCGCGCAGCCCGCCTGGCGGCAGCCGTCGGCGATTCCGGAGACGATCCGGGCGATGCGCTCCGGCTCGTTTTTCCCGCAGGCGATGTAGTCCAGGAAGAACAGCGGCGCGGCGCCGCTGCAGATGATGTCGTTGACGCACATGGCCACGCAGTCAATGCCCACGGTGTCGTGTTTGTCCATCAGGCTGGCGATTTTCAGCTTCGTGCCCACGCCGTCCGTGCCGGAGACGAGCACCGGCCTCTTCATCCCGGACAGGTCAGGGGCGAACATGCCGCCGAAGTTGCCGATGGTGCCCATCACGCCGGGGATATAGGTGGATTCCACCATCGGCCTGATGAGCCGGACCGCCTCGTAGCCGGCGGTCACATCCACGCCGGCTTTGGCGTAGGAGTCAGAGTTCTTCATGTCAAATCCTCCAGGTGTGAAAAATATCCGGCCGGGAGCCGGAGACGCGTGCGCCTCATTCTTTCCCGTTCCAGCAGTAGGTGCAGACTTTCTCCCGATCCAGCCCGATGGCCTCCAGCAGGCCGTCCAGTGACTGATACCCCAGGGAGCTGAATCCGAAGTCCCGGCAGATGCGCTCCAGCATGCACTGACCCCGCTCAGTATCCGCGTCCGCGTACTCCTCCAGGTGCTTCTGGCCCTCATCGCCCTCCAGATCCTGGATAAACCGGCGCGCCAGCAGCTCCATCTCGGAGTTGCTGCGGGAGAAGTTCAGATACCTGCAGCCGTACATAATGGGCGGGCAGGCGGAGCGCATGTGAACCTCCGCGGCCCCGCTCTCGTAGAGAAAGTCCACCGTCTCCCGCAGCTGGGTGCCGCGGACGATGGAGTCGTCCACAAACAGAAGCTTCTTCCCCTCAATGAGCTCCGGGACGGGGATCTGCTTCATCTTCGCCACCTGGTTGCGGATCTTCTGGTCGGTGGGCATGAAAGAGCGCGGCCAGGTGGGCGTGTACTTCACAAACGGGCGGGCGAAATGCTTGCCGCTCTCGTTGGCGTAGCCGATGGCGTGCGGAATCCCGGAGTCCGGCACGCCGGCCACATAGTTGATATCCTGGGCCAGACCCCGCTTCCGGTCCGCCTGCGCCATAATCGCGCCGTTCCGGTAGCGCATCAGCTCCACATTGACGCCCTCGTAATTGGAGTTGGGGTAGCCGTAGTATGTCCAGAGGAAAGCGCAGATCCGCATCTGAGACCCGGGGGGAACCAGGGACGCAAAGCCGTCCGCCGTGACCTTCACAATCTCGCCGGGCCCCAGCTCATAGGCGTCCTGATAGCCCAGCTTGTGGTAGGCGAACGACTCAAAGGAGACGCAGTACCCGTCCTCATTCTTCCCGATGAGCACCGGCAGGCGTCCCACCCTGTCCCGGGCGGCGTAGATGGCGTCCGGCGTGAGCACCAGCAGGGTGGACGAGCCGTCGATGATCTCCTGGGCGTGCCGGATGCCGGAGACCAGGTCGTCCTCATGGTTGATGAGCGCGGCGGTGAGCTCCGTGGCGTTGACCTTGCCGGAGCTCATGGCCATAAACTGGTGGCCGGGACTGGAGAAGTATCTGCGGATCAGATCCTCCGCGTTGTTGATGATCCCGACCGTGGTGATGGCGTACAGCCCGAGATGGGAGCGGACCAGCAGCGGCTGGGGATCCGTGTCGCTGATGCACCCGATGCCGGCGCAGCCGTGGAATTTGTCCAGGTCATTCTCAAATTTCGTGCGGAACGGGGTGTTCTCGATGTTGTGGATCTGGCGCTGGAAGCCCGTCTGCCGATCGTAGACGATCATGCCGCCCCGCCGGGTACCCAGATGGGAGTGGTAGTCCACCCCGAAGAAAATGTCAAGCACGCAGTCCCGTTTGGAGATGGTGCCGAAGAAACCGCCCATAGCAACCTCCTTGGGTCTCAGTGAAAGCTCAGCGCAGGGAGACGGGAACCCGCGGCTCCCGGAACGATGTCATTTGCCCAGCAGGCGCCGGCTCATCTCCTGGTAGGCGCCCTCCACATTGCCCAGATCCCGGCGGAAGCGATCCTTGTCCAGCTTCTCACCGGTCTTCACATCCCAGAAGCGGCAGGTATCCGGAGAGATCTCGTCGGCCAGGACGACCGTGCCGTCCGGCAGCCGTCCGAACTCCAGCTTGAAATCCACGAGGGTGATGCCGCACGCGAGCAGCTCCGCTTTCAGGAAGTCATTCACGGCGAACGCGTACTTCTTGATGGTGTCGATCTCCTCCTGCGTGGCGAGCTTCAGCGCCAGGGCGTGATATTCGTTGATCAGGGGGTCGCCCAGGGCGTCGTCCTTGTAGGAGAACTCTATCGTGGGCGCGTCGAACACGATCCCCTCCGGAACCCCGTACCGGGCCGCGAAGGAGCCGGCGGAGACATTGCGGATAATGACCTCCAGGGGGATGATGGACACCTTTTTCACCGCGGTCTCCCGCTCGTTCAGCTCCTCGAGGTAGTGGGTGGGGATGCCCGCGTCCTCCAGTTTGCGCATCAGGTGGTTGGTCATCTGGTTGTTGATGGCGCCTTTCCCGGCGATGGTGCCTTTCTTTTCCCCGTTGAACGCGGTGGCGTCATCCTTGTAGGAGACGATGACCACATCGGGATCTTCCGTGGCGAACACTTTTTTTGCCTTGCCTTCGTAGAGCTGCTCAAGTTTTTTCATCGTTGGATTTCCTTTCCTTATGCTGCGTTTCTCAGGGAACGGCCGCGCACTCAGCGCAGCTCCGGATCCGCCTGCAGCAGCGCCTCTTTCTCCGCGATCTGCGCGGCCATCTTCTCCCGGGCGGCGTCAAGCTGCGCGGCCAGGCCGGGATCCGATACGGCCAGAATCTGCACGGCGAGAACCGCGGCGTTCTTCGCGCCGTTCAGCGCCACCGTCGCCACCGGAATTCCGCCGGGCATCTGCACGGTGGCCAGCAGCGCGTCCAGCCCGTCCAGCGCGCCGCCCCGGAGGGGGATCCCGATGACCGGAAGGGTGGTATTGGCGGCGATGGCGCCGGCCAGGTGGGCGGCCATGCCGGCGGCGCAGATGATGACGCCAAACCCGTTTTCGCGGGCGTGCCTGGCGAACTCCGCCGCCTGAGCCGGGGTGCGGTGCGCGCTCATGATATGCGCCTCAAACGGCACCCCGAATTCTTTCAACTGGGCGCAGGCGGGTTTCACCGCGGGCCAGTCGCTGTCCGATCCCATAATGATGGCGACTTTCAGCATGATTTGACCTCCTTCTCTGCAAACAAACAAACTCAGGCTGTCCGGAGTGTGGGGGACAGCCTGAGTCTGGTTACAATCTGATTTTGGGCATGCCGGTGCGGAGGGACAGCGTGAAGTGACCGCGATTTTGTCCGATCAGGTTCATGATCCACCGCACCCCCGTGCCGTTCAGGCCGATTCAGAACACATACAATATACAGGATCCGCGCCTGACTGGCAAGGGTGCAAAAGAAAATTTGTATGCTTACACAATCCGGAGAGGGCAGGGGACAATTTCCTTGTAAAAGTGCCGATACCCCGCGTTTCCGCGCATCAGCAGTAGCCCGCGGTGGTGAGGATCCGGCTGACCTCCGCGGCCCGGTTCGACCAGGAAAACCGCTCGCCGTAGGCCCGCCTCCGGCTGGTCACCCAGCCCGGGGACTCGGTCAGGGCGGTCTCGCACAGATGGCAGAACTCCTCCGGCGTGTGGGCGGCGTAGATCACATCCGGGAACTGCTCCACCTGATCCGGCCAGATCATGGTCACCACCGGCTTCCCGGCAGAGAGATACTCGTAGATGCGGTTGGGGATGACGCCCAGTCCGCGCTCCCGCGTGCGGATCAGGTCGATGCAGACATCGCAGTGGGTGACATACTCCGGCAGATCCACCAGGGAATCCAGGGCGATATGCCGGACATTCGGCCGGGCGAGCACCCGGGAGAGCAGGGGATTGCCGGGCTCAATCCAGCCGAACAGCAGGAAATTCCAGTCCGGATGCCGCGTGGCGGTGTACCACAGGGGATAGAGATCCAGATCCGCGGCGACGCGCCCCGCCCACCCGAACACGGGCCGTGACAGACCCCGCATCTCCGGCGGCACCGGGAGATCGTCCCGGCAGAACATGGGGTGGTTGCTGCCGTTGGGAATGAGAACGATATTGTCATTGCACGGGGCGAGGTGATCGGCCAGCTCCCGGGACGCCGCGAAGACCAGGTCTGCGGCGAGGGTCAGATCGCTCTCCCACCGAATGGGCAGAGCGGACCAGTCCCGGTCGCAGTCGTAGATCAGCGCCCGGTGCGGAATGATTTCCAGCAGCTGAACCTGTTCCGGCGAGGTGGTCCAGAGCAGGGGATCCCGGATCCGGTGCCGGTCCAGGACAGATTCGATATAGCGCGCCACGCGCTGCTGCCCCATGTAGTACATCCGCGGCTGGAGTTCGTCATAGGGCCTGGCGTAGGGCAGGGTGTAGAGCGTCACGCCGGTGCGGACACGGCGGCTCCTGGCGCGGTACTCCCTCCGATCCCCGCCGCAGGGCTGGAAGTAGAGCACCTGGGTATCCCGCAGCCGGGTGATCAGGTGCTGGGTGCGGGTGGGAAACGCGGACCAGGGCTCGTGTGAGATACAGACAATCTGATTCATGGATCGAGTTGCGCGGACGCCGTTGACTGCTGTCGTAGGAGAATCGCGCCAATACCCCCTTTCCCGTGGGATGTCCCGGTTCCCCCCGTGCGGCCGGGAACCTGCTGTTATTATATGGCAGCCCGGCACCTTTTTCAAGAGAGGGAGAAAAAAGGCCTCCGCCCGGCGCGGGGGACAGGCGAAGGGAGAACCTCCCGGGAAATTCCCGCCTCCCGTCCCGGCGCCGTGGAACCGGGCCGTTTTCCCGGGCAGAGGGGAGAAAATCCGGACTTGCCATTTCCCGGGAAATCGGGTAAGATGGGGCAAAGCAAAGCGGACAGGGGGAACGGGAATATGCTCGAGGCACTGCAGGCTGTGGACGGCGGGATTCTGCTGTGGATCCAGACCTTTCTCCGCGGCGTTCTGGATCCGGTGGTGGCTTTCTATACGCAGCTGGGCGACGCGGGCTTTATGTGGATTGTCCTGACGGTGGTGCTCCTCCTGTGGAAAAAGACAAGACGGGCCGGTGTTGCCTCGGCCATCGCCCTGGTATGCAGCCTGATCTGTACGAACCTGATTTTGAAACACCTCTTCACCCGGCCCCGGCCGTGGCTGGAGGTGGCGGGGCTTGTCCCCATTGTCAACGAGACGGATCCCAACTCCTTTCCGTCCGGACACACCAGCGCGGCGTTCGCGGCCGTCTGCGCGTGGTGGCCGAATCTGCCGTGGAAGTGGGCGAAGATCACCGCCGTGGGGCTGGCGGCTCTCATGGCGCTGTCCCGCCTGTATGTGGGCGTCCACTATCCCAGCGATGTGCTGGCGGGCGTCCTGGTGGGGCTCTTCTGCGGCTGGATCGCCAATGTCCTGCTCAACCGGATCCGGCCCCGGGAGGAGCAGCCGCGCTGAGCGGAAAAAAGAAACAGGGCTCACAGAGAACCGTGAGTCCTGTTTTTTTGCTCTTTGTTACTTCAGCTCCACCTTGGCGCCAACATCCTCGAGCTTCTTCTTGAGCTCCTCGGCCTCCTCCTTGGAGACCGCCTCCTTGATCGTCTTGGGGGCGGCTTCGACGGTGGCCTTCGCCTCGGCGAGGCCCAGACCGGTGATCTCGCGGACGGCCTTGATGACCTTGATCTTCTCCGTGCCGAAATCCGCCAGCACGACATCGAACTCGGTCTTCTCCTCCACGGGCTCCGCGGCGGCGGCACCGGCGGCGGGTGCGGCCATGGCGGCGGCGGATACGCCAAACTCTTCTTCCAGGGTCTTGACCAGCTCGGACAGCTCAAGAACGGTCAGAGCCTTCACTTCCTCAACAATCGCAGCAACTTTTTCACTGGCCATGGTGGTAATACCTCCTGTAATGATGGATTGAGTCAATTTGATTTCTTCAGAAATGAGCGGAAACCGGTTACTCCGCTGCGGGGGCCTCTTCGGCGTTTCCGCCCTTCTGCTCGGCGATGGCCTTGATCACCACCGCGAAACTGGTGATGGGGGCCAGCATCATCCCGAGCGTCTGCGCCAGCAGGGCGTCTTTGGACGGCAGCTCAGCCAGCGCGGCGATCTCCTCCAGGGAGAGAACCTTTCCGTCCATGAAGCCGCCCTTGATGGAGAACTTGTCGCCAAGCTGTTTGGCGTACTTGTTGACCACGCGCATGGGGGCGATGGGGTCGCCGTTGCTGGTGGCCAGGGAAGTGGTGCCGTTGAGCAGGGGATCCAGTTCGTCCAGACCCGCGTTCTTAATGGCGAAACGGGCCATGGTGTTCTTCACCACGCCGTAAGTCACATCGTTCTGGCGCAGCTCCACCCGCAGCGCGGTGTCCTCGGCGACCGTGATGCCCTTGTAGTCTACCAGCACACCGCTGGCGGCATTCTTCAGCTGATCGGTCAGGGCGCTGACCACGGCCTGTTTTTCCGAAAGTACCTTTGCGTTAGGCATAATAGTATGGATTCACCTCCGAAGCAAAATAAAATCCTCCGCGTCAAAAGACAGGAGGAAGCACAGATAAAGATCGTTCTCTTTCCATGCACTCTCGGCAGGATTTACCCTCCCTGCGGAAGACCTGCTGTCTTTGAACGCGTGTGTACTATAGCACCCGGCACCGCCTTTGTCAAGGCAAAAGCTGCCGGTTTTGCCGCCGGGGCGCAGATCCGTCCCGGCGGCGCGGGGTGAGACTTTGTTTCGCCCATGCGGGGCGAACCGGCTCAGGTCAGCTTCGCCGCGTTGACGCGCACGGCGGGCCCCATGGTGGAGGCCACGGTGCACGAGCGGATATACTGGCCTTTCGCGGCGGCGGGTTTCGCCTTGATGATGGCGCCCATGAGGGCGTTGAAGTTCTCCGTCAGCTTCTCCGTGCCGAAAGACACCTTGCCGATGGGGCAGTGGATGATATTCGTCTTATCCAGACGGTACTCCACCTTACCGGCCTTGATCTCATTGACGGCCTGCGCCACATTGGGGGTGACCGTGCCGGCCTTGGGGGAGGGCATCAGACCCTTGGGGCCGAGCACCTTGCCCAGGCGGCCCACAATGCTCATCATATCCGGTGTGGCGACCACCACATCGAAGTCAAACCAGTTCTCTTTCTGGATCTTCTCCACCAGCTCCATGCCGCCGGCATAGTCGGCGCCGGCCGCCAGCGCCTCGTCGACCTTGGCGTCCTTGGCGAAGACCAGCACCTTGCGGGTCTTGCCGGTGCCGTGGGGCAGCACGATGGCGCCGCGAACCTGCTGATCCGCGTGGCGGGAGTCCACGCCCAGCTTCACATGCAGCTCGACGGTCTCGTCAAATTTAGCGGGAGCGGCTTTGACGACCAGATCCATGGCCTCGGCGGTGTCGTACAGATTCGTGCGGTCAATGAGCTTCGCGCCATCCTGATATTTCTTGCCTCTCGTCATTTCTACACACTCCTTAATCTGCCACGACAACGCCCATGGAGCGGGCGGTGCCGGCGATCATACTCATCGCCGCCTCAATGCTGGCCGCGTTCAGGTCAGGCATCTTGATCTCGGCGATTTTGCGCACATCTTCCCTGCTGATGGTGGCGACTTTCGTCTTATTCGGCACGCCGGAGCCGGACTCGATGTTGCAGTACTTCTTGATGAGAACCGCGGCGGGCGGAGTTTTCGTGATAAAGGTGAACGAGCGATCCGCGTAGACGGTAATCACCACGGGGATGATCATGCCCACATCGTTCTTGGTGCGCTCGTTGAATTCCTTGGTAAAGGCGGCGATATTCACGCCGTGCTGGCCGAGGGCGGGCCCCACGGGAGGGGCGGGCGTCGCCTTGCCGGCGGGAATCTGAAGTTTGACATATCCTGTTACTTTCTGTGCCACTTAAGAGCACCTCCAAATCGAAAAAGTGTGGTAAAAAGGCGGAACAGCATCTGTTCCTCCCACAGGCGGCCCCTGCCGCCGGACTGAGTTACGATTCGAGCGGTTCCACCTGATCCAGGTTCAGCTCCACGGGGGTCTCCCGGCCGAACATGGAAACCACCACCCGGACTTTCTGGTGATCCAGGTCGATCTCGTCCACCGTGCCCAGGAAAGACTCCAGGGCGCCGGCCGTGATTTTCACGGTTTCGCCCTCATGATACCCTACGACGATATCCCGCTTCTCCACGCCCAGAGACAGCACATCCTCCTCCGTCAGGGGAATGGGATTGTTGCCGGAACCCAGAAATCCGGTGACGCCGCGGATATTGCGGATCACATGCCAGCATTCGTCTGTCATGATCATCTTGACCAGCACATAGCCGGGGAAGATTTTCCGCTCCACCTCCTTGGCGCCGCTGTCGGTGATCTCCGTCACGGTCTCCATGGGGATACTGATCTCCTGGATGAAGTCATGCAGACCGCGGTTCTCCACATACTTCTCAATGGTGGCTTTCACCGTGTTCTCATAGCCGGAGTAGGTGTGGACGACATACCACTGTGCGCTTTCAGACATAGGACAGTTACCCCAGGCCCTGAGCCAGCGAGATCAGCGCGCTGATGATATTGGTTGCGAGGAAGTCAAACAGCCAGATACACACGCCGACGATAATGACGCACACGATGACGATGAGCGTGTTGTTGGCCGTCTGTTTTGCGGTGGGCCACTGCACTTTCTTCAACTCGCTCTTCATATCCCGGAACCATTTGCCGATGCGTTTGAAAATGCTGACTTTCTTCTTCTCAGTAGCTTCTGCCATGAATACCCTTCTTTCTTATCCGAGCCTGCCGGATTACTTCGTCTCGATGTGCACAGTATGCTTCCTGCAGAAAGGGCAGTACTTGTTCATCTGCAGACGATCAGGGGTGTTCTTTTTGTTCTTGCTGGTATTGTAGTTTCTCTGCTTGCACTCGGAGCACGCCAGAGTGATCTTTACCCGGGAACCCTGCTTTGCCATGTCTGTCGGCACCTCCTTTTAAAAGCTCCGTGACGGCAAAAAAATAAGCCGGACACGGCATCATACGACCGAATCCAGCGGAAACAGGCACAGGAAAACGCTGTACCATGGGGAACGGTGGGGATTCGGCATCTGCCTCCCTGTATCCTTCTCAGGCCGGAGGTGCCGCGGCGCACACACCGTAACCATGCGCACGACAAAATAGCCCCCGTTTACAGGTGCGCTTAGTCTAGCACATCCCCGGGGGCGGTGTCAAGATAAATTTTTCAAACCGGCAGCCTCCGGAGCCGGGAAAGGGATGGCCCGGGGCGCCAGCAAAAACGATCCCGCACTCACGCGCATGGCGCAGGTGCGGGATCGCTGCGTGCGGCGTTGCCGGAAAGCCGGCGGCGGAATCACCGGCGCTAAGCCGGCGCATCCCCGCCGGGCGTTTCGGCCAGGGATAAGTCTCCGTCGTAGTCGAATCTCACCATCAGCATTCCGCCGTAGTCCGGGGATAACCGGGCGACGATGGCGGTATTGTCCCTGTCCCAGGTGGCTCCGACGCCCGAATACTCCGCGGTGAACTCCTCCACGGTCAGCGTGCCGCCGCCGGTAGCCGGCTCGCCGTAAAGCTCTTTCAGATAGGCGACCGTGCGGTTGTAGTCGGACACCGCCTGAGCGACTTTCGCGTCCATATCGCGGGGGTCGAAATAACCGTTCCGGACATACAGGCCGGAGTCCATGACCAGGGTGCTTCCGTCCGCAAGGGCCGGGGTAAACCCGCGCTCCGCGGAGAAATTCAGGCCCGCGAACTCCACACTGCTCTTCAGCACGAGCTCACCCTCCGTGCCGAGCTCCGCGGTAAGGGAGTCCGGCATGACCGTCCCCCAGGGCAGTCCCTCAAAGCCGGTCAGACTCTCCGTATACGGGTCTGCCACGCAGCCGCTGAAGTCGTACTCCTCCGCGGAGGGGGACGGAGAGGGAGCCTCCAGTTCCGTGCCGGAGGGTGCCGGGGTCTCCGAGCTGCCGGGGGCTGTCCCCTGCGACCCGCAGGAGGCGCAAAGCAGCATGGCGGCCAGGACGGCCGCAATCCACAGGTTTCTCTTCATCTGGTATTCTCCTCGCTTTCTCCGGGAGACCGCGTCTCATCCGGGTTACTCTGATTCGGTTCTTCCGCTTCCGTCCTCATTCTATCACTTTTTCGTCAAATTGCAAGAGAATTGCAAAAAAAACAACTTAATTTTGGTTAAAATTACAATTTCCGGCTCCCGGCCGGCCGCCCCGCTCCGGGGACGGAGAAAAAACAGCCGCCGGCGCCGGGCGCCCGGGCCGCCCCCGCCGTCTGAGACGGTGGGAACAGCCGGTCTGCCCGATGCCGGCGGGGGTGAGATGCCGGTGGATCCGCCGCGGATCAGCCTTTCGCCGCCTCCATGAACGCGAAAGCGCGATCCCGATCCACGGGGTTGTAGAGATAGGAATCTTTCTTGAGGCATGTGCCCACCAGCACCGCGTCGCAGTAGGGGAGAAGACCTCTCACATTGGCCGGGGTGGCGCCGCTGTTCAGAATGAGCGGCGTCTCGGGGTCGATGGCCCTGAGTCTGGCGAACAGGGAGTCCTCAGGCCGGACGCCGGCCGCGGGGGCGCCCACGAGATAGCCGGTGAAGGGGAGGATTTTCGCGTCCTCCCGGAAGCGGGTCTCCGGGGAGCGGGTATCCAGAAGCTCGCCGAAGTGGCCCTCCAGGGCGGAGTAAATGCACAGGTCATCCGCTCCGATCTGCCTGGCGTAGCGCAGCACCTCGCCGGCGCGCCGGTCGATCATCCCGAAGTCCGAGGCCATTACGCTGTGGAAGATCCCCCGGGTGAACGACGCGCCGGTCATGTGGGCGACCGCGATGGAGGCGATGGGATCCAGCAGGATGCCCACGCCGAACGGTTTGTCGAATTCCCGCATGACGGCGGTGACAATGCGGGTGTAGGCCGCCACGATCTCCGGGCCGACGCTGGTGAGGAAAGGGTAATCGCTCTCATTGGCGAAGACAAACGCGTCGAATCCGGCTTCGTTGAGGATCCGGGCGTCCTGCAGCACCAGATCGATGTGTTCGTCAAGGCTCAGGTTCCGATCCCACATGGGGGTGCCGGGCAGGGCGCGCAGGTGGAGACAGCCGATGATCGGCTTCTCCGCGCCGCGAAATGCCCTGCGGTGCTTTTCCATTTTTGTCATAGCCGTATCTCAAATTCCTTTCCGGCCGCGAAGCGCGGTTTCAGCCAAGGATTCCCAGCAGAGAGCCCACGATGCCGACGACGAAGTACGCGATGATGATGATCGTGGGTTTTTTGCCTTTGACAATGAAATGGTAGGTGAGCAGGAAGATGGCGAGGGGCACCATCTTCGGCAGGATGGAGTCCAGGATGGTCTGGATCACGATCTCGGATCCGCCGATGGTAAAGCTCAGAGGAACACCGATGTTGATGTTGGCGGCGACCATGGCGCCCAGTACCATCATTCCCAGAGCGCCCAGGGCCTCCGATACCTTCTTGACAACGCCGCTGCGTAGAAGCTTTGTGACGGAGCTCTTGCCGGAGCGGTAGCCCTGGAAATAGAGGAAATAGCTCAGGCACAGGGCGTAGGCGGACATGCACACAAAGAACAGAATGGGGCCGAGAACGCTGCCGGCCATGGCAAGGGAGCAGCCGATGGACAGGAAGATGGTCTTGACGAGGCTCTGGGTGACGGTGTCGCCGATGCCCGCCAGGGGGCCCATCAGAGAGGTCTTGATGCCGTTGATGGACTCGTCGTCAATGTCCGCGCCGTTGGCGCGCTGCTCTTCCATGGAGGCGACGATGCCGTTCACCATGGAGCCCCAGTTGTTTTCCGTGTTGTAGTAGGTCAGATGGCGCTGCATCGCGGCGGCGCGGTCTTCCTTGTTGGGGTACAGGCGCTTGATAATGGGGAGCATGCTGTGGCAGAACCCCATGCCCTGCATTCTCTCGTAGTTATAGCAGGTCTGGCCGAAGGTGATCCAGCGCATCCAGGATCCGGTCAGATCTTTTTTGGTCAGTCTGACTTCCTGCGGGACAGTTTCCATCCCGGTTTCGACCGTCTCAATTTCATTCGCCATTGCTCTTGCTCTCCTTTCCTACGCCGTACATATAGTGCATCAGGGCGAAGCCGGCGCCGGTGATGGCGATGGGGATAATGCCCAGGCCGAGGTAGGCGCTCATAATGAAGCCGAAGATGAAGAAAGGAATCAGGGACTTCTTGAACAGCAGCTGCATCAGCATGGCAAGGCCCAAAGCCGGCAGCAGCTGGCCCACCACATTCAGACCGCTCAGCAGCCAGGCGGGGAAGGCGTTCATGATGGCGTCCAGAACCGGAGCGCCAAAGTAGATGACGATGAAGCTGGGGATGAAGTAGAGCACCGCGCATACAAGCACGGGGCCGAGCACATCAATTCTGGCCAGCGCCTTCATATTGCCCTCCGCCGCGTACTTGTCCGCCCGGTGAACCCAGACGGAGTTGACGGTCATCAGCAGGGGACGGGCGGCGGCGCCCAGTGCGCCCAGCGTGGCGGATACGGTCACGCCCATGGACGGGTCGACACCGGCCAGCATGGAGACAGTGACGCCCACATAGCCGGCCAGGGCGGTATCGCTGGGGATGGCACCGCCGATGACGGCGACCCCCATGAAGACCATCATGACGGTGGCGCCGAAAGTAAGGCCGTAGCCGATGTCCCCCAGGATGATGCCGTTGATCAGACCGGCAATCAGGGGAGCGCCCTGGTGGAGCGACCACTTCAGCCACATGGGGCCGATGGAGGTCAGGCACCACACAAACGCCGCCATGACAAGCGCGTGGATGACGGATACATGCATTTTTCAATTCCTCCTTAAAGTTTTCTCTACCTTGCGATGCTGTGGAACCGCGGGGGAGGCGTGCCCCCGCGCTAGATCAGTTTGCTGAGATCCTGCTCCTTATCCGTGGGGAGCTTCTGGATGTAGATATACATGCCCTTTCCGCACAGCTCCCTGGCGATGTCCTGCTCCTCCGGGGACATGAACACCTCCCGGGTAATCCCCTTGCGCACGGGGGAGGATCCGATGTTTCCGATGTTCAGCCTGGGTACGAGATACCCCTCCTCCGCCAGAGCCCGGACGGCGCGGATGTTCTGGAAGAGCAGCATGGTTTTGGCGTCCGAGGTGTCCGAGGCGATGAGTTTTGCCGCGTCCGCGGCAGTCAGCGCCCTGACCTCCACGCCTGCCGGGGCGGAGAGGGCGAGCACCTCCACCATGAACTCGTCTTTCGCGATCTTGTCGTCCACCAGGAGAATGCGTTTGATGAACAGCCCGGTGATCCAGGCGGTCATGACCTGGCCGTGGATCAGGCGCTCATCAATTCGGGAAAGCAACAGATTCATACACCGGCGCGTACCGGCCCGCGGACTGTGTCGCGGGAGGAGACGCGCCATCCCTCCTTTTCTGAATGGTTCCGGCCCCGCCCGCACGCCGCTCCGGCGCGGCCCCGGCGGGGAGAATAATGAAAGTCAGCAGTCCGGTTCCGGATTCCGGCGCTCCTCCAGACGCGGGCGGAAGTCCGAGATTCCCGCGGTGCCCGCCTGAACCGCGCACTGCGCCAGTTCCCGGGCGGTGGCGCCGGTCTCCCTCTCGCCGCACACCGCGGTGAGCATGGGAAGATTGAGTCCGGTCACCAGCTCGACTTTCTGATCCATGAAGTCCAGCATGGCGCGGGAGGCGGTCAGAAACGGGGTTCCGCCCATAAAATCAGCCAGGATCAGCAGCCCGTCCCCGGCGTTTTCGCGGATCTCCTCCGTGATGGCATCGCGGTATGCCTCCAGATCCTGATCCGCGGGCAGACAGATTACGCTCGCGTCTTCCACCGGCCCGTAGACCAGCTCCGCGGCGTTCACCATGTCCTGCGCCAGCGTGCCGTGGCCGATGAGGAGCAGTTTACATGCCAATTCAATCATCTCCGTTCATGAGTTTACGCTCTCCCCGGGCAGTGAGCGGGGGAGAGGGGAATGTATGCCGTTCAGGCCTGCCGCACCGCGTCTTTCATCTCTTTCACATAGGCGGCCACATGGGGCACGGCCTCCCGGCCGTACTGGGCGATGAGTTTGACGATTGCGCTGCCCACGATGGCGCCGTCCGAGAGCCCGGCCATCTTTCGGGCCTGATCCGGCGTGGAGATGCCGAAGCCGACGGCGCAGGGCAGGCTGGTGGCCTCCCGGATGAGAGCGACCATGGCGCCGATATCCGTGGTGATCTCGCTGCGCACCCCGGTGACACCCAGACTGGACACCACATAGATGAAGCCGCTGGCGTCCCTGGCGATCCGTGCGATGCGGTCTTCCGAGGTCGGCGCCACCAGAGAGACCAGATCCAGACCGTACTGTTTGCAGATGGGATCGAACTCGCCTTTCTCCTCAAAGGGGACATCCGGCAGAATCAGCCCGTCCATGCCGATGTCCGCGCAGGTGGACAGGAAGCGGTCCGCGCCGTAGGAGAACACGACATTGGCATAGGTCATGAATACCATGGGCAGAGAGACATCCCGGCGCAGCGAGCGGACCATGTCGAAGATCCGGTCTGTGGTGGTTCCCGCGGCGAGCGCGCGCACATTGGCCGACTGGATGACAGGCCCCTCCGCGGTGGGATCCGAAAAGGGGATGCCCAGCTCAATGAGGTCGGCGCCGGCCTGCGCCATCGCACGCACCGTTTTCTCTGTCGTCTCCAGGTCAGGATCCCCGCAGGTTATAAACGGGATGAACGCCTTGCCGTGATCAAAGGCTCTGGCGATGTTACTCATGGAGATCCTCCCCCCTGTAGCGGGCGACAGACGCGCAGTCCTTGTCGCCACGGCCGGAGATATTGATGACGATGATCTGATCCCCGCGCATGGTGGGGGCCAGTTTCCTGGCGTAGGCCACGGCGTGGGCGGACTCGATGGCGGGAATGATGCCCTCCATTCTGGACAGATACTCGAAAGAGTCCACCGCCTCCTCATCCGTAATCGGCACATATTCCGCCCTGCCGATGTCGTGCAGGTGCGCGTGCTCCGGTCCGATGCCGGGGTAGTCCAGACCCGCGGAGATGGAGTAGACCGGCGCGATCTGCCCGTACTCATCCTGGCAGAAGTAGCTCTTCATGCCGTGGAAGATGCCCAGGCGCCCCGTGGCGATAGTGGCCGCCGTCTCAAAGGTGTCCACGCCCCGGCCGGCCGCCTCGCAGCCGATGAGCCGGACGGAGGGTTCGTCGATAAAGTGGTAGAACGCGCCGATGGCGTTGGATCCGCCGCCTACGCACGCGATCACCGCGTCCGGCAGCTTGCCCTCTTTCTCCATCAGCTGTTCCCTGATCTCCCTGGAGATGACCGACTGGAAGTCCCGGACGATGGTGGGGAACGGGTGGGGGCCCATGACGGAGCCCAGGCAGTAGTGGGTATCGCTGATGCGGTTGGTCCACTCCCGGAACGCGGCGGAGCAGGCGTCTTTCAGCGTCCCGGTGCCCGTGGTGACCGGCACGACGGTGGCGCCCAGCAGACGCATCCGGTACACATTCAGTGCCTGCCGACGGGTGTCCTCCTCGCCCATGAAGACCACGCACTCCATGCCCATCAGAGCCGCGGCAGTGGCGGTGGCCACCCCGTGCTGCCCGGCGCCGGTCTCGGCAATCAGGCGGGTCTTGCCCATCTTTTTCGCCAGCAGGGCCTGACCCAGCACATTGTTGATTTTATGGGCGCCGGTGTGGTTGAGATCCTCCCGTTTCAGGTAGATCTTCGCGCCGCCCAGATCCCGGGTGGTCTTGTCCGCGTAATACAGCAGACTGGGCCGCCCGGCATACTCATTGAGCAGCCGGGTCAGTTCCGCCTGGAACTGCGGATCATTCTTATAGTGCGCATACGCCTCCTCCAGCTCAATGACGGCGTTCATCAGCGTCTCCGGGATGTACTGCCCGCCGTGTATGCCAAACCGTCCTTCGGACACAGGGATCCTTCCTTTCTGCGTGGGAGGCGTGTATGCCGCCCCGTTCAAATTTGATGCCGCACGGCTCAGGAGGCGGCCTCGCGCATGGCGGCCAGCGTGGCCACCCTGTCGCTGGCGCGCATGAGCACCTCGCCCATGAGCACCGCGTCCGCGCCGATCTTGCGGAGACTGCGCAGATCCTCCGGGCCGGTCACGCCGCTCTCGGAGACATAGACCGTCTCCGGCGGAATCATGTCCCGCAGCCGGGCGGCGTTGGAGAAGTCCACGGAGAAGTCCTTGAGATTCCGGTTGTTGACCCCGATGACACTGGCTTTCGCGTCCACCGCGGTGGAGATCTCCTCCGGGGTGTGCGCCTCCACCAGGGCGGTCATTCCCAGATCCTCAATGAGCTCCCGGAACCGCGCCACATCCGCGGCCGGGATCATGGCGCAGATGAGCAGCACAGCGTTCGCGCCCATGACTTTCGCCTGGTAGATCTGATACTCGTCCACCACAAACTCCTTGCGCAGCATGGGCAGGGAGACCTCGCTGCGGATATGGCAGAAGATCTCGTCGGAGCCCAGGAACCACTTCGGCTCCGTCAGGCAGGACAGCCCCTCCGCGCCGGCGGCCTCGTAGTCCCGGGCGATCTGCAGGTAGTCAAACACCGGGTCGATGAGACCCTTGGAGGGGGAGGCCTTTTTCACCTCGCACAGGAAGCTCAGGCCCTCTTTCCGGAGCGCCTTCTCAAAGGGGCGATCCTCCGAGACCGGCATGGACAGTGCCCGTTCTCTCATCTCCTCCAGGCTGATCACTTTCTTGTCAGCCTCGACTCTGGTCCTCGCGTGATCCGCAATTTTACCCAAAATAGTTTTCATGTTCCACAGCCTCCCGAATCAGAGCACATGCCTGGATGCGCAGGGATCAAAAAAACCCGTCCCTGACATCTCTGTCAAGGACGAGCCATACTCGCGGTGCCACCTTGTTTCACGGCTGGAAAGAGCCGTGCGCTCTGAGGGGTACAGACATACCCCCGGCGCGATAACGCCCGCCTCGCGTCGCAGACTACTTGCGGTTTCCCGTGTTCGCCGCGCCCTCAGTGACCCATTATGACCAGCCGCTTTTGATCCGGCTCCCAGCCCCCCGGACTCTCTGCGCATGCGCTCTGGCCTTTACCCTCACCTCAACGGTTTGCAGCTCTGTTCTCTTTGCCCCGTATTATAAGGTTCCTTTTTTCCGCTGTCAAGAAGAAAATTTCACGGTTTTTGCGCCTGCCGCGGGGTTCGCATTGGTGAAATATGGCAAAAACGGGGCGCGGCCCGGGGAAAGCATCCCCCTGCGTGTTCCGCCGGGTCAGTGGCGCCGTGTCCGGCAGACCCTGCGGCCGGTGGAATTTTTACCAAAATTTCTATCCATGGTATCTTGTGTTGTCTCCGGATTTGTGCTATCCTGTGAGGCGGGGAGCGGTGATGATTTCCCCGGGCCGAAAACACACCGCAATGCCACGGATCCGCCATCAGAATGGATAAGCACACGGCGTGAGGCGGCCTGGCCGTTTCCAGTGCGCCGGACGCGGGGAGGAAAGAGGCATGTTTTTAAAGGTCATTCAGAAAAACGGGGTCTCCAGACTCTATTTCTATGAATCCGTCTACCTCAACGGGAAAACGAGCCAGCGCTGTCTTGAAAGCCTTGGACGGCTGGACGAACTCCAGAAGCGCTACCGTGACCCCGTCGCCCATTTCAAAAGAGTGGCGGAGGAGCGCAGCGCGGAACAAAAGGCCGAGTCGCAGGCGCTCATTCCCGTCGACACCGCGCAATCCCTGGACATCGCTGAATCCAATCTGAAAAATGTGGGATATGCGATTCTCCGGGATCTATACAAACAGCTGGAACTCGACAAATTCTGGAAGAAAATCCGGGAAAAAGCCCATGTGGAAAACGATTTGAATAAGATATTCCAACTTCTGGTGTATTCCCGTCTCCTGTACCCCGAATCCAAAACAGACCCGTATGAGCGCAGGGGCGTGTTTTTTGAAGAGTTCGACGGGTTTGGCCCGCAGGAGATTGACAGGTCGCTCACGGTCTTTGATCGATATGGCGGGGATCTGCAGAAATGGATTTATGACCACGCATCCAACACAGTGCAAAGGGATATGACAGTAGCCTGGTATTACTTCACAAACTGCTGTTTCGACATGGAATCCCCCGGTGAGACGGCCGGCTCCCGGCAGGACAGATCGGAAGAAAACCGCCGCACCTGCCCGTTTGTGAAAATGGGGATTCTGACGGACAGGAACGGGATCCCGCTGGCCTTTGACCTGTTTCCGGGAGACGAACCGGAAGATGTGCATGGGCGTGCCATCGCTGACCGCGTAAAAGAACAGTTCCCCGATTGCCGGGTGGTGTTCGTGGCGGACAGGGGGCTGAGCGCTTCTGACGATATCGGTTTCCCCGCCGGCGAACACGGTGCGGATCCTCATCCGGAAGACGGCTATGTGTTCGGTCAGAGTATCCGCGGCGCGGATGATGAATTTCAGGCTTGGGTGCTCAGCGGCGGATACCGGACAGAAAAGCTGGCCGGCGAAGATGGCGGGGAGATCACACTGAAGGTCAAGTCGCGCATCCACACGAAGACCATTCAGGAAAGCGCCACCGCTCCCGGACGGAAGAAAGAGAAGAATCATTCGGTCGCCGTCCGGCAGAAGCAGATGGTCTGTTACTCCGGGGAGTTGGCGAGGAGGCAGAGGCGCGAACGGGATGTGAGAATTGTCCGGGCAGGGGACTGGATCGCGCATCCGGAGAAATACGACGGGGGCACCGCCGCGGGGCCCGGGGCCTGTGTCCGGAACCCTGCCTTTCATGAGTCCACAGGAGAAGCGGCCGAAAGGAGCGGTCTGGCTCCGGATACGGACAGGATCCGGAGGGAGGAGCGGCTTGACGGGTACTACACCATCGTGACCAGCGAGCTGGAGATGAGCGACCTGAATCTGTGGGAGACTTTCCGGGAGCTTTCCGGAATGGGAGAAACCTTCGGGATCCCCGAATCAGAGCCAGGGTCAGGGCCCGTATTTGTCTGCGCAGACGATCCGGCCGGAGGCCACCCTGTGACAGGCTTCACCGCCCTCGTTCTCCTCCGGCTTTTGCAGGCAAAGCTGGGCGGCAAATACCCCGCGGGGGCAATCACGAAATCCCTGAGAAATTACAACTGTACCAGAATTCACAATAGTATATACCAGTTTGTCTATTATGATGAGATATTGAAACATTGCGGAGAGGCGTTTCACCTTGAAATGGGAAACAGATACCGGACAAGGGAACAGATACGCAGGATGCTGAAATATTGAGAGAATTCATCCGCGGAACGGGGCCCTGCGGTTTGTCCGCCGGGGTACATGCGCAGACGCGGTACGGAGAGGGGAGAGCAGACCATGCGTGTGATGGCCATAGACTACGGCGACGCCCGGACGGGAGTCGCGATTTCCGACGCCGCCGGGACGCTGACGGGGTTTACCGCGGTGATCCGCAGCTGGAACGGGGAGGAGGTCGCCGGGGAGATCGCCGCGCTGGCGAAAGAGCACCAGGTGGAAGAGATCGTGCTCGGTTTTCCCAGAAACATGGACGGCACCGAGAGTCTCCGTGCGGGCAAATATCGTGATTTCGCGGCGCGGCTGGAGGCGATTTCCGGACTTCCCGTCCGGTTGTGGGACGAGC
This sequence comes from uncultured Oscillospiraceae bacterium, assembly GCA_964422185.1. Taxonomy (GTDB): domain Bacteria; phylum Bacillota; class Clostridia; order Oscillospirales; family Oscillospiraceae; genus CALXCT01. Next base: position 37,534 of record CAYRAG010000003.1, read on the forward strand.
GGCGCACCACCATTGAGGCGCATCAGATCCTGCACGACGCCGGGAAAAAGGAGAAAAAACACAAAGAGACGGTAGACGCAGTCGCGGCCTCCCTGATCCTGGAAGGCTATCTGACGAAGCTTCGCCTTGACAGGGAGAGGGAGACCGCGACCTGAGTGGTTCTGTTGTGCCGGGAAATCCGGGTGCGGCGCGTTCCTCCCCGGCGGAGGAGATTCGCCGGTCAGCCGATCAAATCGATTCCGGAGCCGTAGTCCCGCTGCAGATTCGCGGTCTCATCCTCCAGGAACTTCGTCGTCGCGTCCGACTTGAGGGAGCTGACGGCCTGCTGTCTCCAGTAGGGCTCGTCCGTGCCGACATAGTAGGCCAGGTAGTAGCCCTGGCTGCCGGACACCTCGTTTTCCAGGATTTCCACATCGCCCGCTTTTCTGGCGGGGTCGAAAGACCAGGTGTCCAGGGCCTCGCCCCACTGGCCCTTATAGATATTGGTCAGGCCGCCTGTGGATGTGGAGTTGTTCTCGTCGGCGAGGGCGGCGAAAGAATCCTCCGTGGCGTCGCCGGACTGCCAGGTGGCCAGGATCTGCTCCACCTGCGTGCGTGCGGCGGTCATCTGCGCGTCGGTGGGCGCGTCCGCGCCGGAGTCGCGCTCCGCGGCCACGGTGATGAGCCGCAGGTTGGCGGTGTTGTCATTGAGGCGGTAGCGGTCGAGGAACTGCACCACAAAGTAGCCGTTGCCGGTGGAGGATTCCGTGACCGTCACATCCCCGCTCCTGCGGGACGGCTCCCGAAGCCAGTCGCCATAGAGTGAGGACAGGCTGGAGCCGACCAGGGAGACATCCGCGGTGATGGCGGCGCTGGCCTGGCCCTCCGTGTATTTCTCCGCCAGGGTCTCATAGTCCCCGCCGGCTTTCAGCTCGTCGGCCATCTTGTTGGCCTGCTCCTCCGCCAGCTTCTCCGCCTCGTCCGCGTCGTCCGTGTCATAGTAGTCGGTGGAGCCGCTGATAAAGCAGCTGCTGTAATTAAAGGTGTCCAGATCCCCGGCGTTTTCGTCGTAGTAGGCGTTGATCTCGTCATCCGAGTATTCCAGGCTGTCCTGGTACTGGGTATAGAACGCGTCCGCCACGAGCTGGCGCTCCAGCAGGCTGGTCAGGGTTCCCATGGTCATGTAGGGGCCGAACCGGGCTTTCAGGTACACGCTCAGACTCGTGCCGTTCTGCGCGGCGGCGCTGCGGAGGGCGTCCTTGTTGGCGTCAATGGTCTCTTTCTCCTCGTCCGTCAGGGTCAGCCCGGCGTCCTGCGCCTGCCGGTACAGCACGGTCAGGGTGTCCAGGGACTGCTCCGCGTACGAGCGGAAAGTGTCATACCAGGTGTCGCCGGTCGCCTGGTCGGCGACCTGCTCGGTCAGGGGCGTGTTCGCGTCCACAATGCCGTAGGAGGCGTACTGGGAGTACATATCATAGAAGTAGTAGTCGTACTCCGCGACGCTGTAGTTCACGCCGTCCACCGTGTAGGCGGTCGATCTGCCCTGGAAGACGCCGCTGTTCCAGACCAGCAGGGCGGCGACCAGGATCACCACCACAATGCCGATGATGGTGTAGAGGATCCGGTTGCGCTTTTTCCTGGCCTCCTCTTTCGCCGCTTTCTGCTGTTTGGCGCTCAGCTGCTCCGATTCGCTGCGCTGCTTTTTTTCGCGTGATGCACTCATGGGTTGTTCATTCCTCTCGTTGTGATGCGGGCCGCTTCAGGGCAGAACCCCGCCGGGAAACCGCGCCCGCGGAAATCAGGATGGCCCGCGCCGCGCCGCGGCGGAGCCGGAAATATCATAATTACGCTGTGGATATCCCTCTCCAGGGCAGGGGAGGATTATCCACAGCGTAATTTCTGACAAAATCCCCCGCTCTGGCCGTGTGAACCCGATTAAGACCTGCACAGGCGGCAGGTGGGTCGCCTCCACACCGCTTTTCTGCTTCCAACATCCAGCTGACCTCATAAGGGGGCCGGGAGGCCTGCAAGCCACGGTGTGAGGGGGGCGTCCCGTTTAAGAAATGTGGGTTTAAAAGGGCTCATCACGCACCGAGCAGGGGATCTCTGTCACTCGTCCGGATCATCGTCCTCATTGTCATCCTCGGAATAAAGACGATCCATGAACAGCTGGTAGATCTCATCGAGTTCCTCGTCGCTGTCCAGGGTGGAGAGCAGCTCCTCGCCGTTCTCCTCGACTGTCTTCATAATGATAATTCCGAAATCCTCGTCGTCCAGATCCTCGTCCGCCGGTTTCCCGTCCTCATTCAGGGGAGCCGCCGGAAGGAACGCCATGTAGGTCTGGCCGTTGTGCTCCAGGGTGTCCAGGTGCTCCAATTCAAATTCGTTGCCATCTTCATCGGTGACAGTGATAAAATCAGGACCGAACTCCTCACTCAAGGGCTTCAGCTCCCTTCCTTGGTTCCTGTCCCATATTCTAAACCGAACAGGATAAAAAAGCAAGGGGGACGGCCGTGAATTTTGGAGAAATCGCGCAGAGGAACGGGGGAGAGGGCGCGGCAGGCCGCGCGTTCCGGCGGTTCCCGCCCTGGCGGGCGCGGTGTTTCATTCGCCGCGGAAGTGTTCAACGATGGGAAAGGGGCCTGGGACCGTTTTGAGATGGGGGCACATCTCCAGGAACGCCTCCTGAAAGTCGGGGTTCCCGCCGCAGGCAACCGCCTCCACATGGGACATCCAGTCCAGCCCGACCCTGTGAATGAAGTCGTACACCACGGATCTGTCCCTGCCTGGCTGGATCCAGAGGAGATCACCCGTCCCGGCGTCGGTGATGCGGGTGGAGTACCTGTGCCCCCTGTGCAGAGGAATTTCGTCGAGGATCAGGATTCTGGAGAAGTGCCGCGGCCGTTTCAGCACGCGCGCCCCGCTGTCCGTGGCCTCTGTGTAGATCTCCTGCAGCCGGGCGGTGTCCATGTCCCCGATCGTGTTGCGGCAGACTCCGGTCTCGGCCGCGATGCTGCAGACGGATCGCTCCTCGAGCAGAAGCTCCTTTGCAAGATATGCCTCCAGAGCCCTGGTGAACCGGCCGCTCTCCGATGCGTACGGCAGCCGCTGATGATGCGTATGTCCGCAGTTCGGGCACTGGAACTGACACTTTTCCACCAGCAGCATTTTCCGCCTGCCGCCCCAGGGAACATCCAGGAGTTTGACGAAGATGTGGTCATTCACAGACGAACGGCCGCCGCAGTGCGGGCACACCCTGTCTTCCTCTGTCACTTTCTGGCAGCCTTTGCAGATGAACATCTGACCCTCCGCCGCGCCGCGACGGTTCGGGAGGTCACGCAGGAAAGTGCCGGCAGGGACAAAGCCCGGCAGATCCTCTCGCATGACCATTGCGCCTTCCCATGCGTATTCTCCCCCGGCGCCGGTGAACCGAGGCGCCGGTGGTTCCGCTGCCGTGTCCTCTCTCCGGGGGGTCTCTCCGGGATTGAGGTTCTGTTTCACATTTCCCGCCTCCTGATCATCTTCCGGTCTGAGCACACTATATCATGATTTGCCGCAGGATCCAGCCCCTTAATCCGCATTCTGCGCGGCAGGCTGTATGCTCCCGGCGGATGACGACTGCTGTCTCCATGCCCGCGGGCGTCCCCGCGGGAAGCGTGCGCCAACGGTATGGACAAACAGGAAAAATGTGGTATAATGGGCCCCGGTGCGCAGGAGCGTTTTCAGAATGGAGCCGGTTCCCGCGGGGGCCCGGATCCATGGAAAGAACTATGAGGTGCTGTTTTGGACGAGAATAACCGGAGATATCAGAACACATATCAGGAGGAGCCCGCCAGCGCGCCGCCGCGGCGGACCAGAAAAAGGCGCCGCCGCAGGAACCCGTTTGTCGTGGTGCTGAAGATTCTGGGGACGATCCTGCTGGTTCTGCTGTGTACGGCCGCTCTGCTGGCGTGTCTGGGCGCGAACTATATCAACACCGTGATTATGCCCCAGACCGACCTGGATCTGGACGCGTTCATGCTCAATGAGCAGAGCGTCATGTACTACTGGGACAGGAACGCGGGGGATTACCGGGAGCTGACGACGCTGGCCACGGCGGAGAACTCCATCCCGGTGACCTACGAGGAGATCCCGAAACACCTGATTGACGCCACCATTGCCATGGAGGACAAGCGCTTTGAGACCCACCACGGCGTGGACTGGGTCCGCACGGGCAAGGCGATTTTAAACATGTTCACCGGGCAGGATATCCAGGGCGGCTCCACCCTGACGCAGCAGCTGATCAAGAACCTGACGCAGTACGACGATGTGACGGTGAAGCGGAAGGTGATCGAGATCTTCAAGGCGCTGGAGCTGGACGCCCACTACTCCAAGCAGGAGATCATCACGGAGTATCTGAACTGGATCTACCTGGGCAGCAAGTGCCGGGGCGTGGGCGCCGCCTCCTACGAGTACTTCGGCAAGCCGGTGTCCGATCTGGATCTGGCGGAGTGCGCCAGCCTGATTTCCATTACCAACAACCCGTCCATCTATAATCCCTATGTGACCCGGGAGATTGAACGGGTCATTGACGGGGAGAAAGTGACCAAAACCGGGACGGAGTGGAACAAGTACCGGCAGGAGCTTGTCCTGTTCCAGATGCTGGATCAGGGGAAGATCACCCAGGAGGAGTATGACGCGGCCATCGCCGAGGAGCTCCACTTCAACAAGGAGCCGGGCACGGCGGAGCAGGGGGTCATCTACTCCTGGTACGAGGAGCAGGTCATCAACGATGTGCGGGACGACCTGATGGAGCAGTACGGCTACTCCTCGGACGCGGTCAGTATGCTGCTGTCCACCGGCGGCCTGAAGATCTACACCTGCGTGGATCCGGACATCCAGGCGATTGCGGAGTCGGTCTACCGGGACCGCTCCAATCTGGACTATGTGTCCGACCTGGGCCAGCTGATGCAGTCGGCCATCACGGTGATTGACAACTCCACCGGCGATGTGGTGGCGATTGTCGGCTCCATGGGGGAGAAGGAGGCCAACCGCATCTGGAGCTACGCCGTGGATACCAAACGCCAGCCGGGATCCTCCATCAAGCCGCTGTCCGCCTACTCCGCGGCGATGGAGATGGGCTATATCACGCCGTACTCCACCGTGGATGACTACCCGTTCCAGGTGATGAACGGCCGGCCCTGGCCGGTCAACGACGGCGCGGAGCGGTACAGGGGCCTGACCACGGTGTACAACGCCCTGACCCACTCTATCAACACCGTCGCCGTGCACCTGATCGGCGACTATGTCACCCCGGAGGCCTCATTTAACTTCGTGCGGGATACCTATCATATCACCAGCCTGGAGGAGCACCTGGTGGTGGGGGACGAGGTCATGAACGACTACGGCCTGTCCCAGATGGCGCTGGGCGGTCTGACCACCGGCGTGAATACCTTTGAGATGGCGGCGGCCTACGCCACCTTCCCCAATAACGGCGTGTACCGGAATCCCAGAACCTATACCAGGGTGCTGGACCGGAACGGCGATGTGCTGCTGGAGAACGAGAAAGTGCAGGAGGTGGCGCTGAAGGAGAGCACCGCCTACTACATGAATACCATGCTGCAGAATGTGGTGGCGAACGGCACGGGCACCAGAGCCAGGTTCAGCGGAATGACCATGGCCGGCAAGACGGGCACCACCTCGGTGAACAACGACAGATGGTTTGTGGGGTACACCCCCTACTACACCGCGGCGGTCTGGACCGGATACAAGACGCCGGAGAGAATGAGAACCGGATCGATCAACCCGGCGACGATCATGTGGAAGCTGGTGATGGAGCCGGTGCACAGCGGCCTGGAGAATAAGGGATTCCCCAAGCCGGACAACCTGGTCAGCATCGGCTACTGTCTGGACAGCGGCGGCCTGCCCACGGACAACTGCGCCCTGGATCCCAGAGGCAGCCGGGTGGGCAGCGGCTCCTTTGTCCGAAACGAGCTGGTTCCCACCGAGTACTGTACGCTCCACACCCCTGTCCAGGTGTGTACGGAGGATCCCATCCTGGACGCGGACGGCAATGAGACCGGCCTGTACCACCTGGCAGGGGAGTTCTGCCCGGAGGAGAGCGTCATCACGGTGGCCCTGCTGGACTACGACCGCGAGAATGTCGGCGGCGCGGGCGCGGGGGACAGCATCTATCTGCTGTCCTACACCGAGGAGCAGGGGCCGTGCACCGTCCATACCTCAGAGACGGTGCCCGCCTATGACCCGTCTCTGTTCGACCCCATGGATCCCAACACCTGGCCCACGGACGACCCGAACTTCAATATTCTGGATCCCAACACCTGGCCCACCGCAAATCCGGGCGTGACGGATCCCGCCGTGCCGCCCGCGGATCCCGGCACGCAGCCCACGGAGCCCGCGGATCCCGGCACGCAGCCCACGGAGCCGACGCAGCCCGCGCAGCCGACGCAGCCGGGGCAGACCCCGGATCCCGGCACCCCGGAACCGCCGGCCACGGACAGCCCGGAGTCCCCGGCGCCCGGCCAGTCGGACACACCTCCTCCCGCCCAGTCCCCGGATGTTTCCCCCGGCCCGGAGGAGTCAACGCAGCCGCCGGAACCCGGCGAATAAGCGCGCCCCGGATCTGACAGAGGGAAAAGAGGAGGCTCTCAGAGCCCCCTCTTTTTTCGGGTGTGCCGGGCGGAGGGGGATAACCCTTCAGACGGCCCGGCGCCGGATGCCACCCCCGCGGCACAGCCATGGCCGTCTGCCGGGAGAATTGTCAGACTCCCTATTGACAAATCGCGGCGGCGGTCTATAATGTTTTCTATGAAACTGTTTCATATAAAACGAAAGAAGGGAAGAAAGCTTGGATCCGTATATCCCTCTGGCGCACGAGATCCGCACGCTGGACAATCTCATGATGCGCAACTTCATGATACGGATGCACGCCACCGGTCTGGATGAGATGACCGTGATGCACGGGTGGATCCTGGGCTTCCTGGAGCAGCGGGAGGGCCAGGATGTGTATCAGCGGGACATTGAGGCCGAGTTTTACATCGGGCGGTCCACCGTGACCAATATTCTCCAGAGAATGGAGGGGAAGGGACTGATCCGCAGACAGTCCGTGGACTGCGACGCCAGGCTGAAGAAGCTGGAGCTGACCCCGCTGGGCAGGCAGGTGCTGGTCTGCATGAGGCCTGTCGTCATGGAGGTCGACCGGCAGCTTCGGCAGGGCATCCCGGAGGAGGAGCTGGAGGCGTTCCGGGAGACACTGCGGAAGCTGCGCGGCAACGCCCTGTGCTGCGCCGGAAACCAGGAGACGATACTATGATAAAAACACTGTTGAAACATGTGGGGGAGTATAAGCGGGACTCCATCCTCACCCCCGTTTTCATGATCCTTGAGGTGCTGGTGGATATCATCATCCCCCTTCTCATGGCGTCCATTATTGACAACGGCGTGGAGAAAGGGGACATCCACCACATCCTCGTGATGGGCGGCATCATGATCGTCATGGCGCTGTTCGGGCTGCTCACCGGTCTGCTGGGCGGCGCGTTCGGCGCCCGGGCGTCCGCCGGGTTCGCCAAAAACCTGCGCCAGGCGATCTTTGATAAGATTCAGACTTTCTCGTTTGCCAGCATCGACAAATTTTCCACTTCCAGCCTGATCACCCGCCTGACCACGGATGTGACCACGATCCAGAACGCGTATATGATGATTCTGCGCATGTTCGTCCGGGCGCCCATGTCCATGATTATGGCCATGATCATGGCGTTCTTCCTCAGCCCCCGGCTGGCCAGCGTTTACCTGGTCGCCGTGATTCTGCTGGGTATCGCGATCTTCCTGATCGTGAGGAAAGCCACGGGCTACTTCAAACAGGCGTTTCCCAAATACGACGCCCTGAACGCCTCCATCCAGGAGAATGTGTCCGGCATCCGGGTGGTAAAGGCCTATGTCCGGGAGGACTTTGAGACATCCAAGCTCTTCCGGGCCAGCAAGGCCATCTATGACATCTTTGTCCGGGCGGAGACTCAGACCATCTACAACCAGCCGCTGATGAACGCCACCATCCACGCCTGCGTCCTGCTCATCAGCTGGATGGGCGCGAAGATGATCGTCCAGAACGAGCTGACGACCGGCGCGCTGTCCTCCCTGCTGTCGTACTGCATGGCGATCCTGATGAATCTGACGATGGTCTCCATGATCTTCGTCATGGTGGTCATGTCCACCGCCAGCGTGCAGCGGATCTACGAGGTGCTCACGGAGGAGAGCGAGCTGCACAATCCGGACGAGCCCGTCTATGATGTGCCCGACGGCTCCATCCGGTTTGACCATGTCTCGTTCCAGTACAACAATACCTGCGAAACGCCGGTGCTCCGGGATATCAGCCTGGAGATCCGATCCGGGGAGACGCTGGGCATCATCGGCGGAACCGGCAGCGGCAAGACCAGCCTGGTCAACCTCATCAGCCGCCTGTACGATGTGACGGAGGGCAGCGTGAGTGTGGGCGGCCGGGATGTCCGGGAGTATGATCTGGACACGCTGCGCAGCCAGGTCTCCGTCGTGCTGCAGAAAAATGTGCTCTTCTCCGGCACGGTGCTGGAGAACCTGCGCTGGGGCGATGAGCACGCCACGGAGGAGGAGTGCGTCCGGGCCTGCCGGCTCGCCTGCGCGGACGAGTTCATCTCCAGAATGCCGGACGGCTACCAGTCCCACATCGAGCGGGGCGGCGCGAACCTGTCCGGCGGCCAGCGCCAGAGACTGTGTATCGCCCGGGCTCTGCTGAAGAAGCCGAAGATCCTGATTCTGGACGACTCCACCAGCGCGGTGGATACCGCCACGGACGCCAGGATCCGGGAGGCGTTCGCCACCGAGATCCCGGACACCACGAAGCTGATCATCGCGCAGCGCATCTCCAGCGTGCAGAACGCGGATCGGATTCTCGTCATGGACGACGGCTGCATCAACGGCATCGGCACCCATGAGGAACTGCTCAAAACCAATGAGATCTACCGCAGTGTCTACCTGTCCCAGACCCAGGACGGCGGAGACTTCGATGAGAACGGGGGTGAGGACTGATGCCGGGAATGAGCGCGCGCCGCGGCGCACCAAAGGTCCATGTGGAGCACCCGTTCCAGCTCCTGGCCCGCCTGCTGCGCTATATCGGGAAACACTACCTGCCCCATGTCATCATCGTGGTGGTCTGCACCTTTGTCAGCGTCTACGGACAGCTCCAGGCCGTCATGTTTATCCAGGCCCTGATCGATGACTTTATCAAACCCCTGCTCCTGGTGGAGCACCCGGACTTCACGCCTCTGGCCCATGAGATGATCCGGGTGGCGATCTTCTGCGCCCTGGCGGCCGTCGCCACTTTCATCCAGCAGTTTATCCTGGTTCGCGTGACCCAGGGCACGCTGCGCAACCTGCGCGACGACCTCTTCCAGCACATGGAGAAGCTGCCGGTCCGCTATTTCGACACCCACCCCCACGGCGACATTATGTCCGTGTACACCAACGATATCGACACCCTGCGCCAGATGATCAGCCAGTCCATCCCCCAGATGCTCAACAGCGCCGTGTCCATGGTGGGAACCCTGATCAGCATGCTCACGCTGAATGTGCCGCTCACCTTTGTCTCCCTTCTGGTGATCCTCGTGCTGGTGCTTGTCTCCCGGAAACTGGTGAGCGCCAGCGGAAACTTCTTCCTGCGCCAGCAGCGGGATCTGGGCTCCCTGAACGGCTACATCGAGGAGATGATGGACGGCCAGAAGGTGGTCAAGGTGTTCAGCCACGAGGAGAAGACGAAAGAGGAGTTCCGCCGGCGCAATGAGCAGCTGTTCGACTCCGCCTCCAAAGCGAACATGATCGCCAACGCGTTCGGGCCGGTCTCCATGCAGATCGGCAACCTCAGCTATGTGGTGTGCGCCGTCATCGGCGGCGCCATGGCGCTCAACGGGTTCTGGAGCTTCACCCTCGGAAAGCTGGTCAGCTACCTCACCCTCAACCGCGGCCTGATCAATCCCATCGGCCAGATCAGCCAGCAGCTCAACTTTGTGGTCATGGCCCTGGCCGGCGCGGATCGGATCTTCAAACTCATGGACGAGGAGGAGGAGAAGGACGAGGGCGATATCACCCTGGTCCGCACCGCGAAGGATGAGAACGGGAACCTGATCGAGAGCGAGAAGCGCACCGGCACCTGGGCGTGGAAGCACATCCGGGAGGACGGCGCCGCGGAGTATGTGCCCCTTCAGGGCGGTGTGATTCTGGATCATGTGGATTTCGGCTATATTCCCGATAAGATTGTGCTGCACGATGTGAGTCTGTACGCCCAGCCCGGCCAGAAGATCGCGTTTGTCGGCTCCACCGGCGCCGGAAAGACCACCATTACCAGCCTGATCAACCGCTTCTATGACATCCAGGAGGGGAAGATCCTCTACGACGGCATCGACATCCGGAAGATCCGAAAGGCGGATCTGCGCCGCTCCCTGGGCGCCGTGCTCCAGGACACCCACCTGTTCACCGGCACGGTGATGGAGAATATCCGGTTCGGGCGGCTGGACGCCACGGATGAGGAGGTCATCGCCGCGGCAAAACTGGCGAACGCGGATCCCTTTATCCGCCGGCTGCCCCAGGGCTACCAGACCATCCTCACCGGGGACGGCGCCAGCCTGAGCCAGGGCCAGCGCCAGCTGCTGGCCATCGCCCGCGCCGCTGTGGCGAATCCGCCGGTTCTGATCCTGGACGAGGCGACCTCGTCCATCGACACCAGAACCGAGCGCATTGTGCAGGACGGTATGGACAAGCTCATGGCCGGGCGGACCACCTTTGTCATCGCCCACCGCCTGTCCACCATCCGCAACAGCGACTGCATCATGGTGCTGGAGCAGGGCCGCATCATCGAGCGCGGCAACCATGAGCAGCTTCTGGAGCAGAAGGGACGGTACTATCAGCTGTACACCGGCAACAGGCCGGAACACGAGACCGCGTGAAAAAACACAGCGTCCCGGGGAGTCGGAACAGACCCTCCGGGACGCTGTGTGTATTGTGTCTGACCGATCACGCCTTGCCGGCGCAGCCCAGGACATCCACCAGCTTGTGCTTGACCAGCTGCTTGATGTTCTCGCGGGCGGGCTTGAGGTACTGGCGGGGATCAAAGTGATCGGGATGCTCATTGAAGTACTGGCGGATGGTGGCGGTCATCGCCAGACGCAGGTCGGAGTCGATGTTGATCTTGCACACGGACAGGGAGGCGGCCTTGCGCAGCTGCTCCTCGGGGATGCCCACCGCGTCCGGCATCTGTCCGCCGTTTTCATTGATCATCTTCACAAAGTTCTGCGGCACGCTGGAGGAGCCGTGGAGCACGATGGGGAAGCCGGGCAGGCGCCGGGAGACCTCCTCCAGGATATCGAAGCGCAGCGGAGGCGGAACCAGGATGCCCTGCTCATTCCGGGTGCACTGATCCGCCGTGAACTTGTAGGCGCCGTGGCTCGTGCCGATGGCGATGGCCAGGGAGTCGCAGCCGGTCTTCTCCACAAACTCCTGGACCTCTTCCGGCCTGGTGTAGGAGGAGTCCTCCGCCTTGACCTTCACCTCGTCCTCCACGCCGGCGAGGGAGCCCAGCTCCGCCTCGACCACGACCCCGTGGTCATGGGCGTACTCCACAACTTTCCTCGTGATCTCGATGTTCTCGGCGAACGGCTTGCTGCTGGCGTCGATCATGACGGAGGTGAAGCCGCCGTCCACGCAGGACTTGCACAGCTCGAAGCTGTCGCCGTGATCCAGATGCAGGCAGATGGGAAGGCCCGTCTCGATGATGGCGGCCTCCACCAGCTTGATCAGGTAGGTGTGGTTGGCGTAGGCGCGGGCGCCCTTGGAGACCTGGAGAATCAGCGGGGCGTTGACCTCTTTGGCCGCCTCGGTGATGCCCTGGACGATCTCCATATTGTTCACATTGAAGGCGCCTATGGCGTAACCGCCGCTGTAGGCTTTTTCAAACATTTCTTTTGTGGTGACAAGAGGCATGACAGATGGCTCCTTTCCAATATTTCTGTGCGCCGCCGCGGCGCGGCGGGACAGGCGGGCAAAAGTTGCTTCCGGTTTCCCCATAAAGATATCATTCTTCATTGAAAATTGCAAGGGGTTGTGATACAATCGCGGCAGAGAGCGGAGATTCGCGCTGTGCGCGATCCGATGCAACACCGTATCCGCAGCGGAGGGGAAGCGTGCGGCTTCCCGGAGATCTCAAAGTTTTCACAAAAGGAGAGATTCATGATGAGTCAGTTAAAGGGAGCCTGTATTTTAGGGCAGTCCGGCGGACCCACCGCGGTGATCAACGCCAGCGCGCAGGGCGTGATTGAGACGGCGCTGAAGGCGGACTGCATTACCAGAGTGCTGGGCGCCGCGAACGGCATCAGGGGAGTTCTGGACGACAGGCTGTACGACATGGGAAAGGAAGATCCCGCGGAGATCGCGCTTCTCAGCCACACCCCGTCCTCCGCGCTGGGATCCTGCCGGTACAAGCTGGCCGACCCGGAGCAGGACGACACGGACTACCGGCGGATCCTGGAGATTTTCCGGAAATACGATGTCCGCTACTTCTTCTATAACGGCGGCAACGACTCCATGGACACCTGCAACAAGATCTCGAAGTACATGCAGAAAGTCGGCTACGAGTGCCGCATCATGGGGGTTCCCAAGACCATCGACAACGACCTGTACGGCACGGATCACTGCCCGGGCTACGCGTCCGCGGCAAAGTACATCGCCACCTCCTGCGCGGAGGTGTGGCAGGACGCCCATGTGTACGACACCGGCATGGTCACCGTCGTGGAGATTATGGGCCGCCACGCGGGCTGGCTGGCCGGCGCGGCCGCTCTGGCGAATCTCACCGGCTGCGGCCCGGATCTGGTCTATCTGCCGGAGGTGGACTTCGACATGGATCAGTTCGTGGCGGATGTGACGGACATCTATAACAGGACGGGCAAGTGCCTGGTGGCCGCTTCCGAGGGCATTCACTATCCGGACGGCCGCTTCGTGTCCGAGGCGCAGACCTCCGCCACGGACGGCTTCGGCCACGCCCAGCTGGGCGGTCTGGCCGTGATGCTGGCGGATGTCATCCAGAAGAAGACCGGGGCGAAAGTGCGCGGGATTGAGCTCTCCCTGCTCCAGCGCTGCGGCGCCCACCTGGCGTCCCAGACCGACATCAGCGAGGCGTACATGGCGGGCCAGACCGCGGTGGAGTCCGCCATCTCCGGCATCACCGACCGGATGGTGGCGTTCGAGTGCAGCCGGGACGGCGGCTATGTCTGCCGGCCGAAGCTCATCGGCCTGACCGAGGTCGCGAATGTGGAGAAGAAAGTGCCCCGCGAGTGGATCAACGCCGCCGGCAACGGGGTGGAGCAGCCCTTTATCGACTATGTCCTGCCCCTGATTCAGGGCGAGCCGGATCTGCCGAAGGAGAACTCCCTGCCGCGGTTCGCGCACCTGAAGAAAGTTCTGACGACGCAGGAGTAAATCCGGCCGGACAGACGGAGACGAAAACGCCTGCGGGACGCACGCAACGGTGCATCCCGCAGGCGTTTTTTCCCGGAGAGACGCGGAGACAGGCTCAGTCGATCTGAACCGCGTCCGCGGAGTTGGCCACCAGAAGATAGCGGTCGTTCAGCGTCACATAATCCACCTTGTGGTTGATCAGGGCGTTGGCGCCCAGTCCCTTGGCCTGGATGAGCATCTGCTGGCGGTTATTCAGCTTGGCGATGTGGACGGAGCTCTCATGGCCCGGCTTCAGCGCGTCAATCAGGATCACGGCGTTCGCGCCCACGGTGCCGCAGTACTTCAGGATCCTGTGGCCCTCAATCTGCCCGCCCAGGGTGACGGGGACATTGAGCATATCGCTGTTCTCCTCGTCGCCGGGCTGCGCGTCCTGGGGCTCGTCCAGCAGCATGCCCTCAAATCTCTTGATGATGACTTCCATGTCGGCCTTGACTTCCGGGGAGGTGCCGACATAGGTGCGGGCGCGGAACGCGTCTGCGGCTTCCTTAAAAGCCGCGGCATCGTTCCGGTTCGCGGCATCGACGATATAGGTCTTCTGGATACTGCATGTGGAGCAGATCTTGTGCTGGGGATGCTCGCCCAGCAGGGGGAAGAGCGCGTCCAGTTTGCCGCCGCAGATAGAACAGGTATTGTCCATGATCCATTTCCTCCTTCATATACTCATGATGCCGGCAGTCCGGTCATATCAGGGTCGCGTTGACGGGATTCAGAACCCGCTGCGCCAGGGGAGACACAGGCGGATCCGCACCCCTGCGCCGTCATTATAGCACGGGGCCAGGATTTAAGACAAGAAAAAAAGCGGAAAAATGAGGAAATATTGTAATGTTCATATCTTGACAACTTTAGCTTGTGAAACAGCGCTTTCCCGCGTTTGACGGCGGCCGGCGGATCTGGTAAACTCTCTCCCGGCGGGAGCCCGGTGCGCCCGTGCGGGAATGACAGGAGGGTTGTACCGCGGGAGGCACAGGCTTCCCTGAGGAGTCCGGTGCGCACGCGCAGGTAGAACAGGAGGGATTCACAGTGAAACACAGTGTAAAGGTCACGGTCATCGACAAAAA
>CAYRAG010000003.1:52203-64498 GCA_964422185.1 uncultured Oscillospiraceae bacterium
AACAGGAGGGATTCACAGTGAAACACAGTGTAAAGGTCACGGTCATCGACAAAAAGCTCTATCCGGAGCTGCAGGCGCAGTACTGCGCGGATCCGCAGTCCGGCGGGTGCCCCTGCTACCACATCGGGGACGAGTTCCTCTTTGAGCGGAATGAGGAGCGCGATGACTTCTGGCACGGCGGGATCAACACGCTGGTGAAGACCACGGCGGATCCGGACACCATCGCCGGCGGCCCGAAGATGCCGTTCTGCTCCGAGGCGTGGGACGCCATTGCCCGCTACATCTACGCGGGCCTGCAGGGCGGGTCCATCATGAAAGGCTGGATGCGGGAGGAGAACACGATGATCTGCTGCTGCCCGGACGGCACAAGGCCGGTGATTTTCAAAATCGAGCGCATCGACACGCACTAAACGGAATTGAGGTGTCTGAGAGTGTGTACCCGCTACTATGTGGACGACGGCGCTGAGCAGATGAGGGAGATCGGCGCGCTGGCGCTCCAGTCTCCGCTCGCCTCCCGGTTTGCCGGCGCGGGGACGCCTGTCCTGGTCTCCGGAGAGATCCGCCCGGCCAGCGTGGCGCCGGTCATCGCGCCGGATCGCCGCGGCGGGGAGGCGGTATTCCCCATGAAGTGGGGCTTCCTGATCCCCTCGGGGCCCCTGCTGGTGAACGCACGGCTGGAGACCGCGCCGGTCAGGCCGTCGTTCCGGGAATCCTGGGCCCGGCGCCGCTGCGTCGTCCCCGCCTCCTGGTACTATGAGTGGTCGCATCCGCTGGACGAGAACGGCCGGAAAAGGGTCGGAGAGAAATACCGGTTCCGTCCGCGGGGCGGCGCAACCGCGTGGCTGGCGGGCCTGTACCGTCTGGAGGACGGCCTGCCGTCGTTCACGGTGCTCACCAGACAGGCGGCGGAGCCCCTGTGCGCCATCCACGACAGAATGCCGGTCGTCCTGCCCGGGGACAGGATCCGGGACTGGATCGCGCCGGACGGGCGGCCGGAGGAAATTCTGCCCGATACGCTGACGGATATGTCGGTGGAGCGGGAGTAACCGCAGGGCAGCCGGGGCGGTGCGCGGGAGAACCCGCATTACGCTCCGGCTGCCCTGTATGCGTATGGGGCGGCGCACGGTTTCCCGCCCCGGCCTGCGTTCCGGATTACGGGGCGGGGGAGAAGCCCACGGCCTCAAACACCGCCATGGCGTCCTCCGTTTTGAGATAGTCCAGGAACGCCTGCGCCTCGTCCGGGTGCGCGGAGGAATTCAGCACGGCGGCGGGGTAGATCACCTGGCTGCACATCTCCCCGGTGGCGGTATCCACCACCGTCAGGTCGGCGGAGAACGCGTCGGTGGCGTAGATGACGCCGGCGTCAGCCGCGCCCTCTTTCACCTGGGTGGTGACCTCTTTCACATTGCTTCCGTAGGTCAGTTTTCCCTGGCTCTCCAGCTCCTCCGCGCTGGTGCCGAGATACTCCAGGATCTCCAGAGTATATGCCCCGACGGGGACATCGGAGTTGCCGATCGCCAGGAGGGACACCTTGTCCGTGGTCAGGTCCTGGAACGACGCAATGCCGGCCGGATTGCCGTCCGGCACGGCGAGCGCCACCCTGTTCTCCAGCAGATTGACGCGGGTGTCCTGGCGCACAAAGTCCGCCTCGCCGCCGTTTTGGGACGCGTCCAGGTCGTTCATCTGGCTCAGGGCGGCGGAGATGAACAGGTCGCAGTCCGCGCCCTCCCTGATCTGATCCCGGAGGGTGCCGGAGGAGTCAAAGTTGTAAACCAGCGTGACATTGGGCGCGACATCCCTGTACAGATCCGCGATCTCCGTCAGGGTTTCCGTCATGGAGGCGGCGGCGAAGACGATCAGCTCCACCGGTTCCGCGGAGGGGCCGGCGCTCTCTGAGGGACTGGCGGGAGCGCTCCCGGAGGGACTGGCGGGAGCGCTCCCGGAAGGACTGGCGGGAGCGCTCCCGGAGGGGGCGGGGGATGCGGACTCGGACGAGCCGCCGCCGCAGGCGGCGAGGGTGAGCCCCAGCGCCGCGCACATCAGCAGGGAAATCAGTTTTTTCATGGGACATTCTCCTTTTCATGGTAATATCCGGAACACCGCCGGGCGGAACAAAAAAGAGGACTGCAGTACAGCAGCCCTCCGGATCGGCAGTCCGCCCGGGAGAGCTCCTTCTCAATACGGAAAGCGGGCCCGTTTCCAGGCGCACTCTGGGGACACGGCCGCGCCCGGAGGGGCGGGTGTCCCGGCGCAGCGGCGTGGGCCAGGGCCTTTAGCCGCTTTTGCTCGGAGCATGAATGAAAAATACGGGAACCGTCACCATAAGACAGTTCCCGCGCCTCGCGTCGTCAGGAACTCCTTTTCAAATAACGGAAGGCGGCCACCTTTCGGGTGCTGCCGTGGAAGCACTTGGCTTCGGCGCAGCGGCATGGGTCAGGGAACCTTTAGCCGCTTTTGCTCGGAGTTCATTCACTTGTGGCTTCAGGTTACCACTTTTTCCCGCCCGTGTCAAGCGTTTTTTCCGGCAGCACACACGGGGCCTCCGCCGCGGACTGCGGAAAAAAGGGGACATGCCCGGAAAACCGCCGCGGCGGATCCGCTTTTCCCTGTTGTCACGCGGATCCCATCCATGATACAATAGCGGCGGGAGCGGCGCGGCCATTCCGCGGATCTCCTCTCCGGCTCTGTCCGGGATTTGTGCCGGAGCGGTTCAGACAAAATCAGAGTTCACCGGCCTGTTCCAGGCCGTGAGTACTATCTTCGGAAAGGAGTGAAAGCGCCTTCCGCCAACGGGGGCGGCTGTGCGCCGACACATGAAGCTTTTGATTCGAAACGGGAAACTGGTCAGCCCGGTGGGCGGGATCGGCGGTGTGCTGGATCTGCTGGTGGAGGACGGCAGGGTGGTGCAGATCGGCAGTTCCATCGACACCCAGGCGGACCGCGTCATTGACGCCTCCGGCCTGACGGTCTGCGCCGGCCTGGTGGATATGCATGTCCATCTCCGGGAGCCGGGCTACGAGTACAAGGAGACCATCGAGACCGGCACCCTCGCCGCGGCCCGGGGCGGGTTTACCTCCGTGGCCTGCATGCCCAATACCAGCCCGGTGGTGGATACGCCGGAGATGGTGCGTTTCATCGGCCGGAAGGCCGCGGAGTCCTGCGGCGTCCATGTGTGGCCGATTGGCGCGGTGTCCGTGGGGGAGAAAGGCGAGACGCTCACGGACGCCAAGGCGCTCAGAGAGGCCGGGGCGGTGGCGCTGTCCGACGACGGAATGCCGGTGCAGAACGCGAATCTGATGCGGGACGCGCTGATCCGGGCGCAGCTGTACAATATCCCCATCCTCTCCCACTGCGAGGACGCGAGCATGGTGGACGGCCGGGCGGTGAACGAGGGGCGCATCTCCCGCCAGCTGTGGATGGAGGGGCGGCCCGCCATCGCGGAGGAGCTGATGGTCATGCGGGACGCCATGCTCTCCGAGGAGACCGGCGGCCGGGTGCATATCTGCCATGTCTCCACCGCGAAGTCCGTGGATATCATCCGGAAGATGAAAGAGCGGGGTGTCCCCATCACCTGCGAGACCTGTCCGCAGTACTTCACCCTCACGGAGGACGAGGTGCTGGAACAGCGGGCGCTGGCGCAGGTCAACCCGCCGCTGCGCACGGAGCGGGATGTGGACGGCATCATCACCGGCCTGATGGACGGCACGATTGACGCCATCGCCACGGATCACGCGCCCCACTCCGCGGAGGAGAAGTCCCGGCCCCTGGGAAAGGCGCCCAGCGGCATGGTGGGACTGGAGACCTCCCTCGCCGTCACCCTGACGGAGCTCTACCACAGCGGCAAGATGACGCTGGTGGATCTGATCGAGAAAATGACGGTCAATCCGGCGGGGATCCTGGGGCTGAACAGGGGCCGGCTCGGGATTGGCGCGGACGCGGATATCACCATCTTTGACGAGAACGAGGAGTGGGTGATTGACCCGGATCAGTTCGTGTCGAAAGGGCACAACACCCCCTTCGCCGGCCGGCGGGTCAGGGGCCGGGTGAAGTATACCATTGTCGGGGGAAAGGTCATCTACCAGGAGGCGTGAGCCGGGCCCGCATGTTTGAACCGGGTCTGTATTGCGAGGAGAGAGTACCATGTCATTTGATGTCTTACAGGATAAAATCCGGGAAATGAAGAATCCCACCGTGGCCGGGCTGGACGCCAGGCTGGATTATGTGCCGGAGCACATCCGCCGGGAGTGCGCCGAAACATACAAAGACCCTTTGAAAGCCGCGGTGGAGGCGATCTACCAGTTTAACTGCGGGCTGATCGACGCGCTGTGCGATATCGTGCCGGCGGTGAAGCCGCAGTCCGCCTACTATGAGAATCTGGGCTGGCAGGGGATGGAGATGCTCGAGCGCACCATCCGTTACGCCAAATCCAGGGGTCTGTTTGTCATCGCGGATGTGAAGCGGGGCGACATCGGCACGACCGCCACCGCGTACGCGGAGGCCTGGCTGGGCGGGGTGAATCTGGACGGGAAAGCGGTGAAGACTTTCGACGCGGACTGTGTCACCCTGAACGGCTATATGGGCTCAGACGCCATCAACCCGTTTCTCAGCGTGTGCAAGGCGGAGGACAAGTGCGTGTTCATGCTGGTGAAGACCTCCAATCCCAGCTCCGTGGAGCTGCAGGATCTGGTGGCGGGAGACCGGCTGGTGTATCAGGTGATGGGCGACCTCGCCCAGCGCCTGGGCAAGGGCACGAGAGGAAAGTACGACTACAACGCCGTCGGCGCGGTGGTGGGCGCCACCTATCCCTCGGATCTGCGGGAGCTGCGCCGCCGTCTGGAGCACACTTTCTTCCTGGTGCCCGGCTACGGTGCCCAGGGCGCCGGCGCCAGCGATGTGCGCTTCGCGTTCGACAAATTCGGGCACGGGGCGATTATCAACGCGTCCCGATCCATCATGTGCGCGTGGAAAGTCACGGGCGGGGACGGACGGGACTACCAGGAGGCGGCCAGAAACGCCGCCCTCGCGATGCGCGACGACATCAGGCAGTGCGTGGCCATCGTGTGACCGGACGGGGAGATTTCATACAGAACGGGGTGTGACCGTATGGCGGTACCAATGGAGTGCCGGATCCTGGAGATCGGGAAACTCAACCCGCACGCCATCTCCATGACGCTGCTGGCCGGCGCGATGATGGAGGAGATCCACTGCGGCCAGTTCCTCCATATCCGGTGCGGGGAGGGCCGGCTTTTACGGCGGCCGCTGTCTATCTGCCACTGGCAGACGCAGCCGGAGGGCATGCTGCTGCGTGTCGTGTTTGAGGTCCGGGGGGAAGGCACCGCCTGGCTGGCGCGGCGGCGGAAAGGCGAGGTTCTGGATGTGCTGGGGCCGCTGGGAAACGGGTTCCCGGTCCGGCTGGGCGAGCGCTGCCTGCTGGTGGGCGGCGGCATCGGCGTACCCCCGCTTCTGGGCTGCGCCGCGGTGAGCGGAAACGCCGCCGCCATCCTCGGGTTCCGCTCCGCGCAGTACGCCATGCTGGCCGGGGATTTCCGCGCCGCCGGCGCGTCCGTGCAGATTGCCACGGATGACGGCTCCCTCGGCTACCACGGCTTTGTGGACGCGCTGATGCGCAGCACCCTGGAGCGGGACAGCGGCTATGACGCGGTGCTGGCGTGCGGCCCGAGGCCCATGCTCAGGAGTGTGGCGGCGGTCGCGAAAGAGGCGGGCATCCCCTGCCTGGTGTCCATGGAGGAGCGGATGGGCTGCGGGGTGGGCGCGTGCCTGGTGTGCGCCTGCGATATGGCGGACGGCAGCCGGAAGAAAGTCTGCAGCGACGGACCCGTCTTCCCCGCGGAGGAGGTGGACTGGGATGCCTGATGTGGATATGCGTGTCACGCTGGCCGGGATGGAGATGAAAAACCCGGTGGTCGTGGCGTCCGGCACATTCGGTTTCGGCCGGGAGTATGCCAGATTCTACGATTTAAGCGAACTGGGCGGGATCTGCGCCAAGGGGCTCACCCTCCGCCCGAGGGAGGGAAATCCGTCGCCCCGCATCGCGGAGACGCCCATGGGCATCCTCAATTCCGTCGGGCTGCAGAATCCCGGCGTGGACGCCTTTCTTTCCGAGGAGCTCCCGTTTCTGCGGCAGTATGAGGTGAAAGTGATCGCCAACATCTCCGGCAGTACGCCGGAGGAGTACGGGATCCTGTGCGGCAGGCTCGCCGGGGCGGGGGTGGATATGATCGAGGTCAACATCTCCTGTCCCAATGTGAATGCCGGCGGTCTCACTTTCGGAACAAGGCCGGAGCTCGCCGCGGAGGTCACCCGGGAGGCGAAGAAGCACGCGGGCCAGGTGCCCGTCATGGTGAAGCTGTCCCCCAATGTGACGGACATCGCGGAAATCGCCCGGGCGGCGGAGGACGCCGGCGCGGACGCGGTTTCCCTGATCAACACCATCCGGGGAATGCGGATTGACTGGAAAACCAGGCGGCCGATCCTGAAGATGAATACCGGCGGCCTGTCCGGCCCGGCCGTGCTGCCGGTGGCGGTGCGCATGGTGTGGGAGGTGTCCCGCGCCGTGAAAATCCCCGTGCTGGGGATGGGCGGGATCGCCAGCGGCGCGGACGCGGCGGAGATGATGCTGGCCGGCGCCTCCGCCGTGGCGGTGGGCACCGCCTGCTTCGCGGATCCCATGGCGCCCCTGAAAGTCCGGGACGGGCTGCGTGAAATCGCGGCCGCCCAGGGGCTTGCCCGTATCTCTGATCTGACAGGCGCTGTGGAGGCCTGGCCGTCGCAGCCCATCGACACGGAAAGAAGCGAATGATCACATGACAACCATCTATCTCGTCCGTCATGCGGAGGCGGAGGGAAACCTCTACCGGCGGGTTCATGGCTGGTATAATTCCAGGGTGACCGAGAAGGGCTGGCGCCAGATTGCCGCGCTGGAGCGGCGGTTCCAGACCGTCCCGGTGGACGCGGTGTACTCCAGCGACATGTACCGCACCATGGCCACCGCCCAGGCGGTGTACCGGCCGAAAGGCCTGACGCTGCACACCACGCCCGGCCTGCGGGAGGCCGGTATGGGCGAATGGGAGGATCTGCCCTGGGGCGAGGTGGCCAGGCGGGATCTGCCGTCTCTGAGAACCTTTATGGCCGGCGACCCGTCCTGGGGCTCCACCGTGCCCGGCTGTGAGAGTTTCCAGACGGTGCTCCGCCGCGTGTGGTCCTCCATCCGGGAGATCGCCGCGGGCCATCCGGATCAGACGGTGGCGATCTTCTGCCACGGCATGGCCATCCGTGCGGTGTTGAATTACTGCCACGGGCGGCCCATCGAGGAGATGAAATCCGTGCCCCACTCGGACAACACCGGAGTGGCGTGTCTCACGGTGGACGGGGACCGGGTCACGGTAGTCCACGACAGCGACGCCTCCCACCTGTCCAATGAGCTGTCCACTTTCTACGGGCAGCGGTGGTGGAAGAGCCAGAAAGACGCCCTGCTGGACGCGAATATGTGGTTCCGGCCCCTGGATATGGAGACGGAGGGGGAGTTCTACCGCCAGTGCCGCCGGGAGGCCTGGGTGGCCTCTCACGGCAGCATGGATCACTTTGACGGACAGGCGTTCTATGAGGCCGCGCTGCGCAACGCAAGGGAGGATCCGCACGGGATATCCTGCGCGATGCTGGACGGCCAGGTGATGGGCATCCTGCAGCTGGATTTCCGCCGGGATGCCCGGGAGCAGGCGGGCTGGATTCCGTTTTATTACATGACGCCGGAGGGCCGCGGCCGCGGGCTGGGCATCCAGCTGCTTGGCGAGGCGGTGTCCCGGTTCCGGGCGCTGGGCAGGGAGGTTCTGCGCCTGCGCTGCGCGCCGGAGAACGCCGTGGCGCAGAAGTTCTATCTGAGCCACGGGTTCCGGAAAGTGGGCGAGGATCCCGCCAGTCCGGTGCCGCTGGATATCATGGAGAAGTACATCGGATACCACGACCTGTGACGACAGGCGCAGACGGGAGGGGAGAGCCGCCATGGGATTTGACCGCGGACTGTTTCTGCCGGTATCCCGGGAGGACATGGCCGCACGCGGGTGGGACTGCTGCGATTTCCTGCTCATCACCGCGGACGCCTATGTGGATCACCCCTCGTTCGGCGCGGCGGTCATCGGCCGTCTTCTGGAGTCCGCGGGCTACCGCGTCGGCGTGCTGGCCCAGCCGGACTGGCACAGCGCGGCCCCGTTTACCGCTCTCGGCAGACCCCGCCTTGGCGTGCTGATCTCCGGCGGGAACCTGGACTCCATGGTGGCGCACTACACCGCCGCGAAAAAGCGGCGCCACGACGACGCGTACTCCCCCGGACGAAAGGCCGGCCTGCGCCCGGATCGGGCGGTCATCGTCTACGCCAACCGCGTGCGGGAGGCGTTTGGGAATATCCCCGTGATCATCGGCGGCCTGGAGGCGTCCCTGCGCCGGTTCGCCCACTATGACTACTGGGACGACAAAGTCCGCCGGTCCGTCCTCTTCGACGCCCAGGCGGATTTGCTGTGCTACGGCATGGGGGAGACGGCCACGCTGCAGATTGCCTCCCGGCTGGCGGCCGGGGAGCCGGTGGGCTCCATCACGGATGTGCGCGGCACCTGCTTTGCCGCCAGAGAATGTGCTCAGTGCTCATTCCCGTATGTGGAGTGCCCATCGTTCGAGGAGGTCAGCGCGGAGAAGCGGTCCTACGCGAGAGCCGCCATGATCCAGTACGAAGAGCATGACCCCGTCCGGGGCAGAGCCGTGATCCAGCGCCACGGGAACCGCGTCCTGGTGGTCAACCCGCCGGCCGCGCCGCTGACGCGGTCAGAGCTGGACTTCGTCGCGGAGCTGCCCTATGTCCGGGAGGCGCACCCCATGTACGACGGGCAGGGCGGCGTTCCGGCCATTGAGGAGGTCCGGTTTTCCGTCACCCACAACCGGGGTTGTTTCGGCGCGTGCAACTTCTGCTCCCTGGCGTTCCACCAGGGGCGGATCGTCACCTCCCGGAGCCAGGAGAGCGTGGTTCGGGAGGTGGAGGCGCTGACCAGACACCCGGGCTTCAAGGGCTACATTCACGATGTGGGCGGCCCCACCGCCAATTTCCGCCACCCGGCGTGCCGGGAGCAGATGGAGCGGGGCGCCTGCCGCCGCCGCAGCTGTCTGGCGCCGGAGCCCTGCCCCCGCCTGGACGCGGATCACTCGGACTATCTCCGCCTGCTCCGCAGACTGCGCGCCATCCCGGGCGTGAAGAAGATTTTCATCCGCTCCGGAATCCGCTACGACTACCTGATGCGGGATCCGGACGGCGCGTTTTTCTCCGATCTGGTGAAATACCACATCAGCGGGCAGCTCAAGGTGGCCCCGGAGCACTGCGTGGACGAGGTGCTGGACTGTATGGGCAAACCGCACATTGCCGTCTACGAGCGCTTCCGGGAAAAATATGAGCGCTTAAACGGGAGATACGGGAAAAAGCAGTTCCTGGTGCCCTATCTCATGTCCTCCCATCCCGGCTGCACCCTGAACGACGCGGTGGCGCTGGCGGAGTGGCTGAACCGGACCGGCGTGCAGCCGGAGCAGGTACAGGACTTCTATCCCACGCCCGGCACCCTGTCCACCTGCATGTACTACACCGGCCTGGATCCCCGCACCATGAAGCCGGTCTTCGTGCCCAGGACGCAGAAAGAGAAGTCGCTCCAGCGTGCGCTGCTGCAGTGGCGGGATCCGAAAAACCGGAGCCTGGTTCTGGAGGCGCTGCACGCGGCGGGCAGAGAGGATCTGATCGGCTTCGGGCGCGGGTGCCTGATCCGCCCGGATCGGACGGGGACAGGCGGCGCACGGAACGCGGCTGCCGGCCGGCAGGAGAACCGGCGCGGCTCCTCCGGAGCGCGAAAGAAAGGGAGTGCACCCGGAAAAAAAGGAGGGCGGAACCGGGGGCGGTAACGGCTTCCCGCTGCCCTGCGGGGGCGAAGTACGACCCGTGCGCGGGGCGCGAAAGAGAGAAGCCGGGCGGAACGCGGATACGGCGCGGGGCGGTCTGAAACCGGCGGCAGGAGATTGCCCCGCAGGAAATGAGGAGGCTCTCACCCATGGCAGAGGAAGTGGACAGGGGTTTGCGCGCGCTGACGCTGATTCTCGAGGAGATGCCGGAACTGCTGGATGAACGGCAGCGGAGAATCCTGGCCGGCTGTGCGGCCAGGGGGTATGGATACGGCGGGATCAGGCTGGTCAGCGCCATCACCCACATGGATGCCAGGACAATACGCTCCGGCATCAGGGAGTGGGAAGCGGGCGCTCCCACGCCGGAACCGGGCCGTGTCCGAAGCCGCGGCGCCGGCAGAAAATCCGTCCGCGAAAAGGTACCGGATCTCTATCCGTGCATAGAAGCCATCCTTGCGCACGACGACTGCGGAGATCCTCAGGAGGCGCTTTCCTGGACATCCCTCAGTCTTCGCGAGATCTCAGCTCTCCTGAAAAGCGAATTCCATCTCGAAGCCGGCAAGGATGTGGTGTCCCGCGCACTGGAGGAACTCGGCTACCGCAAACCGCCGAATCCGAAGAAACAGGCCGGCCGCCGGCGCTGGGACGCCCAGTTTTCCTTCATCAACGAAACGGCGCGGTCGTTCCTTGCGGAGGGAGACCCGGTCATTGCGATGGACACCGGAAAGAGTGAACTGGTGAGCGATTGCCGGGATTGCGGCAAAACCGGGCAGCCGCCGCAGGATCCGGATGGCGAGTCTGCCTTCCCGGAACCGGGAAAAGCTGCGCCGTATGGCGTGTACCCGGTCAATCCCGCGACATGTTTTGTGGACCTGGGAACCGGCTGCGATTCGGGCGCATTCGCGGTGGAAAGTATCCGCCGATGGTGGAATATCCTGGGAAAACCCACATTTCCAGGGGCGAAAAGGCTGTACCTCAACTGCGGCGGGGGAGGCGGAAACGACTGGCGCACCCGGTTGTGGAAATACGCGCTGGCCCAGTTTGCGGAAGAAGCGGGGATAGAGGTGCATGTATCGCACATCCCGCCCTGCACCATCAGGTGGAACAGGGTGGTGCACAGTCTGTTCTGCTTCCTCTCGAAGACCTGGGCGGGGAACCCGCTGATGGATATCCAGACGGTGATCCGCCTGATTTCGCCGTCCGCGGCTCCAGGCACACCGGAGCTGAAGTGTGTCTCGGATACCCCTGAACCCTCCGCTCTCCCGGCAGCGGAGGACGACAGGACAGGATCTGTCGATATTGAATATCCTGGCCCCTGCGAAGGTTGGAATTATGTCATACGGGGGTTTCAATAGATCCCGGGCGGAGAGTGACGGCGTGCCCTGATTCCTCCGCCAGGTCGCACGGCAGCGCGGGGGGCAACAGATCTGTCCCGGAAAAATACGGGAGGCAGTGCGGATCCGGAGTTGACAAAAAAGGGGATTCGCGCTGCCATATTAGTATTGAAAATACTAATAAGTGAGGCGAATCCCATGCCGATTTATAAAGACATTGTGGTGGAAATCCCGGATGGCGCGTATGTGCGGAACGACAGCTCGGTGTTCATGAAAGACCGGAATGAGTATGATCCGGAGAAACAGTATAACCGGGTAAAACACACGGTCATCGGGCGCTCCATCGGAGAGGGACAGATGCATCCCAATCACAACTTCCGGCTGCGCTATCCCGCGCGGTTTGAGGCGGCCTCCGGGGGGAGGTTTCCCCGGCAGACGAAGAGGGTGGGCCTGTACGCGGCGGTTCTCTCTCTGGTGGAGAAAAACGGCCTGTACGAGGCGCTGGCCGAATCCTACGGGATGGAGAACGCAGATTTGATCCTTGATCTGTCCATGTACGCTATCCTGCACCGCTCCTGGGATCTCGAACGGTTTCCCTCAAGAATGGGGGATCAGCTGCTCTTTTCCGCGAATCTTCCGGAACCCGCAGAACTTCCCGGCCTGGTCAGCAGGGAAGTCACCGCGGAGCGGAGCTCCCGGTTCATGAAACGGTGGGCGGGGAAATGCGGGGAACGGAAGACCCGGGAAGTATGGATTGTGATGGACGGATTCCAGGTGAGACAGTCAGACCGCGCACCATCACACCCGGGCGGCCATGCCGTCAGTTTCCTGTATGCGGTGGACAGCGAAACCGGGGATCCCGTCGCCCTCTCCATCCGCCGGGACGGCCGCGCAGACTGCACCGCCGCGGCGGAGATGGCGGGATGGCTCAGGGCCCTGGATATCCGGACCCGCGGGGTGATCCTCGATGGCGGACTGGCCGCGGAGGATGTGCTGGATCGGTTCGAGCGGAGCGG
>CAYRAG010000003.1:64598-72989 GCA_964422185.1 uncultured Oscillospiraceae bacterium
CCTGATCTGCGACTGCGCGGGCATGGATCGCCAGGAGAGATGGTTTCAGGAGGTGTCCCGTGCCGCGGCAGGGCTTCAGCGCGAACTGGATCGGGGAGAGAACGCGTCGGTTCCGGAAGAGTTCCAGGAGTGTATGGCCATCGCCAGGTCAGCGGGGAAGAGTACCGTCCGCGTGGACAATAAAAAGGTGCAGGAGACGGGAGACCGTAAAGGGTTCACCTGTCTGGCCTCCTCCCGGAACCTGACGGCCGGGGAGGCCCATGAGATCTACGCGCTCAGGGACGGTTCGGAGGAATTGTTTTCCCTCTTAAAAGACCATGCCGGCGCCGGAACCGCGAAACCGCACGATACGGGAGAACTCGAGGCGCAACTCACCCTGGCGTTCGCAGCGGCGATCGTGAAGCACGCGATCGGGCAAATCTGCCACAGGATGGGCCTGTCCACAGACGGGACGATCCAGGAGATGAACGGGATCTGCATGTCCCTGAACGGCGGCGGAGAATATTTTGCCCTCCACATGGAAAGCCGGGAGCAGCTGGAGTTCATGAAAGCCTGCGGGGTGCTCGCCGGCGATCTGGATCGGATCGCGGAGGAGGAAAACCGGAGGATGGCATCCGATCAGCCGGATCCCTTCCATCAATTTCCGGTTCACGCGGAAGAGGCCGGTGTGACCCACAGGGGCCCCGGCAGGCCGAAAGGGTCAAAAAACCGGAAGACGCGTCAGGCGTGAGCTCAGTACCGCAGTAATTTCCGGACCTCATTCCGCTTGAGGTAGACACGGTCGAGCTCCAGATCCAGGGCCTTTTCGCAGGACTCCAGGATGCCGTCGTAATACGGGAATTTGAACAGGTTCTCACTGATCGGGTCACAGACATAGCTGCGCAGAGACTGGAGGATGCGCTCCGCGGGGTAGCGCCCCTGGAGCCGGAACTGGAGCAGCCGGAGAATCAGCAGCGCGATATACCGGACGGTAAAGAGGGCGTCAACTCGGCTGCCGGTTTGCGCGGACGCCGGACAGGCGTCGAAATCGCGATCCGCGCCGCGAAAGGCACGGGCGGTCTCGTTCAGCCCGGAACAGGCGGTTCTGAGCTCCCAGTCAGACATCCTCAGTTCGCTGCTCCTGATGACGCAGTATCCGTCAAGCCGCGCTTCTTCCCGGATTTTTTCCTCGTCCAGGGACATTGCCGCGCTCTCCAACACATTTCCGCGGTCGTCAAAAGACAGATTGAGAACATAGGCGTCGGCTCCGGCGGCGGTTATCCTGTTGTATTTTTCCGGGTGGGCGATCAGATCCGCGGCCCGTGCGACCAGAGCGTCTCTCTGCCGCTTCTGACGCCGGGCAAATTGGCCGGAATAGTACACCACCTGCTTCTGATCCAGGACAACCGGGGTCTGACGCGCCGTTCCGCCGGCAGCCGCGGGATTTACCGGAACACTGCACTTCGCCATCCTGGATTTGTGGATGAATTTGAGCCGCTTCCCCTGATCCGGCCCGCCCGGATCCTCATCCAGATCCGCCGGCACTTTCTTCCGGTCAATCCGGGCGGTGTGATATCCCTGTTCGTCCAGGATCCAGTTTCTCAGTTCCTCATCCTGTCCGACGGCGGTTTCCCGGAAAAGGTAGCCGCACCGTCCGCCGCTCTCCGCCAGGAGTTCCGCGTCCGCAGGGCAGAGATGATCCAGGGCGCCCGGCCCGCCGTCCGCCACGAGAATGGTTCTCGCGCCGGGGCAGACCTCCCGCAGACGGTTCAGGATGGAAACTTTTTCGGATTCCCCGCCGTGAATCAGGTCAAACCCCAGAGGAATGCCGTTTTGATCCGTAAGCAGCGCCATCCCGGTGACGGCTTCCTGCCCCGGCTCTTTTCCCGTTTCCCGCTCCGCCGCGTCTCCGCTGTCCTCCGGCAGGCCGGCGCCCGGCCGGGGTGTGCCGAAACGGAAGTCCGTGCGGTAGAGGTAAGTCAGTGAGAGATCTCCCGGTGCGATGGATCGGGACATCCTGAATGTCCACTCCTGGATGGCGTCCTGGTTCTGCGCGATGAGTTCCAGGCAGTGACAGACCTCGCCGGGGGAGAAGTCGTCAATGGGCTCGAAGAGCCAGTTCCGCTTCTCGTAGATCTGCGCCAGTGAGCCGGGAAACAGCAGGCGTCCGAAGACCAGCAGGCGGAAGATCTGATCCGGGCTGTAGTTCGCGTCCCAGTCCCGTGATTTCCACGCCCAGAACTTGTCGAGTCTCAGATCCAGGTACACCCGCTTCAGGACTCCGTACCCGACATTTTTGATCTCGTCGCTGTAGACCGGGATGTCGCTGCCGTCCCCGATCTTCTTATGCTTTTCCTGGAGATTCACCGTGTGGTGATACTCCGTGGCGGCGGCTTTCTCCGCCTCCAGCTCCTCCAGAACCTGCTGGGCGTATGCCTCCGGATCCGGATGGATTTTGGCCAGATCCTCCAGGGTTCCGAGGCTTTTCACTGTAATCTGTCTGGAATTCTTGATTTCCGGATCCCAGTAGGCGTCGATAATACTCAGGTGGACTCCGTTGCGTCTCCTGGAACGGCGAATATACATTGGCTCTCCTCCTCAGGTTGTTCATGTGGTACCGGTTGGGTTCCGCCCTGCCATGCGGCCGTGGGGCAGTATACCATGGAGAAGAAGATTGCGCAAGGGATAATTTATCAAATCAGACAAAAAATTCCCGCGGCCTGCTCAGGCTGCGGTTTTTTCCTGTCCCGAACCGCGAAATCCGGGCGGCGCCGGGAAGAATCCTCCTTGCCAAAGCTCCGCCCATATGATATGCTATCGCTGGGGAGAAGATCCCCGGAAATCAGATAAAGGAGATGTGAACATGGAGTTGAAAGGCAGCAGGACCGAGGCGAATCTGTGGACCGCGTTTGCCGGTGAGTCCCAGGCCCGCAACAAGTACACCTACTTCGCAAGCAAGGCAAAGAAAGAGGGCTATGAGCAGATTGCCGCCATTTTCACCGAGACCGCGGCGAATGAGAAAGAGCATGCCGAAATCTGGTTCAAGGCGCTGGGAGGGATCGGAACCACGCCGGAAAACCTGAAGGCGGCAGCCGCGGGGGAGAACGAGGAGTGGACCTCCATGTACAAAGAGATGGCGGAAACCGCGAGGGAAGAGGGGTTTGACCATCTCGCGTTCCTGTTTGAAGAGGTCGGCAGGATCGAGAAGACGCACGAGGAGCGTTTTCTGACTCTGCTGGGCAACCTGGAGAACAATCTGGTGTTCCAGCGCGGCGAGGAGGTCATCTGGGTCTGCCGCAACTGCGGCCATGTCCATGTGGGCAAGGAGCCGCCCGAGGTCTGTCCCGTCTGTTCTCATCCCAGAGCCTATTTCGAGCTGCTCGGCCAGAACTACTGAAATCCCGCTTTGTCCCAGGGATCGCCGGTTTCGGAAAAGGAAGCCGGCGGTCTTCCTTTTTTTGCGCCTGGCGCGGATCGCCGGGATGTGGAATTCCGGCCTGGCGCCGGAGTGCGGGGAAGCGGGGAAAGATGACATTTTCCCCGCTGCGGATTGCACGGGATTCGAATCTGCGGTACAATATTGCCGTGAAACGAAGGGGAGGGATCGAGATGGCGCGAAAGAGAGAACCGGTGTTGTGCTCTCCGTCCGAGGAGGCCGAGCTGCGCAGGCTGGCCGCGGATGAGACCAGGCCGAAACTCGCCATGCGGGCGGCGGTGATTCTGGAGAGCGCCGGCGGGAAGTCGGACGGGGACATCGCCGCGCAATACGCCCTGAAAGCCGGTACGGTCGCCAGATGGAGACGGGAGTACGGGCAGTTTGGCATTGCCGGGCTGTACAACAAGACCGTGAGAGACAAAATGCCGGAAAAGACGGAGAGCCGGATTGACCTGGGGATCACGGGCCTGCTCCATACAAAGCCGCCGGAGGGCTATCCGCACTGGACGGTCAGACTCCTGGCGGACACCCTGAATACCGACATCCGGACGGTATGGAGAGCGATCCGGGAGCGGGACCGGAATTCGGAAGAGGAACCGGATGAAATCACGGACGAGGAAAAGGAGTGGGTTGCGGCAATGGCAAAACGGGTGGAGAAAGCGACATTTGCCGTCGGGAAAACAAAGGAAGAGTGTTCCGCGGTGCCGGAGACGAAGAAGCCCGGAAAGAAGCCGGAGATGCTGGATCTGGAGTTTGTGGCGCGGTTTAAACGGAAAGACGGTACCGTCGTTCTGGAGCAGGAGCGCACCATCAGCAACGCCGCGCCGGATCCGGAGGATCTCAGTCTCTCCTCGGAGCGCTTTGTCAGGGACTTCGCCCGGGTGGAGGACAGGCTCGCGAAAGGCGCCGAGGTGACGGCGAAGCTCGCCGCGGCGTATCTGGCGAAGGCCGCGGAAGAGGCGCCCAAACTGGAGATCGTCATCGAAGACTGGGAGTGAAACGCCGCACGCCCGGCCCTGGAGGTATCTATGTCTTTTTCCCTCATCCCCTGCGGGGTCTGCCGCAGTGTATACGAGCTGTCCGGTCCGCTCCTCGCGGATCACGGGATTACCCTGGTTCTGGCGGATCTGGACAACACCCTGGCAAAATACGGACAGCCGGAGCCGGATGAGCCGCTGCGCGGCTGGCTGGACGATTTGCGCGCCCACGGCGCGGAGCTGTTCATCCTGTCGAACAGCCGGAAGCCGACCCGTGCGCAGATCTTCTCGGACAGCCTGGGCGTGCCGTATCTGAGCCACTCCGGGAAACCGAAGACGGGCGGGTTCCGCGCCGCGCTGGATCGGACGGGGCGGCGTCCGGAGGAGACGCTGATGGTGGGGGATCAGATTTTCACGGATGTGCTAGGCGCCAACCTGGCCGGGATCAGATCCTGTCTGATTGAGCCCATCGAGCTGGCAGGCAATCCGGGCCGGTATCTCCGCTACTGGGCGGAGACCCCGTTCCGCCTGCTGGGCAGAAGGAGGAATCACAGGTGAGCGCACAGTTTGGGCCCGCCGGTAATCCGGACAGTTTCCCCGGGAAATCCTCGTCGGAGGCGCCGGCCTGGCTGAGAGATCTGGGGCTGGACTGCTATGAGTATCAGTGCGGCCAGGGCGTCCGGGTGGGAGACGGCATGGCCCGACTGACCGGAGAGAAGGCCCGGGAGGCGGGGATTGCCCTGTCCCTCCACGCGCCGTACTTCATCAACCTGGCAAACCCGGATCCGGAGGCACAGCGGAAGACAACCGGCTATCTTATCGCGGCCTGCCGCGCCGCGGATCTCATGGGCGCCAGGCGGGTCGTCGTCCACACGGGCGCGCTGATGAAGCGGTCCAGGCGGGAGGCGCTGGACATCGCGAAGGACACGCTGCCCCGGGTGCTGCGTGCGTGTGATGACGCCGGATTTGCCCACATGACCCTCTGTCTGGAGACCATGGGCAAGATCAACCAGCTGGGGGATCTGGACGAGGTGCTGGAGCTGTGCACGCTGGACGGCCGGCTGCTGCCCTGCGTGGACTTCGGGCATCTCTACGCGAGGTCCCTGGGCGCGGATGACGGGGCGGAGGCGTACTGCCGGATTCTGGATCGCCTGGCGCAGGTGCTGGGGGCGGATCGGGCCGCCCGGTTCCACTGCCATTTCTCCCGGGTGGAGTTCACGCCAAAGGGCGGGGAGAAGTGCCACCGCACCTTTTCAGACAGCGGCGGGTTCGGGCCGGATCCGGA
Organism: uncultured Oscillospiraceae bacterium; assembly: GCA_964422185.1. GTDB lineage: Bacteria > Bacillota > Clostridia > Oscillospirales > Oscillospiraceae > CALXCT01. Next base: position 70,276 of record CAYRAG010000003.1, read on the forward strand.
GCCCCTGATGGCCGAGATCGCCCGCAGGTCGTGGAGTCCCGTGGTCATCTGCGAGTCGGCGGGCACCCAGGCGGAAGACGCCCTGGCGATGAAGAAAATGTATCAGGCTCACCTCACGGCCTAGCACCGCGGGGTTCTGAGCCCGGGATTGCGTGCGACTGCCCGGGAGGACGCGCACGGCGGAAAGGAAGGGACAGGCGTGTCGCGCCGCCTGGCGGGAGAGCCCGGGGGCGGCGGGGCGCCGGACGAGATGGATCATATCGCGAAAATCGCGGCAAAACTGAAAGAGGAAAAGCTGGACGCCATGCTCCTGACCAGTGAGCCGGGAGAGTATTATGCCCTGGGGTTCCACGGGGAGGGCGTCGTCCTGGTGATGCCGGAGGAGAGCTGGTACTACACGGATGGCCGGTATATCGAGGCGGCGGAGCGCCAGATCAAAACGGCCCGTGTAGTCTGCCTCAGACAGGGACAGAGATGCAGCGACCTGGTGAGAGAGCGGCTGGAGGCCAGCGGCGTCCGGCGGCTGGGCTTTGAGGACGCGGAGATGTCCGTCCGGTCGTTTGAGGGCTGGAAATCCGCGCTGTCCGTGCGGATGGTTCCCGCCTCCGCGCTGACGGCCGGGCTGCGCGCCGCCAAGGATGAGGAGGAGCTTGAGGCCATGGCGCAGGCGCAGCGGATCACGGACGAGACCTACGCCGAGATCCTCGACTACCTCCGGCCCGGCCTGACGGAGCGGGAGGTGGCCGCACGCCTGACCTGGCTCATGACCTGCAAGGGCGCCGAGGGCAACTCTTTCGATCCCATTGTGGCCGCCGGCCCCAACGGATCCAAACCCCATGCCGTACCGGGGGACACGGTGCTGGAGCGGAACATGTTCGTCACCATGGACTTCGGGTGCAAATACCGCGGATACTGCTCGGATATGACCAGAACCGTGGCGCTGGGAAAACCGACGGAGGAGATGGCGCGGGTCTATGACATTGTGCTCTCCGCCCAGGCGGCGGGGATCGCGGCGGTTCATGCCGGAGTGCGCGGATCGGAGGTCGACGCGGCGGCCCGGGCGGTGATTGCGCACGCCGGCTACGGGGACTGCTTCGGCCACTCGTTCGGCCACAGCCTGGGCATTGAGATCCACGAGAGCCCGAATTTCTCGCCCTCGGAGAAGTCGCAGATCCCGGCGGGCGCTGTGGTCTCGGCGGAACCGGGGATCTATCTGCCCGGACGCTTCGGCGTGCGGGTGGAGGATGTGGTCGTGGTGACACAGGACGGCTGCCGGGATATCACGGGATCCGACCGGAGTCTGACCGTCCTGTAGTGAAGAAAATTCTTGCATTATATCCGGAAATAGGATAGAATGGGTCAGGCAGAAAAAAGAACCGGGAGGTTGATTCCTATGCCAATGATTTCCGCCAGCGATTTTAGAAACGGCGTCACATTTGAGATGGACGGCAAGGTCATGCAGGTGGTTGAGTTCCAGCATGTCAAGCCCGGCAAGGGCGCCGCTTTTGTCCGTACCAAGATGAAGAATGTCATCACAGGCGCGGTCACTGAGACTTCGTTCAATCCCACCGCGAAGTTCGAGCAGGCTTTCGTGGAGCGCAAGGACATGGAGTACAGCTACAATGACGGTGATCTGTATTACTTTATGGATCCGGAGACCTACGACCTGGTGCCCATCGGCGCCGACCTGCTGGGCGACAACTTCAGATTTGTCAAGGAAAATATGACCTGCAAGGTGATGTCCTACAAGGGCAGTGTATTCGGGGTGGAGCCCCCCAATTTTGTGGAGCTTGAGGTCACCGATACCGATCCGGGGTTCAAGGGCGACACCGCCACGAATGTGACCAAGCCCGCCACACTGGAGACCGGCGCTGAGATCAAGGTGCCTCTTTTCATCAATCCCGGAGATAAGATCCGCATCGACACGAGAACCGGAGAATACCTGGAGCGCTGCAAGTGAGCGCCGGCCGCGTTCCGGCAAAACAGTCAACGCGCCCTGACGACGGGGAGAGAAAGGAGTAAGACCATGGAAATTATCGAGAGAATCGGCTATCTGCAGGGGACGGCAGATGCTCTTGGAATTTTAGAAGGCGATTCCAAAGAGGACAAGATGTTCAAGGCGATCCTCACGGCGGTCACGGAGTTTGGCTACGCTCTGGTGGATTTGCAGAATACCCTCTCTACCCTTCAGGAGGAGATGGACGCGGTTTCCGAGGATCTGTCCGATGTAGAGGATGTGGTTTATGATCTGGATCTCGGCGAGGACGACGACGATGACCTCGACCCGTTTGATTTCGGTCTCGACGATGACGAGGATGAGGATTTAGACGACGACGATTTCTTTACGGTGATGTGTCCCAAGTGCGGAGCGGAAGTGTTTGTGGACGACGATGCCCTCGCCGAAGGCGAGGTTCAGTGCCCGGAGTGCGATGAGATGATTCCGCTGGAACTGTCCAGTCTGGAACCGGAAGCCGGCGGGGACGATTCGGAAGAAACGGACGAGTGACGCAGCGCCGCCGCTCCATTGTGCGGTTTGCAAAAAGATCGGCATAGTTGGCAGGTCCGGCTATGCCGATTTTTCCCATCCGGCGGATTCGGTGCGGGATCGAAATGAGAGCAGCGTTCTGATCCGCCGTGCGGGATCGCGGCAGGGATGGGGTATTTCCCCCGCTTTTTGTGCCCTTTGCGCATAGTATTCCTATCGGATAAGTAAG
>CAYRAG010000003.1:73089-80457 GCA_964422185.1 uncultured Oscillospiraceae bacterium
GCGGCCGGCGGACCGCCGGCTCAGAAAGAAGTGTGAGACAATGGGTCAGCTTCTGGACAGCATCATGGAACAGCTTTTCTACTACCACAGCGCGACGGATATGCCGCTTGTCCTGCTGGGGCCCGACGGGGAAGTCCTGCAGTCGTTCCCCAACTCCGGCTATTACTGCGAGCTGGCCAGAGAGGCCTGCGGGGAGCGTGCGTTCTGCGACCGCCTGCACGCGGAGGGCTGCCACCAGGCGGCGCAGCTGGAGGACGCCTATATCTTCTCCTGTCCCGCCGGACTGGTTCACTTCGCCGTCCCGATCCTGGACGGGAAGGAACTGCTCTGCACGGTGCTGGCCGGCCCGGTTGCCGTGGAGTATCCGGATATCGCGGTGGTGGATAATCTGATTCAGCAGTGCGGCTGCTCCCTGAACTACCGAAAGAGACTGTACGGCGCGCTCAGCTCCGTGTCCATTGTGGAGCCGGTGCGGCTGCAGTATATGAGCCAGCTGCTCAAGTGCCTCATGGGAAACCTGTGCCGCGTCGCCGGACTGCGGGATCGGCTGGAGGACGCCGGTGTGGAGGAGACAGGGGGACAGGGAGGGGAGACCGGCGCCGATCCGGTGCGCACCCCGATTCTGGAAAACGCGCTGCGCTATATCGACATGCATTACGCGGAGAACATCCGCCTGGACGAGGTCGCCCGGCACATCGGGCTCAATCCGTCCTATTTCTCCACCATCTTCAAGCGGGAGATGCATATCGGCTTCTCCCAGTACATCATGAAGAAAAAAATTGAGGAGGCATGCCGCCTCCTCAAGACAACCAACTATCCGCTGGTCGATATTTCCAATGAGCTCGGGTTCGACAACCAGAGCTATTTTTCCAGAAGTTTCAAGAAGTTCATGGGCGTATCGCCCAACCAGTATCGCCACGGACAATCGACCGGGCGCCTGGTCTCCGGCTAGACCCCGGGCTGTCCATGCCGAAGCGGAACGCGCCGGGATCCGATCCGGGCCGGCTCTGGCGCACTTTGTACCTGGATCTCCGTTCCGGATAGCCCTCCGCCGCATCCCAGGCGGACGGATCCTCCGGCAGAAGAACACAGTCCGGACACAGACCGAGCACCTGGGAGCGGATCTGTTCGAGATCCTCCGCGCTGACGCGGTGTGTGCCGGACAGGCACAGCAGGGGACTGCACTGCAGCTGCGCCCGGATGAAATCCTCCGAGAGCTGCATCCGGAGGGAGAAGGAAGACGCGTCGGCGACGGTCAGGACATTGTCCAGATCGCCGCCGATTTTCTCTGTCCTCTCACTGACGATGGAGAGCAGATCCGAGAGTCTTGCCGTGACGGCGGGGACAATGGAGATCCGGTCGTACTCCCCGCCGCCAAGGGCGCGATCCAGTGCCGCCACGAGATCCCGGCTGCCGCTGCAGCACAGACAGCCGCCGGGAAGCTGCACCGCGGTGAGGCCCGCGGCCGGGGCCGCCGGCGCGTCCGCGCTGTCCTGACTGTCTTCGTCATTCAGAGCGTTCGCGCCGGGAACCCCGGGCAGCTGCGTGCCGTTAAGCACGACACAGACCCTCTCTCCCCTGTACCGTGTCGCAAGCATGTTCCGCAGCAGATCCGCCTGCCCGGAACGGGGAAGTCCCGCCAGAATATCGATCTTCTGATCAGATGCCATACTCTTCCGGACGGTATTTGGTATCGTCTACCTCGTCCTTCATTTCATCGATGAATTCCTGCTCGTCTTCCGGAATCTCATCCACCTGATCGCGCAGCTTGTCCAGCCAGCCCTGCTCACGCGCGTCAAGCTCCAGCTCCTTGTTGTTGACCGCCCGCTGCAGGATATCCAGTGACTTCTTGGCCACATTCAGCGTCCTGGTGAACGGATCCTGGCTCTTCACGATCTCGCTGGAGATCTCGAAGACCACCTCAGGCTTGAGCATATAGGCCTGCGGGTCGAGATAGCAGTCGGACTCCACGAGCAGGTCGCGCATCAGCTTCGTATAACCCTTCTCCGTCGCCTTGTTCATCAGACGGCAGTCGTAGATCAGCTGCTCGGTGGACACGACAGGCGCGAAGCCGCTGAGCAGTTTCACCTGCTGCACGGACTCGTTGCTCCACAGGTCGGCGACCGCGGCGGAGATGTTGCCGATGGGGCTGAAGTGTGCGCACGCGGCGGTCTTGCCTTCCAGCGCGATGGGGGTGCCCGTAATCGCCTTCAGGTAGACATTCTCGTAAGCGCAGTCCTTGCTGGGGCCAATCGCGCCGTTCTCAATGGCGACGAGCGCCCTGGGGGCGGTCAGCGCACGCATGACCGCGGCATACACCTTGGGGATGAAGCCCTGCTCGGCCAGCACCATGGCGGTGTTGGCGAAACCGCAGGCGGAGTCGCCGGCGGGAATCGCGCCGGTCTCGTTGGCGATCTCGGTGATGTTGGTCCACAGCCACTTCATGTCGCGGGCGCCCAGGCAGCCCAGCGCGAAGATGGAGGTGCGCAGATCCGCGGAGACAATCGCCTCGTCGTTGATCTCCTTGCCGCCGGTGGACTCGATGGCCAGGAAGTCCGCGCCGTCTTTCGCGGTCTGGGTGAAGATCTTCACCATGGACTCCCAGTACTCGCCGTGTCTCATAATGGGCGGGCGGCTCATCTCGCGCAGATCGTTGGGGGTCATGCGCAGCGCGGACTTGATGCCGTACTTCGCCTCGTACTCGAACATGGTGTTGCGCAGGATCTTGTGGATCTCAATGCCCCACTCCGGGTGCTCCGTATACTGGGGCAGCGTCTCGAACTCCACCACGAGGCCGGGTACATGCAGCTGGCGCGCCTTCTCCATGACGCCCGTGATGATCTCCTGATAGATCCCTTTCGCCTCTTCCAGCGTCTCCTCCGTGGCGTTCATGGCGGGGAGGGTGAAGTTCACTTCCGGATAGATGGTGCCGCCGCCGATGACCAGGCCGTTCTTGCAGGTGACGGGGTTGGGGCAGCTGCCGTAGACAAAATCGTCTACCGAGTCATATGCGAGTTTCGTAAACTGCTTTGCCATTTTCACCGCGCCTCCTGTCAGCCCTTCTTGGAAAGGAGATACTTCTTGGCGACATCCGCCGCGTCGCTGGCGTTGGAGGTGTATGCATCCGCGCCGACCTCGTCCGCGAACTGCTGGCTGACCGGTGCGCCGCCGATCATGATGTAGTACTTGTCGCGCACGCCGGCAGTCTCAAACGCCTTGATGACATCGCCGATAGCCGGCATGGTGGTGGTCAGAAGAGCGGAAGCGCACACGATATCGGCGTTGACTTCCTCGGCCTTCTCCACGAACTTCTCGTCAGGCACATCAATGCCCAGGTCGTAGACCGTGGCGCCGATGCCCTTCATCATGATGGCGACGAGGTTCTTGCCGATGTCGTGCAGGTCGCCCTTGACGGTGCCGATGACGACGGTGCCGATGGTCTCGATGCCGGACTCGCTGAAGAGCGGCTCGATGATCTTGATGCCGGCGGACATGGCGCGGGACGCGACGAGCATCTCGGGAACGAAGATCTTGCCGTCGCGGAAGTCATCGCCGATAATGCCCATCGGCGCGATGAGTCCCTGCTCCAGGATCTCCTTGACGGGAGCCCCTTCCTCGAGCCCCTTGGTGACGAGTTCCTTTACCTGCTTTGCTTTGCCTTTCTGTACGGCGAGAGATAATTCAGCGTAATCCATAGTCAAGCAGCCTCCTAAAAAAGTTGATAGCATTATTTTAGGGGCAACCGGCGGAGTTGTATTGCAATATCCTTGGACATTTTTGACTTGAATTTGGGAAATAATCCGGCGCTTATCCGGGCCTGGGCGCATTCTTCCGGCGGAATCGAAAAATATTGAAAATTATTTGCACTATTTTTGGCAGCTGTGCGGAGGAAGACAAATACCCCGGAGCGTGTGATGCCGCTCCGGGGTGTTTTGATCTCTGCCTGGGGAAAGCCGGCTCAGGCGGCGCGTTTGCGGAAGAGGAAAGAGACGGCGAAGATGGCCGCCAGAACCAGCGTGATGCACGCGCCGGTGGAGCTCCCGATGAGATAGGACAGCTGCAGTCCGATCAGACCCGCCGCCACCGCGAACAGGAGGGAGAGCAGGTGATACTGGCGCATGTTCTGCGCCAGGTTCCGCGCCGCGGCGCCGGGCAGCACCAGCAGGGAGTTGATCACCAGCAGGCCGACCCAGGGCATGGTGATGGTGACGACCACCGCCACGGCGCAGGAGAACAGCGTCACCTGGGCGGTCACCCGGATGCCGCGGCTGTCCGCCAGAGTGGGGTTGACGGAGGAGAGCATCAGCGGGTTGAACGAGCACAGCCACAGGATGACGACCAGCAGCAGAATGATGGCCAGAATCCCGATTTTCCCCGGCGAGACCGAGAGGATGTCCCCGATGAGGTAGCTGTTATACTTGGAGAAACTGCCCCCGTTCAGGGTGGCGATGAAAATCCCCAGCGCCACGGCAGCGGAGGAGAAGACCCCGATCACCGTGTCGCTGGCCAGCTTCGTGTGTCTCTGGACAAAGGTGAACAGCAGCGCCAGCACAACCGCGAAGATCACAGCGCACCAGAGGGGATCCACCAGTCCGCACAGGGTTCCGATGGCGATGCCGGTAAATGCGGAGTGGCCCAGCGCGTCGGAGAAGAAGCTCATCCGGTTGGCGACGACCATGGTGGACAGAAGTCCGAACAGCGGGGAGATGACGAGAATCGCCAGCAGGGCGTTTTTCATGAAGTACATCCCGTCCGCCCTGGCCCAGTCCAGGGGGAGCAGGGAGACGATGGCATACCAGGTTTCCATCACAGCACCTCCCCGCCCAGATCGAGGTGGAAGACGGACTGGAACTCCGGCGAGGTGAGCACCTCCCGGGCGGTTCCCACTTTCAGCACGGACTGCCTGAGCAGAATGACCTTGTCCGCGTACTGGCCCAGCGTGGCGAAGTCGTGGGTGGACAGGAGAATGGACAGATCAAAGACGGATCGGATCTCGTCCAGCATGTCCATCAGCTGGCGCTCTCCCTCGATATCCACGCCGGACATGGGCTCGTCCAGGAGCAGCACATGGGGGAGCGGCTCCAGGGCCATGGCCAGCAGCACCCGCTGAAGCTCGCCGCCGGAGAGCGTGCCGACCCGCTTGTCTATCAGCTCCGTGGCGTGGACACGATCCAGGCAGGCGAGCACTTTCTGACGCAGCGTTTTGGAGACCGGCAGGAAGACCGGCCGCCTGCTGATGGAGGCGGCGAACAGGTCGAGGACGCTCACCGGATCCCCGGAATCGAAGCTGGGACTCTGGGGCACATAGCCCACCAGGGGCCGGGTGCGCCTGCCGCCGGCACGCTCAAACCGGATCTCCCCGGTGTGGGGGATCTGGCCGAGAATGGCGCGGAACAGCGTCGTCTTCCCGGCGCCGTTCGGCCCGATGATGGCCACGATCTGTCCGCAGTGGATGTGGATGTCCACATCCTGGAGCAGATTCTGATCGGCCATCGTCACGGACAGACCCCGAATCTGGAGACAGCAGGCGTCGCTGCAGCTGCTCCCGTGATGGATGGTGGGGTGGATTGCGGAATGAGTCATGGTGCGGTTTCCTCCATCGCCTGGTAAATCTCGGTCATATTCCCGTCAATGGCGTCCAGATAGGGGGTAAGCCCGTCCCCGCCGCCGCTCATCACCATGGACAGAACCCGGACTTCCGCGCCGGTCTCCCGGGCAATCGCCTGGGCGGAGGTGTCGGATCCGTTGACCTCCGCGAAGATCGTGCTCAGCCGGTATTCCCTGACCAGATCGGCGATCCCGGCCAGATCCCGGGCGGTGGCGGTGCTCCCCTCATCCTCCTCGATGGCGGCGAGGATGGTCATGCCGAAAGCGTCCGCCAGGTAGGAAAATCCGTCGTGGAAAGTGACCAGCTGAGGGCTTTCCCGCCCGGCAAGCTTCTCCGCCCAGGTGTCCCGGAGCTCCTCCAGCCGCGCCACGGCCGACTCCGCGTTGGCCTGATACAGCTCCGCCTGATCGGGATCCAGCGCGCACATGCCGTCTGCCAGATTCTGCACCATCTGCGCGGCCCGCAGGGGATCCATCCAGATATGGGGATCGAACGCCGACTCGCCGTGTTCCTCTTCCTCCGAGGAGGGCAGCAGATCCACGCCGGCGGAGCAGTCGATGCGCTCTGCAGGGGAAGTGGCCAGCGCGTCGTCCATGAAGTCCTCAAGACCGACGCCGCTGAGGGCGATGACATCCGCACGATCCAGCAGTTTCATGTCCCGAACCGTCAGTGTGTAGTTGTGGAGGCAGCTGATGGACTGGTTGACGAGCGCGGAGACCGAGACGCCCTGCGCGCCCTCCGTCACCGCGGTGGCAAAGCAGTAGACCGGGTAGGTTGTCGCCACGACCTGGATCGCGCCGTCGTCCTCCGCCGGTGCGCCGGCGCAGCCGGGCAGAACCGCCAGCAGTGCGCAGCAGGCCAGTAAGATGATCATTCGTTTCGCTTTACTCATGTTGAAACATACCACGCTGACTTTGTGTGTCAGGGACTGCGGATACCGGTTCAAAACCCAGTTTTGACAAAACCTCAAGTTCCGGTTTGCGGCGGTTCCTGCATTTCCATCCGTCTCCACTGCGGACCATCTTCAGGGCGCGGGCCATGAGCAGGATGTCGTCCACAGACCGGGTATCATCATGGAGCAGTCCGACCGCTGACCGCAGTCTATGATCCATCTGGCCGGCAACCAGCATGACAAACGCCAGGCCCTGCGCACAATCGGGACTGTGCGCCATCAGGCCGTCCAATTCCGCGCCGGGTATCCCGAAGCGGCGGGGTATCTCCGGCTCCAGGCGGTTTTGATACCGGCGGAAAATCTCATCCGGCGGAAGCGGCGCGTTGCTCTGGAGGACAGAAACGCCGGACATCTCTGTCCATTGCCCATCTCTCTCCGAAGGGAACCCCCGGCTGCCGGACAGCGCATTTTCCCCGCGGTTTTGCGGATTTCTCCCGTTTTCACCGGCCTCCCGGAACACATGGATCTGTTCCGTGTCGGAGATCTTTATGGAGCTGTATTCCACCCTTACGCGGGACTCCCCGGACTGAACATGGAAATCCCCGTCAAACCGGGGATCATGTACGGCGCTTTTCTCATGCCCGGCAGGGGAGGGAATCGGGATGATATACCGGTTTCCGCTGGACGAGAGGAGACTCAGGTTCTTTTTGCTGTAGAGCTCCCGATCCACAATAAGGAGGATGTCCCGGAAGTTCCACTGTGCCATGAGTTCCTCCAGGGTGGATTCGCCGCCGCGGAGCGTCCGTGAGAACAGAGGCATTGCGCAGTCCGGATCATAACCCATGAGGAAATGAACCGGAAGATGCGG
>CAYRAG010000004.1:0-4084 GCA_964422185.1 uncultured Oscillospiraceae bacterium
CGATCCAGTATCAGATCAACACCCTCATGACCACCAACGGCCAGTCCCCGTTCGTCACGCTGTTCCTCGTGCTGCGGGAGGGCGATCCCTATATTAAGGAGAACGCCGCCATTATCCAGGAGATCCTGGAGCAGCGGCTGCAGGGCATTAAGAACGAGAAGGGCGTGTACATCACCCCGGCGTTCCCGAAGCTGGTCTATGTGCTGGACGAGAACAACTGCCTGAAGGGCGGCGAGTACGACTACCTCACGGAGCTGGCCGTGAAGTGCTCCGCCAAGCGGATGTACCCGGACTACATCTCCGCGAAGAAAATGCGGGAGAACTACGAGGGCAATGTCTTCAGCCCCATGGGATGCCGGAGTTTCCTGGCGCCCTGGAAAGACGAGAACGGCAACTACAAGTTCGAGGGGCGGTTCAACCAGGGCGTGGTCTCCATCAACCTGCCTCAGATCGGAATTCTTTCCGGGCAGGACGAGGACAAGTTCTGGCCGCTGCTGGAAGACCGGCTGCAGCTGTGCTTTGAGGCGCTCATGTGCCGGCACAACGCCCTGAAAGGCGTGCGCTCGGATGTGTCCCCCATCCACTGGCAGTACGGCGCCATCGCCCGGCTGAAGAAAGGCGAGACCATCGACAAACTGCTCTACGGCGGCTACTCCACCCTGTCTCTGGGCTATATCGGCCTGTACGAGGTGACGAAGCTGGTGAAAGGCTGCTCCCACACGGAGCCGGAGGGCGAGGACTTCGCCCTGCGCCTCATGACCCACCTGCGGGAGACCGTGAACCGCTGGAAGAAAGAGACGAACATCGGGTTCGCCCTGTACGGCACCCCGGCCGAGTCTCTGTGCTACCGCTTCGCCCGCATCGACAAGGAGCGCTTTGGCACCATCCCGGACATCACGGACAAGGGCTACTACACCAACTCCTACCATGTGGATGTGCGCGAGCACATTGACGCGTTCTCCAAGTTCAAATTCGAGAGCCAGTTCCAGAAGATCTCCGCCGGCGGCTGCATCTCCTATGTGGAGATCCCCAACATGCGCCACAACCTGGAGGCGCTGCAGGATGTGGTTCGGTTCATCTACGACAACATCCAGTACGCCGAGTTCAACACCAAGAGCGACTACTGCCAGGTGTGCGGCTACGACGGCGAGATCATGATCAACGACGACAACGAGTGGGAGTGCCCCGTCTGCCACAACAAGGATCACGCCAGGATGAATGTGACCCGCCGCACCTGCGGCTATCTGGGCGAGAACTTCTGGAATGTGGGAAAGACCCGGGAGATCAAGGCCCGCGTCCTGCATTTGTGAGTTGACCGTATCACCGCCATGCGGGTGCGTTCTCCGGCGCGCCCGCATGGTTTTTTTCCTGCGAGGAAAGGGGGAACGGCCCTCCTCCCGTACGGGGAGCGGGCCGGCACAACCGATGAATTACGCGACCATCAAGCGCTATGATGTGGCCAACGGCCCCGGCGTCCGGGTGTCCCTGTTTGTCTCCGGCTGCACCCACGCCTGTCCCGGCTGCTTCAACCCGGAGGCCTGGGATTTTCATTATGGCGAGCCGTTCACCGCCGAGACGGAGGAGAGCATTCTCTCCTCCCTGGCGCCGGAGTACATCAAGGGTCTCTCCCTGCTGGGGGGCGAGCCTTTCGACCCCCGCAACCAGCCGGCCCTCGCCCCGTTTGTCCGGCGGGTGCGGGACGCGTATCCGGACAAGTCCATCTGGTGCTACACCGGCTATGTCCTGGATCCGGATCTCCGCCCCGGCGGCATCGCCTGGACGGAGTATACTGAAGATCTGCTCGGGTGCATCGACATTCTGGTGGACGGGCCCTTTATTGAGGCGCAGAAAGATCTCAATCTCCGCTTTCGCGGCTCAGCCAATCAGCGGATTCTCCGCCTGGCGGACACCCTGCGCACGGGGCAGCCGGTCTGGTGGGAGTCTGATCAGTGAAAAATCCGGCGTGACCGAACGGCCACGCCGGAGTTTCTGTTGCCTATCTGATGCGCTTTGCCTTGAACCACGCCATAATCTGTTCCGCCTGGCCCTCCTCGAGGCATCTGCGCGGCACCACATTGCTCACCTGTTTCCGCTTGCTGCCGCCCTTGGCGTACAGGAGCAGAACTTCTTTCGTCGTCCGGATCTTCTCGGTATTGGCCCACGCCACCACGCCGGTTCCTCCGTTGGCCTCCAGGCGCCAGCCCAGGGAGTCAAAGCGGTAGGTCATCTCCATCTCGTTATAGGGATATTTCTTATACGCGTAGCAGTAGTAGAAGTGGTAGCCGAGGATCACCACCAGGGTAATTCCGGCGATCACCCACAGGGTGCCCCACTCCCCGGTGCCGTTGATCAGCAAAATCGAGATCGCCATAAAGGCCAGCAGAATGGGAAGCGCGATATACACCCGCAGCTTCAGGAGATGGTTGGCCTGCAGGAACTCTTTCCGGGTCACGCCCTTGACCTGGACAGTGAAGCCCTCTTCTTCCATCAGTAAGCCACCCCCCAGTATACCATATGTTTCGCGGGCCTGCCGCAGCAGGCGCACACATCGGACAGTTTCTCCTGGGCGAAGGGGATGCACCGGGAGGAGACGCCCGCCTCCTCCTTCATCTTCAGCTCGCACTCCAGATCGCCGCACCACATGGCCTTGGCGAAGCCGCCCCGGGTGGACATCTTCTCTTTCACTTCCGCCATGGTCAGGCAGGGGTAGGTGTTCTCCTCCAGGTTCTTCTTCGCTTTCGCGTACAGCGCGTCGTGGATGGTGTCCAGCATCTCCGCCACGGTCTGCTCCAGGCCGTCCAGGGACGCGAAGCTCTTCTCCCCGCTGTCCCGGCGGACAAGAACGCACTGGTTCTTCTCGATGTCCCGGGGGCCCATCTCCAGCCGCAGGGGCACGCCTTTCATCTCGTACTCGGCGAACTTCCAGCCGGCGGACTGCTCGGAGTCGTCCAGCTTCACCCGGAAGCCGGCGGTCTTCAGCCGATCCGCCGCGGCGTGCGCCGCGTCCAGGACGCCCTGCTTGTGCTGCGCCACGGGGACGATCACCACCTGGATGGGCGCCACTCTCGGGGGCAGCACCAGCCCGCGGTTGTCCCCGTGGGTCATGATCAGCCCGCCGATGGTGCGGGTGGACAGGCCCCAGGAGGTCTCGTGGGGCGTGACCAGCTGGTTGTTCTTGTCCGCGTAGGTGATCCCGAACGCCCTGGCGAACCCGTCCCCGAAGTAGTGGCTGGTGCCGTTCTGCAGCGCCTTGCGGTCGTGCATCATGCACTCTATGGTGTAGGTGCGCTCCGCGCCGGCGAACTTCTCCTTCTCCGTCTTCACGCCCTTGACCACGGGCATGGCCAGCACATTCTCGCAGAGATCCGCGTAGATGTTCAGCATGCGCTCTGCCTCTTCAATGGCCTCCTCCGCGGTGGCGTGGAGCGTGTGGCCCTCCTGCCACAGAAACTCCCGGTGGCGCAGGAACGGCCGGGAGGTCTTCTCCCAGCGCAGCACGGAGCACCACTGGTTGTACAGCAGCGGCAAATCCCGCCAGGAGTGGACGATGTGGCTCCAGTGCTCGCAGAACAGGGTCTCGGAGGTGGGACGGACGCACAGCCGCTCCTCCAGCTCCTCGCTGCCGCCCATGGTGACCCAGGCGCACTCGGGGGCGAAGCCCTCCACATGGTCTTTCTCCTTCTGGAGCAGGCTCTCCGGGATGAGCAGCGGCATGGCCACATTCGTATGCCCGGTCTCCTTGAAACGCCGATCCAGCTCGCTCTGGATATTCTCCCAGATCGCGTAGCCGTACGGGCGGTAGATAAACATGCCTTTTACGCTGGAGTAGTCGATGAGCTCCGCCTTGGTGCAGACATCCGTATACCACTGGGCGAAGTCCTCCTCCATGTCGGTGATCTGCTCCACCGCTTTTTTGTTCTCGTGTTCCGCCATTGATTTCGTCCTCTCTCCAAAGAATGAATCCGGTTCCCCCGCGGCCGCATGTCCCGCACGGGGCGTGCGCCGCGCTCTTTTCCCGTATTATAGCCCAAGTCCCGCCGGATCGCAAGCAAAACCGTGCAGCGCCGCACGGGCGCTCCGCCCG
>CAYRAG010000004.1:4184-48252 GCA_964422185.1 uncultured Oscillospiraceae bacterium
AAGTCCCGCCGGATCGCAAGCAAAACCGTGCAGCGCCGCACGGGCGCTCCGCCCGTGGCACAGAGGCGGCAGGCCAGCGCCGGGAGGGGCGCGGAATTGCGGATTGCTTTTTCCCCCGGTATCCCCTATAATGGTCGCAATGACGCGGCCAGACCGCAGAGAAACCAGAACGCGCCCCGCACGCCGGGGCGGAGAAAGGAGGATCGGCCCGCCTCACGGCTCCCCCGGGGGGAGCGGGTGCCGGGCCGGGAAAAGGGTTATGAAAGTTGTGGCGTTCAACGGCAGTCCCCGGAAAGAGGGCAACACCTACCACGCTCTGCGCCTGGTGGCGGACGAGCTGGAAAAAGAGGGCATTGAGGTGGAGATCATCCACATCGGCGCGCAGCCGGTGCGCAGCTGCGCCGGGTGCAACATGTGCGCCCGGAACCGGGACGAGAAGTGTGTGCTCCAGGGGGACGACATGAACCTCTGGATCCAGAAGATGAAAGAGGCGGACGGCATCCTGTTCGGAAGCCCCGTCCACTTCGCCGGCATCTCCGGCGCCATGAAGTGCTTCCTGGACAGGGCCACCTATGTCTGCGGCAACAACGGCGGTCTGCTCCGCCATAAGGTGGGCGCCGCAGTGACCGCGGTGCGCCGCAGCGGCGGCATCCCGTCCGTGGACTGCATGAACCACTACCTCTCCTACTCCGAGATGCTCATGCCCGGATCCAACTACTGGAATGTGATCCACGGCATGAAGCCCGGCCAGGTGGAGGAGGACGCCGAGGGCGTGCAGATCCTCCAGGTGCTGGGCCGGAACATGGCCTGGCTGATGAAACTGGTGGAGTACGGCAAAGACGCGGTGCCCGCGCCGGAGCCGGTTCGGAAGGTGTTTACCAACTTTATCCGCTGACGGTTTCCGCGGCCGGCCCCGATGTCCGGGGCCGGCCGTTTTTTCTTCCCCGGGTAAAAAAGCGGAGGCGCGGCACGAAACCGCGTCTCCGCCTCTTTCTTTTTCTGTGTCTCTTTACGGTGTCAGCCGCCCAGGTAGGCCTTTTTGACCGCCTCGTCGTTGAGCAGCTCCTCGCCGGTGCCTGTGGCCACGACCTTGCCGGTCTCCAGCACATAGCCCCGGTTTGCCACGGAGAGCGCCATCTGGGCGTTCTGCTCCACCAGCAGAATGGTGGTGCCCGCCTCGTGCAGCTCCTTGATGATGTCGAAGATCTGCTCCACCAGGATGGGGGCCAGACCCATGGACGGCTCGTCCAGCATCATCAGCTTCGGCCGGGACATCAGCGCCCGGCCCATGGCCAGCATCTGCTGCTCGCCGCCGGACAGGGTGCCGGCGATCTGGCGCCGGCGCTCTTTCAGCCGGGGGAAGCGCTGGTACACATCCTCCAGAGAGTCCGCGATCTCGCTGTTCTGGCGGGTGTAGGCGCCCATCTCCAGGTTCTCCTCCACCGTCATCTGCAAAAAGACCCGGCGTCCCTCCGGAACCTGCGCCAGGCCCCGCGCCACGATCTTGTGGGCCGGCACGCCGGAGAGGCTCTTGCCCAGAAACTCGATGGAGCCCGTGCGGGAGTGAAGCAGGCCGGAGATGG
This sequence comes from uncultured Oscillospiraceae bacterium, assembly GCA_964422185.1. Taxonomy (GTDB): domain Bacteria; phylum Bacillota; class Clostridia; order Oscillospirales; family Oscillospiraceae; genus CALXCT01. The sequence goes on from CAYRAG010000004.1 coordinate 5,768, forward strand.
TCTGCAGCGTGGTGGATTTGCCGGCGCCGTTGGCGCCGATCAGGGTGACGATCTCCCCCTCGTTGACCTCGAAGGACACGCCCTTGATGGCGTGGATGCTGCCGTAGTATACATTGATATCCGTCACTTTCAGCATCATGCCGCTCACCCCCTGTTCCGCTTGCCCAGGTAGGCCTCGATCACCGTGGGGTTGGCCTGGATCTCCTCCGCGGTGCCCTTGGCGATGATCTGGCCGAAGTTCAGCACGCAGATGCCCTCGCAGATGCCCATGACCAGGGACATGTCGTGCTCAATGAGCAGAATGGCGATGTGGAAAGTGTCCCGGATCTTCACGATGTTCTCCATGAGCTCGGCGGTCTCCGAGGGGTTCATGCCCGCCGCCGGCTCGTCCAGCAGCAGCAGGCACGGGTTGGTGGCCAGAGCCCGGACAATCTCCAGTCGGCGCTGGGCGCCGTAGGGCAGGGAGCCCGCCTGGTGATCCGCCAGATCCTGCATGTCAAAGATGGACAGCAGCTCCAGTGCCCGCTCGTGGGCGGCTTTCTCCTGCCGCCAGTATTTGGGCAGCCGGAGGACGCCGGTCAGGGCGGAGTAGCGCTCCTGGTTGTGCAGCCCGACTTTCACATTGTCCTCCACGCTCATGTTGTCGAACAGGCGGATGTTCTGGAAAGTCCGGGCGATGCCCATGCGGTTGACCTGGATGGTGCTCTTGCCCGCGGTATCCACGCCGTCCAGCAATATGGTGCCACGGGTGGGCTGATAGACCTTGGTCAGCAGATTGAAGACCGTCGTCTTGCCCGCACCGTTTGGTCCGATGAGGCCGGCGATCTCCGTGCGGCCGATGGTGATGGTGAAGTCGTCCACGGCGCGCAGGCCGCCGAAGTCGATGCCCAGGTGGTTGCACTCCAGCACAGGCGTCTTGTCCAGATCCCGCTCCGGGATGATGGAGCGGCTGGGCACGGGAACCATTTTCCCTTTCTGGAATTTCTCAGCCATCTGCCTCTTCTCCTTTCCGTTTGGGAAGGATGCGCCGGATCAGGGCCTTGACCTGCGGGCTGTTGGTGGCCAGCATGACCAGGATCAGCACAATGGCGTAGAACAGCATGCGGTAGTCCGCGAACTGCCGCAGCGCCTCCGGCAGGATATACAGCACCACCGTGGCGATGATGGATCCCCAGATATTGCCCAGGCCCCCCAGGACGACATAGACCAGGACGAGGATGGAGGTGTTGAAGTCAAACCGGCTGGAGACCAGGCTGCCGTAGTTCAGGCCGTACAGGGCCCCGGCGGCGCCCGCCAGCGCGGCGGAGGTGATAAACGCGATGAGCTTGTACTTCGTGATGCTGATGCCCGTGCTCTCCGCGGCGATCCGGTTGTCCCGGATGGCCATGATGGCGCGGCCGGTGCGGCTGCGGATCAGGTTCAGCACGATCACCAGGGTGATCATCACCAGGATGTATCCGGCGGGGAAACTGGCCAGCTTCTGGATTCCCACGGCGCCCTGGGCGCCCTTGATGATGGCCACGCCGTCCGCCGCCAGGTTGAGGTCGCTGACGGTCTTCTTGCTGATGTTGAAGATGATGTGGATGCCGTTGCTGTCATAGCCCACCAGCAGGCAGTTGATCAGATCCTTGATGATCTGCCCGAACGCCAGGGTGACGATGGCCAGGTAGTCCCCGCGCAGACGCAGCACGGGCACGCCCACAATGACGCCCACCACGGCGGCCAGGGCCGCGCCCACGAGAATGGCGATGATCAGGCGCACCGGGCCGAACGGGATGACATTCTGCAGGCTCATGCCGGCCACGATGCCGGCGAACGCGCCCACGCTCATGAACCCCGCGTGGCCCAGGGACAGCTCCCCGGAGATGCCTACCACCAGGTTCAGGGACACAGACATGACGATAAAGCAGCAGATGGGCACCAGCCAGGAGTTCTGGGCGTTGGACAGCGCCCCCGCCCGCTGCAGGGCGTAGATGATGACAAACGCGACGGTGACGCCGATGTAGGTGGCGAAATCCACCTTTGTGGTCTTCTTCAGACTCTTCAACCTGTCCATACCGGCCTCACACTTTCTCGGGCACATACTTGCCCATCAGGCCGGTCGGCTTCACCACCAGGACGATAATCAGCACGGCGAACACGATGGCGTTGGCCAGATCCGTGGAGATGTAGGCTTTCGTCAGATTCTCGATGATCCCCAGCAGCAGGCCGCCGATGAACGCCCCGGGAATGGATCCGATGCCGCCGAACACCGCCGCCGTGAACGCCTTGATGCCGGGCATGGCGCCGGTGGTGGGGATCAGGGTGGTGTAGGACGAGCACAGCAGCACGCCCGCGATAGCCGCCAGGGCGGAGCCGATGGCGAAAGTCATGGAGATGGTGGCGTTTACATTGATGCCCATGAGCTGCGCGGCGCCCTTGTCCTCCGAGCAGGCCCGCATGGCCTTGCCCATCCGGGTCCGGTTCACGAAGAGGGACAGCGCGATCATGATGACAATGCAGGTGATGATGGTGACGAGGGCCTCGCTGCTCACGCCCAGTCTGGACAGCGCCTCCGGCAGCTGGAACGAGGCCACGGAGATGAAGATTTTCGGGGTGACGCCCCAGATGAGCTGGGCGGCGTTCTGCAGGAAGTAGCTCACGCCGATGGCGGTGATCAGAACCGCCAGGGAGCCCGCGTCCCGCAAAGGCCGGTATGCCAGCGCCTCAATGACCACACCCAGCACCGTACACACGAGCATGGCCAGGATCACGGAGACGATGGGCGGCAGGGACAGATAGCTGATGGCGCAGAACGCGATATATGCGCCTACCATGATGACATCGCCGTGGGCGAAGTTGAGCATCTTGGCGATGCCGTAGACCATGGTATATCCCAGGGCAATGATGGCGTACACACTGCCCAGGCTGATCCCGCTGATCAGATAGGAGAAGAATACCATGCAGGCACCTCTTTCCTTTTCTCTACACGCATGCGCTCTATGGCAGAAGCCCGGACAGTGGCTCCGGCCCCCGGATCTCCCGCGGAATATTTCCCGCAGACGGAGCGGCCGCTGCCCGCGTTTCCACCATAGAACAGGGAGGGGCTGTCAGGGAGACGCGCTCCCTGACAGCCTGCTCCGGTTTTAAGTTCTCAGAAAATCCCGTTCCCCGCTCAGGGCGTGGTGTACACGCCGTCCTTGATCAGGAAGGCCATGGGGAGCTTGGTGACCTCGCCGGCGGTGCTCCAGGTCATGCCCTGGCCGGTCAGGCCGCTGTAGGTGAAATCGCTGGAGGTGAAGGTGGCGATCAGCGCGTCGCAGATCTCCTCGGTGGACATGTCCGCGGTGCAGCCGGCGGCCTGCAGCGCGTTGTAGATGGCGTAGACACAGTCATAGCCGTCCGCGGCGAACTGGTTGGGCAGCTGGTTCATCCGGCTCTGGTACTCCTCGACGAAGCTCACCGTCTTCTCATCGGTGGAGGAAGCGGAGAACGGGGACATGACCAGCACGCCCTCGGCCAGGGTGGCGTCAAAGCCCTCCTGATCCAGAATGCCGTCCATGCCGTCCACGCCGATAAAGGTGGGCGCGTAGCCGATGGACTTGGCCTGGGTCAGGATGACGGTGGCCGGCTGATAGTACATGGGCAGATAGACCACATCGGCGCCGGCGGCCTGCGCGGCGGCCACCTGGACGGAGAAGTCGGTCTGGGTGTCCTCGGTGAAGGTGCCCTCATAGACGACCGCGTCGCCCATCTGGCCCACAAAGGAGTCGCGGATGCCCACGGAGTAGGCGTCGTCGTTCTTGTAGATGACGGCCACCTTGCCGTCCGGGAAGTTCTCCTGGATATACTGTGCGCCGGCCAGACCCTGGTTGGGGTCGGTGAAGCACATCTGGAACATGTTGTCCTTGCCGGCGGTGACATCCGTGGAGGACGCGGAGGGAGTCAGGCAGAAGATGCGGTCGTTGTAGGCCTCCGCGGAGACGGAGATGCAGGGGGTGGTGGTCACGGCGCCCACCAGGATCTGCATGCCCCAGTCTTTCAGGGTGTTGTAGGCGTTGACCGCGGTGTCCGCCACATTCACATCGTCCTGGGCATTGAACTCGAACTGGATGGGGCCGCCGAGGGCGTTGATCTCATCCACGGCGATCTGGGCGCCGGTCATGGCGGCCATGCCGTACTGGGCGGCGCCGCCGGTCATGGGTCCGATGCCGCCGATCTTAAAGGTGCCGCCGGCCTCACCGGCGGGTTCGCTCTCGCTGGGGGCAGCGGGTTCGCTCTCGCTGGGCGCCGGCTCACTCTGGCTGGGCGCGGGGCTCTCGGAACTCGTTCCGGAGTCTCCGCCGCCGCAGGCGACCAGGGAGAAGCACATGGCCAGCGAAAGCAGCAGGGCAAGTACTTTCTTCATTATCATTTACCTCCATCATCCGGAGCCGCGCCGCACGGCCGGCTCCGTCTTCATTCTGTCCGCGGCGTGCGCACACCCGCGGGCTTTCCCATTATATTTCCGTGAAAAATCCCTGTCAACCGTCAAAATAGCGGAAAAGGCCGTCCCATGCGGACGGCCGTTTGATTTTTTTGCCGAAAGGGGCCTCAGATCACCAGGCCGCCGTTGGGCTGCAGCACCTGTCCGGTGAGGAAATCCGCGCCGTCTGACGCGAGAAACAGCACCGCCCGGGCCGCCTCCTCCGGCGTGCCGATCCGGCCCAGAGGCGTCTGCTCCGCCAGCGCGTCCAGATCCTCCGGTGTCAGGGCGCGGTTCATGTCCGTGTCGATCACGCCGGGCGCCACGCAGTTCACCGTGATCCCGGACGGCCCCAGCTCTTTCGCCAGCGCCTTCGTCAGGCCGATCACCGCCGCTTTCGCGGCGGAGTAGGCCGCCTCGCAGGAGCCGCCCGTGACGCCCCACATGGAGGACAGCGTGATGATCCTGCCGGACTTCCGCCGGATCATATCCGGCAGCGCGGCGCGCACACAGTAGAAGACCCCGTCCACATTGACGGCGAACACCCGGCGCCAGTCCTCATCCGGCATCTCGCTGAGCAGTCCCGTCCAGCTCACCCCCGCGTTGCACACCAGCACATCCAGACAGCCGAGCTCCTCCTGCGCACGCCGGACGAGATCCTCCGCCTGGGCCGGGTCGCTCACATCCGCGCCCAGAGCCAGGGCGGGGGCGCCGTCCCGGCGCAGCTGCGCCGCCAGTGCCTCCGCCGTGTCCCGGCTGCGGCAGTAGTTCACCGCCACGGCGTATCCCTCCCGGGCGAACGCCCGGGCCGCCGCGGCCCCGATTCCCCGGGAGCCGCCGGTAATCAGCACGCTCTTCAAGATTCCAGCGCCTCCCTCACCAGGGCGGCCATGGCCGGCCCGTCGATGGAGGAGTCCGTAAAGAACTCCAGGGCGAAGATCGCCTGCCAGATCAGCATGCCCAGACCGTTGGACACGGGATGATCCCGGAGCGCGGCCTGCCGGAGAAGCTCCGTCTGCGCCGGACTGTAGATGAGGTCGAACACCCCGGCCTCCCGGGGCAGCGCATCCAGAAACGCGAAACTCTCGAACTGTCCGGCGGTGCCGCTCATGCCCAGGCTGGTGCAGTTGACCACCAGGGAGCACCGCGCCGCGGTCTCCTCCAGGGACTCCGGCGTAAACGCCGCCGGCACCATCCGGCCTGAACCGTCCCGGGCGCACAGATCCTCCGCCCGCCGCAGGTTCCGGTTGGCCACATACACCCGCGCCGCGCCGCCCTGAAGCAGTTTGGGCAGCGCCGCCCGGGCGGCGCCGCCGGCGCCCAGCGCCAGCACCGTCCGGCCCGCGGGATCCATGTCCGCCTCCCGCAGGGCCCGCAGAAAGCCCTCGCCGTCCGTGTTGGTTCCCTCCGCCCTGCCGTCCCGGAGGCGCACGGTGTTCACGGCGCCGTATCTCCGGGCGTCGTCCGACAGGCAGTCCATCAGGGGCACCAGGTTCTCCTTGTGGGGCATGGTGGCGTTGAACCCGGCGTAGCCCTCCGCTTTCGCCCGGGCCAGCCACTGCGCCGTCTGATCCCCCGGCACCCGCTGCGCCGTGTACTCGTAGTCCAGACCCAGCGCACGGATCATGGTGTTCTGGATCAGCGGGGAACGGCTGTGGGCGATGGGATCCCCGATGACGCACAGTTTCTTCATGCGCCGCCCTCCAGGAAGTAGTCCATGGCGCGCAGATAGCCGTCAAAGCCCAGGCCGTAGATCTGCCCCACGCAGGCGGGGACGGTGACGGAGACGGCCCGGAACGGCTCCCGCCGGTCGATGTGGCTGATGTGCACCTCGTAGGCGGGCACGGACACCGCCTTCAGGGCGTCCAGAATGGCGTAGCTGTAGTGGGTGTATGCCCCGGGGTTGATGATAATGGCGTCGTAGACGCCGTCCGCGGCGTGGATGGCGTCGATGATGGCCCCCTCGTGGTTGGACTGCCAGCAGTCCGCGCTGGCGCCGTGGGCGGCGGCGTAGTCCGTGATGAGCCGGCACAGCGCCTCGTAGCTCTGATCGCCGTAGATGCCCGGCTCCCGTTTGCCCAGCAGGTTCAGGTTCGGCCCGTTGATCACGAGAAATTTCACGATTTCACGCACTCCTTCCGGTAAATGGCGGCAATCTGCTCCGCCGCCTCCTCCACCGTATCCGTGTGGGAGATGGTGTACTCCGCGTATTTGCGGTAATAGCCGATCCGCTCCTCGTAGAGCTGGTACACCCGATCCCGGCCCCCCGCCATCAGGGGGCGGCCCCTGTGATCCTCCCCGGCGATGGCGTCCGGATCCCGATCCCGGAAGAACACATATCCGGTGGCGGCCAGGGCGGCCATGTTCTCCTCCCGCAGCACCATGCCGCCGCCGGTGGCGATGATCACGCCGTCCCGGCCGGCAGCCTCCCGGGCGGCGGCCGTCTCCATGTCCCGGAACGCGGCCTCGCCGTCCTCCGCGAAGATCTCCCGCACGCTGCGCCCGGTGGCCTGCTCCACCATCTTATCCGTATCCAGCAGCGGCATGCCCAGCTTCCGGGACAGCGCCATCCCCACCCGGGTCTTGCCGCACCCGGGCATGCCGATGAGCACGATATTCCGCTTCACGGCCGTCACTCCAGATTGGACACAAAGTTGCCCAGCACCCGGAAGTCCGCGGCGATCTGGGTCAGCTCGTGCAGAATGCCGTCCATGCCCGGATGCTCCAGGCTCCCGGTAAACTCCAGGAAGAACATGTACTCCCAGCTGCGGCCGGGCATCGGGCGGGACTCCAGTTTCACCACATTCAGGCCCTGCACCGCGAAGACGGTCAGAATCTCGTGGAGGGAGCCGGCCTCGTGGGGCAGCACGAACACGGTGCTGATCTTGTCCGCCCCGGGCCGCAGCTCCATGAGCGGCGAGACCACCACAAACCGGGTGGTGTTATTCGTATTGTGGTTGATGGAGGTCGCCAGGATCTCCAGATCGTAGAGCTGCGCCGCCCGCGCCGAGCAGATGGCCGCCTTCGTGATGTCCCCGCTGGCCGCCACCATCTGCGCGGAGCCGGCGGTATCCGCCTGCGGCACCTGGTGCCACTGAGGATAGCGGTTGAGAAACTGCTCGCACTGGAACAGCCCCTGCTCGTGGGAGTACACATGGGTAATGGTGTCCAGGGTGGCGCCCCTGGGGGCCATGAGGCAGTGATCCACTTTCACTGTGGTCTCCCCCACAATAAAGAACTCGTACTGGCTGAGCAGATCGTAGATCTGCCGGATGGCGCCGGTGGAGCTGTTCTCGATGGGTACGACGCCGTAGTCCGCCCTGCCCTCTTTCAGCGCGGCGAACACATCCTCAAACTGCTCCAGCCCCTCGGCGTTGACCTCTTCACCGAAGAAACCGGCGGCCGCCTCCTCGCTGTACGCGCCGGGCACGCCCTGGTAGACCACCCGGGGCCGCGCCACCGGCTGCCGGGCGGACGCACGGGCGAGCTCGTAGCGGCGAAAGCCCGGCTGATCCCCGCCCTCGGACACCAGGGTGCGCTGCTGCCGGCGGGAGATGCCCAGAATCGCCTCGTACAGGGCGGTCACATCGGCGCTGAGCGCCGGGTCTTTCAGCAGGGCGCGTTTTTTCGCCAGCACCTCCCGCTCCCGGTTCACATCCAGCACGGGGATGGCGTTTGCCCTCTTGTACTCGCCCACCGCCCGGGTGACCGCCATGCGCTGCTCAAACAGCGCCACCATCTGCGCGTCGATGTCGTCAATCTGCGCTCTCAGCGCGTCCAGCTCACTCATATTCCGTCCTCCCGATAGCTCTCTTTCATCCGCACATAGGTCTCCGCGGACTCCAGCAGGTGTTCCCGCTCCGCGTCCGTCAGGGGCCGGATCGCCCGGGCCGGGCTGCCCAGCACCAGGAATCCGTCCGGTATCACGGTCTTTCCCGTCACCACGGCGCCGGCGCCCACGATGCAGTCGTTTCCGACCACCGCGCCGTCCAGCACCACGGCGCCCATGCCGATGATCACCCGGCTGCCCACCGTGCAGCCGTGGACAATGGCCCCGTGGCCGATGGTCACATTCTCCCCGATGGAGACACCGTACCCCTTTCCGGTGTGGAGCACGGCGTTGTCCTGAATATTCGTTCTCGCCCCGATGACAATGCCCGCCGGGCCGCCCCGTGCCACGGCGTTAAACCAGACGGAGCAGTCCGGGCCGGTGAACTTCACCCTGCCCAGCACCTTCGCCCCGTCCATCACCAGGACATGTTCATCGCTCTCATGGCGCCGGCGCAGTGCGCCGGGGTCATCAGGCCAGTCCATCCGCCCACCTCATTTTCCGGGTCATATCCCCATAAGCTCACAGGCGGCCAGCGCCGCCGCCGCCTCAATCACCGGCACCGCCCGGGGCACGATGCACGGGTCGTGGCGGCCCTTGATCTGGATCTCCGTCTCCTCCCCCGTGCGCAGGTTCACCGTGCGCTGGGGCTGGGAGATGGAGGGTGTGGGCCGCAGGGTCACCTCAAACTCCACCGGCATACCGTTGGTAATTCCGCCGTTGATGCCGCCGGCGTGGTTGGAGAGCGTGACCACTTTCCCGTCCTCCATGCCGAAGGGGTCGTTGGCCTCGCTGCCCCGCAGCAGCGAGAAGACGCTGCCCGCGCCGAAGCCCAGCTCCTTCACGGCGGGCACCGCGAACAGGTACTGCGCGAAGATCCCCTCGGCGTTGCGCCCGAAGTCCGGGGCGCCCAGGCCGGCGGGCAGTCCGGTGACCACGCACTCGATGGCGCCGCCCACGGAGTCCCCGCTCTCTCTCGCGTCCTGAATCGCCTGCTGCATCAGCTTTCCCTTTTCGTCGTCCAGCACCGGGAAGTCCTTGTCCGCCACGGCCTCCAGCTCCCCCGGCTCCCACAGGTACTCGTCCTCGATGCCGTAGATGGAGCTGATATGGGCGGCCACCGTCACGCCCCGGGGCAGCAGCAGCTGCCGGGCCACGGCGCCCGCCGCCACCAGAGGCGCGGTGAGCCGGCCGGAGAAGTGGCCGCCGCCCCGGTAGTCCAGATTCCCGCCGCTCTGCACAAAGCCGGCGTAGTCCCCGTGGCTGGGCCGCGGGGTGTCTTTGATCGCCTCGTAGTCCCCGGAGCGGGTGTCCGTGTTGCGGATCATCATACACAGCGGCGTACCGGTGGTTCTGCCCTGGAAGAGCCCCGAGAGCACCTCCACCTCGTCCGCCTCGCTGCGGGCGGTGGACAGGGCGCTTCGCCCCGGTGCGCGGCGCCGGAGATCCCGGCGCATGAGATCCAGATCCAGCTTCAGGCCCGCGGGCACGCCCTCCAGCACCACGCCGATGGCCGGCCCGTGGGACTCGCCGAAAATCGTATACTTCACGGGGCATCCTCCCTCTCCAGTCGTCCGCCCAGACGCGCATAGTCCTCCCAGAAGAGCGGGTAGGACTTGGCCACGCACTGCGCGCCGGTGACGGTCACCGGCCGCTGGCAGCGGGTGGCCGCCACGGCGGCCATCATGGCGATGCGGTGGTCGTTGTGGCTGTCCACCGCCACCCCGCCGGGCAGAATCTCTCTGCCGGTGACGGTCAGGCGATCCGCCTCCTCAAGAACCTGTGCGCCCAGGGCGCGGAGCACCTCGGCCACCGTCGCCAGCCGGTCGCTCTCTTTCAGCCGCAGCCGGGCGGCATTCGTCACGGCCACCGTGCCCTCCGTCACAGCGGCCAGGGCCGCCAGCGGCGGCACCAGATCCGGGTTCTGGGAGACATCCAGGCTCACGGTGTCCCCGGCGCCCCGGCGCTCGAGCCGCCGGCACCAGTCCGTAAACACCCGGTCCCCCTGGAGGGAGTGATCGTCCATTCCGGAGACCGTCACGGGATTGCCCGCGTACCGGGCGGCGTACCAGAACGCCGCCTGGGACCAGTCCGCCTCAATGGCCAGATCCCGGGCGCGGAAGCGCTGGCCGCCGGGCACGGAAAATGTCCGGTACCCGCGGTTCTCCGCATGCACCCCGAACTTCTCCAGCATATCCAGCGTCATGGCCACATAGTCCCGGCTTTCCAGCGGCGTGGTCAGCACAATCTCGCTGTCCCCGGGCAGCAGGGGCAGGGCGTACAGCAGCCCCGTGACAAACTGGGAGGACACATCCCCCCGCAGCCGGTACTCCCCCGGCTCCAGACGGCCGCGCACCGTGAGCACCGCCCCGGTGCGCTCGTAGAAAATGCCTTTCTCCCGGAAAATCTCAAAATAGGGATCCTGGGGCCGGTCCATCAGGCGGCCGCGGCCGGTGAAATGCCCGCCGCCCCGCAGGGCCAGGGCCACGGGAATAAGAAAGCGCAGCGTGGAGCCGCTCTCCCCGCAGTCCAGTACCGGCAGGCCGTCCGTCCCGCCGCCCCGGTCTTCCCGTATCGCGGCCACACACGCCCGGGTGGCCTGGATGTCCTGGGAATCCGGCAGATGCTCCAGTGTCCCGCCCCCGCCGGCAAGCGCCTGGGCCAGCACCGCCCGGTGGGCCTGGGACTTGGACGCCGGCGGCGTCACCGTCCCCGCCAGGCGGCCGGGCTGAATCGTCACATTCATTTTACTCTCCCATTACGGTCTTCAGGCGGCGCAGCACCTCGTCCTTTTCCAGCTCCACCGCCACGGCGTCTCCCATCTCCCGCAGGAGAATCAGGCGGATGCGGCTGCCGGCGCCTTTCTTGTCCAGCCCGATGGCCTCCGTGATGTCGTCCCAGCCGCAGTCAATCCGCGTGGGCAGCCGGAACGCCTCCAGCAGCGCGGGGAGGGCGTCAAAGCCGTCATCGCGCTCCGCCACCCCCAGATCCGTGCTCAGCCGCAGCGCCACGCACATGCCCGCCGCCACCGCCTGGCCGTGGGTCCAGGTCTCGTAGCGGCCCGCCTTCTCAAAGGCGTGTCCCACGGTGTGGCCGAAATTGAGCAGCATCCGGCGCCCGGTGTCCCGCTCGTCCTCCAGGACAACCTTCCGCTTGAAATCACAGCAGGTGTACAGCACCGTCTCGATGTCCGCCATGACGGCATCTCTGGACGGCCGCTGGCAGAGGAAGTCAAAGAACGCGCGGTCAAAGACGCAGCCGTACTTGATCACCTCCGCCATGCCGTCTGAGAAAGTGGCGTCCGGCAGGGTGTCCAGCGTGTCCGGATCCATGAGCACCAGCTTCGGCTGCCAGAACGCGCCGGCCAGGTTCTTGCCGTGCTCCAGGTCGATGGCGACCTTGCCGCCCACGCTGCTGTCCACCTGGGAGAGCAGCGTCGTGGGCACCTGGATGAGATCCACGCCCCGGAGCATGGTGGCGGCGGCAAAACCGGCCAGATCCCCCACCACGCCGCCGCCCAGGGCGACCACCGCGTCCGTGCGGGTGCAGCCGCCGGCCGCCATCCGCTCCCACAGGGAGGACAGCTGCCCGGCGCACTTGCTCTTCTCCCCGGCGGGCACGGGGAGGGCGGTCACGGAGAAGCCGGCCGCCTCCAGGCTGTCCGTCAGGCGCCGCAGGTACAGCGGCGCCACCGTGGTGTCCGTCACCGCAAACAGCCGCCGGGCCCGGGGGCACACCCGGGCGATCCATTCCCCGGCGTGATCCAGCAGCCCCCGCTCAATCCGGATGTCATACTCCCGCCCGGGCAGGTCTACCGTCAGTGTCCGCATAAAATCCCCCCTGTTTCCCCCGTAAAAGCCCGTGCCGTTCAGGCGCTCTCCGCGGTGCGGATCGCCTGGGTCAGGGCGTTGACTTTTTTCATGAGGCGGTCGAAATGTTCCGGCGTCAGCGACTGCTGGCCGTCGCACTTGGCGTGGGGCGGGTCGTTGTGAACCTCCACAATCAGGCCGTCCGCGCCGGCGGCCACCGCCGCCAGGGCCAGGGGCTCCACCAGCCAGTAGTACCCCCCGGAGTGGGACGGGTCGATGATGATGGGCAGGTGGCTCATCCGCTTGATGGCCGGGATGGCGGAGATATCCAGCGTGTTGCGGGTGTAGGTCTCAAAGGTGCGGATCCCCCGCTCGCAGAGGATGACATTCTCGTTGCCCTCAGACATGATGTACTCCGCGGACATGATCCACTCCTCATAGGTGCTGGACAGGCCGCGCTTGAGCAGCACGGGCCGGGACATCTTCCCCACTTCTTTGAGCAGGTCGAAGTTCTGCATGTTCCGCGCCCCGATCTGCACCACATCCACATTCTCCTCGAACAGCTCGCAGTACTTCGGGCTCATCAGCTCGGTGACGATGGGCAGACCGGTGGCCTTCCTGGCTTTCAGCAGCAGCTCCATGCCGTCCACGCCCATGCCCTGGAACGAGTAGGGGGAGGTTCTGGGCTTGAACGCGCCGCCCCGGAGCATGACCGCGCCGGAGGCCTTCACATCCTTCGCCACCTCGATGATCTGCTCCTCGCTCTCCACGGAGCACGGGCCGGCGATCACGCCGAAGTGGCCTCCGCCGATCTTCGCGTCCCCCACCGCAACCACCGAGTCCTCCGGGTGGAACTTCCGGTTGGCCCGCTTGTAGGGCTCGGACACGCGCATGACCCGCTCCACATGGTCGTTGATGGAGATCTTGTCAATATCCAGATGGGTGGTGTCGCCCACCAGGCCGAGAATCGAGCAGCCGATTCCGTTGGTGATGCCGACCTTCATCCCCTGTTCTTCCATCTGACGGGCCAGCTTCTGGATCTCCTCCTGGCTGGTGCCCGGCTTCATTACGATAACCATACCGTTTTCTCCACTCCCTTTTCTGATTCCCGAACCGCGGTGTCTCCGCGCCGGTTCGGATCCCGGCGGATTTTCACCCTGTCCGCCCGGTCTCCCGGCGGAAAATTCCGGGCATATCCCCTCCGCGGCGGCGCACGGCGCACCGCGGGAACTCCTCTCAGATCGGCATTTTAACGGATCCCATGGGGCATTGTCAATCTGTACTTCTTCCGGAAACGCCCCGCAAACGGGCGGAATCTCCCGGCAAAACGACCGAAACCGGTCTCTCTCCGCCCCGCAAATCCGTCCCCCGGGGGCGGAAAAAGACCGGCGAAGCCCCCTGTCCGCGGGGGTTCCGCCGGTCTTCCGCCCTCATTTTTTCCGCCGGTTCCGCCTGGAAACCGGCCCGCTCTCTCAGACGAACACCGCCTGGATGAGCACCATATATAATATCGTCCCCCCGAAGATGGACAGCAGATTGTTCCCTTTCCACAGGTGGAGGATGGCCACCACCGCCGCGCACAGCAGCTCGGGCAGGCCGTGGCTGCCGGAGAACAGGTCGATGTTGCGCAGGGAGTAGACGATGAGCATGGCGATCACCGCGGGGGGCAGCACCTGGCCCAGGTAGGTGACCACTTTCGGGGGCTCCTTGCCCCGTCCGAACAGCACGAACGGCGCCAGGCGGGTCAGGAAGGTCACGGCGGACATGACCAGGATGGACAAAATGGCGCCCCCCGTCGTCATGGTTCTCATACGGCCTCCCCCTCCTTTTCCTCCTCCGGCCGCTCCTCCAGCTGCCCCCGCAGGGTGAGCAGCAGGATGCAGATGGCGATCAGCGCCGGGATGAGCATGTTGTCCGAGCCCAGCATCCGGGTGACCACCACGGACGCGATGGTGCAGGCAAACCCGATGAGCGCCGGGACATGCTTCTTCGGGCCCTTGCCCGCCGCTTTCCACTGCTCCACGGCGATGACCACGAACAGCGCGGTCATGGCGAAGTCGATGCCGGTGGTGTCAAACTTGATCAGCGTGCCGATGGTGGCGCCGATGAGCGAGCCCAGGATCCAGTAGCTGTGATCCAGCATGGAGATGGCGAAGTAGAAGTCCGCCGGATCCACCTCCGCCGGCGGCTCCACCGAGGTGAGCAGCGCGTAGGTCTCGTCCGTCAGGGCGAAGATCATATAGGCCTTCCGCGCCCCGATCCCCTTGAACTTGTCCAGCAGGGACAGGCCGTAGAAGATATGCCGGAAGTTCAGCAGCAGCGTCATCATGGCCACCTGGGGCAGCGGCGCCGCCGTGTCCAGCAGGGTGACGCCCAGGTACTGCCCGGAGCCGGCGTAGATGATCAGGCTCATCATCACCGCCCAGACCGGCCCGTAGCCGATCGCCTGCAGCATCAGCCCGAAAGCCATGCCGATGGACAGATAGCCCATGAGCACCGGCACGGTGACGGGGAACGCCGCCGCCAGGGTTTTTTGCAGTTTTCGCACCATCGCGATACACGCTCCATACGAAAAAGTAGCAAGTCCCGCCCGGGGCGGGACACACGAACGAGACAGATTATAGCCGTTCCCGCCCCGGGGCGCAAGCAAAATCTCTCCGCCGGACAGCGCAGACGCGCCGGGGCCTTCCTGAGAAAAGCGCCGGCGCATCCGTTTTGATCTCAACTGCTCAGCAGCAGTTTTGTGTACTCGTGCTGCGGGTGGGCGAACAGCTCCTCCACCCCGCCCTGCTCCACAATCCGGCCGTCTTTCATCACCAGCACCCGGCTGCAGATCTGGTAGATCACATCCAGGTCGTGGCTGATGAACAGATAGCTCAGATCGTATTCCCTGCGCAGATCCACCAGCAGCTGCAGGATCTGCGCCTGTATGGTCACATCCAGGGCGGACACCGGCTCGTCCGCGATGACCAGCCCCGGCCGGGGGATGATCGCGCACGCGATGGACACCCGCTGCCGCTGTCCGCCGGACAGCTCCCAGGGGCGCCGGGCGGCGTATTCCGGGCCCAGACCCACCCTGGAGAGCATCTCCGCCACCGCCGCCTTTCGCGCCGGGGCGTCCAGCTCCCCCTGCACCCGCAGGGGCTCCTCCAGAATCCAGCCCACGGTTCTGGCCGGGTTCAGGCTGCTGAACGGATCCTGAAACACCATCTGGGGCCGCCGGGAGTGGTGGATGACCTCCCCGTCGTAGTCCGGCAGGAGGCCGAGGATGGTGCAGCACAGCGTGGTCTTGCCCGCGCCGCTTTCGCCCACCAGGCCCACGATCTCGCCTTTGCCGATCGTAAAGCTCACATCCCACAGCACCTGGCGCATTCTGGCTTTCCGGCCGGGCAGACTGCGGCCCTCCCGGTAGTAGCTGTTGACATGGCGGACCTCCAGCACGCTCTCCTCTGCCATGGCCCTCCTCCTCTCCGTCTGTCCGGGTCAGACCAGCCGCCGCTCCCGGGTGGGGATGGCGGCAATCAGGCTTCTGGTGTACTCGTGCCGGGGCGTGCGGAACACCTGCTCCACCTCGCCCTCCTCCACCAGCTTGCCCCGCTGCATCACCGCCACCCGGGTGCACAGCCTGCGCACCACATGCAGATCGTGGCTGATGAGCATAATGGCCGTGCCCTGCTCCCGGTTGAGCTTTTTGAGCAGATCCAGGATCTGGCCCTGGATGGTCACATCCAGCGCCGTGGTGGGCTCGTCCGCCAGCAGCAGCTTCGGCCGGCTGATGATGGCCGCGGCGATCATCACCCGCTGGAGCATGCCGCCGGACAGCTCGTGGGGGTACTTCCGGTACAGCTTCTCCGGATCCGGCAGCTCCGCCAGATCCATCGCCTCCAGCGCCCGGGCTTTCCGCTGGGCGGCAGACAGCTTCGTGTGCACCCGGAGGCTCTCCTCCACCTGCGGCCCGATGGGGTACACCGGATTCATGCTGGTCATGGGCTCCTGGAACACCACCGCCAGCTCATCCCCCTGGATCTCCCGCAGCTCCCGCTCGGAGCAGTGGAAGATCTCCCTGCCATCCAGGGTGATGCTCCCGCTCACCGCCGCCTGTTTGCGCGGCAGCAGTCCGCTGATGCACATGGCGGTGACGGTCTTGCCGCTGCCGCTCTCCCCCACCAGGCCCAGCAGCTCGCCGGGGGCCATGGAGAACGACACGCCGTTGACCGCGAACCGGTCCGGGGCCGCGGTGTGGAAATGGACTTTCAGATCCCGCACTCTCAGAATCTCAGACATGGCATCAGCTCCCCCGGGCCGCGCTGCGCTGCAGTCCCTCGCTGAGCAGACTGAACGCCAGCACCAGCAGCACAATGGCGCCGCCCGCCGCCAGGGCATACCAGGGCGCGCTCTGCAGGTAGGTCTGGCTGTCCTTGAGCATACTCCCCAGGCTGGGCTGGGTGGGCGGCACGCCCACCCCCAGAAAACTCATGCTGGCCTCGCTGAGGATGGCGTTGTTAAACCCGATGGTGATGGCCGGCAGCAGCACCGGCACGGTATTGGGCAGGATGTGGCGGAAGATGATCCGCCGATCCCCCGCGCCCATGAGCCGGGCGCTCTTGATGTAGTTCTGCTCCCGGCACCGGGCAAACTCCCCCCGCACCACCCGGGCGAAGCTGGGGATGAACAGAATGCCCAGGGCCAGAATGACGGTGACCGTCCCGCCGTCCCGCACCACGCTGACGATCACCAGGGCCAGGAGAATGGCGGGGAACGCGGTGATGGTGTCGCACACCCGGGTGAGGATGGCGTCCGCCATGCCGCCGTAGTATCCGCACAGGCTGCCGATGATCACCCCGGCGCCGCACCCGATAGCCACGACGCACAGCGCCACGAAAAACGAGGTACCCGCGCCCTCCAGCACCCGGCTGAAGATATCCCGGCCGAAATTGTCCGCGCCCAGCAGATGCGCCAGGGACGGCGGCTGGAATTTGGCCCCCGCGTCCATGGCGGCGGGGTCATAGGGCGTCCAGAACCAGCCCAGGACGATGAGGGCGGTGAGCGCCAGGCTCAGGGCGCCGCCCACATAGAAGAAAAAGCTGCGCGGTTTTTTCTGCATGCCGCTCCTCCTCCCCTCTACCGCAGGCGGATTCTCGGATCCAGCATCTGCGTGAGCAGATCCGCCACGAAGTTGACGATCACAATCCACGCCGCCAGGATCACCACGATCGCCTGCACCACCGGGAAGTCCCGGTTGGAGATGCTGGCCATGAGCAGCCGCCCGATGCCCGGCACGGTGAACACCTGCTCCACGATGATGGTGCCGGTCATGATCTCCGCGGCGGACACCGCCAGGAAGGTGATGACAGGCAGCATGGCGTTTTTCAGCACCTGGCGGATCAGGATGGATGTGCGGCCGTTGCCCCGGCTCTGGGCCGTGCGGACATAGTCCAGCTCCATCTGGCTGAAGATGGAGCCGCGCAGCATCTTCACCGTCATGGCCGCCCGGGGCACCGCGATGGACAGCGCGGGAAACACCAGGTAGGACAGGCACGCGCCCCAGTCCTCGGTATAGGAGACGAAACTGCCCGGCTCAAACCAGCGCAGCACCATCCCGAACAGGAAACAGGTCAGAATGCCCAGGAAGAACGGCGGGATGCTCATGGTCATTTGATCCACAGCGGTGATGATCCCGTCCAGCACTTTGCTGCGCACGCTGCCGGTGAGAATGCCCAGGGGAATGGCCAGAATCACCGTGAACACAAAGGACATGACTGTGAGAATGCCGGTGATGGCCAGCTTCTCGTGGAGCATCTCCCGCACCGGCATATGGTAGCTGTAGCTGACGCCCAGATCGCCGGTGAGGAAGCCGCCCACCCAGTCGAGGTAGCGCACGGGGATAGGCCGGTTCAGCCCCAGCTCCTCCCGCAGCTCCTCTTTGGCCTGCTCCGTGGCCTCCGTGCCCAGCATCTGCGTCACCGGATCCCCGGAGATCACCTGAAACGCCAGGAAAGCGAGGAGAGACACGATAAACAGCGTCAGCACGAGCGCCGCCAGTTTTTTCAGCACATAGCGCATGATTCTCCCCGCCTCCTTTCTCCCCCGCCGCGGTCAGGTTCCGGTGTAGTGCAGCAGGGACATGTCGATGACATACAGGGGATAGAAAGTAAAGCCCTCCAGCGCCGGGTTGATGGCCACGAAATCCGCCAGATCCTGGGTGTACACATTCGCCGCGGTCTCGCTGAGGATCTCCAGGCAGCGCCTGTACAGCCGGGTGGCCTCCTCATCGTCCACCGCCTCCTGGGCGGCGGCGTAGGTCTCGTCGTACTCCGGGTTGCTGTAGTTGATCATGTTCTTGGAGTTGCCGGTGACCCACCGGGAGAGCATGGCGCTGGCGTTGAGGGTGCTGGCGTCAAAGCCCACCACCGTGGCCTCAAACTGCCGGCCGCCGTAGATGTCGCTCACCCAGGTGTTCCAGTCCACCAGCTGCAGCTCCGCGGTGATCCCCACCTGCTTGAGCTGCTCAATCATCACCTGGGCGCACTCTACATGGGGCCCGTAGTTGCTGGGCACCGTCATGGTGAAGCTGAACCCGTCCGGATAGCCCGCCTGGGCCAGCAGCTGTTTCGCCTTCTCCACATCGTGGGGATAGGCATCCGCCAGGGCGGGGTCGAAATACTTCCCGAACGCCGGATACATGGACGAGCCCGTCTTCGTGCCGTGGCCCTCGGCGGTGAGCTCCATCATGGCGTCCACATCCACCGCGTAGCACATGGCCTGCCGCACCAGCTCGCTGTCAAAGGGCTTCGCCTCGTGGTTGAGGTAGATGGCCTGCACCAGGTTCATGGTGCCCTCCAGCACCTGGTAGCCGTTGGCCAGATTGTGCACCTGGTCGATGGTCAGGTGGGCCACCAGATCCAGTGCGCCGCTGTTGAGGGCGGTAAACATGGCGTTGTTGTCCTCGTAGATCTGATAGGTCACCCGGTCCAGCGACGCGCCCTGTCCGTAGTAGTCCTCATTGCGCTCCAGGATGATGTTCTGCTGGACGCTGCGGGAGACATACCGGAACGGGCCGGTCCCCACCGGCTTTGTGGCCTGATCCGTGTAGCCGGCGGGCACGATGTACACGCTGGCCACATAGCTGAGAAAATCCGGGTTGGGAGCGCTCAGGGTGAAGCTGACCGTGTCCCCGTCCACTTTCTGCTCCGAGACAGCAGAAAGCGCCTCTGCCACGGCGGAGTTCGCGGTGACAGCGGCGCAGGTTTCAAAAGAGTATACAATGTCCTCCATGGTCACTTCCGCCCCGTTGTGGAACACCACGCCGGGCCGGAGGGTAAAGCTGTAAGTCAGTCGGTCGTCGGACAGGGCGTGGCTCTGGGCCACGGCGTCCACATAGTTGCCGTCTGAGTCGGGCTTTACCAGCCCCTCGAAGACATTGAACATGACCTCTCTAGTTCCTGCGGCCGTCATAAGGTACGGGTCAAGACTATCGTCCAGGTCCTGGGCAATCCCCACGGTGATTTCATTCGCCGCGGCGTGCCCGGAAGAAGTTGGCGCAATTTCGTCACTGGGGGCGGGTTCCTGATCCGTTGTTCCTCCGCACGCGCAGAGTGAACACGCCAGCAAAGCCGCCGCCAGGAAAACTGCAAGAATCCGTTTCTTCATTGCACATTCTCCTTCCGCCGCCCGCTCTTTCCGGCGGGTCGGCGTGACAATAAAATGACTTCTTCTTCCCATATTCAATTGTCCCGCCTATTGTAGAGGATCCCGGGAGAAAAAACAACCCCTATTTTGCCGCCCGGTTCGAATCCGCCGTTTCCGCCGGAACGCCCCACGGGAAAAGTGGGCCCGGGGCCGCGCCGGCGCCCGGAATCTTAATTTATTCTACCGGAATCTCGTAGAATCGTGTATCATGGGAATGGGGCATCCGTCCGGGGCGGCTGGCCGTCCCTCCGAATCACGAGCAGGGAAAGGGGCATGAGTGCCATGATGATAAAAAAGTCCAGACGGCCGAAAGGCGTCTACTACTCCATTGTGCGGGGCGTCTGGGATCCTGTCGCCAAACAGTCCCGCACCAGAACCGTCCGATCCCTCGGCTACGGGGACGCGCTGGCCGCGCAGTACGGGGACGCGGACGCCTACGCGAACCGGATCCTCCAGGAGTGCATCGCGGAGGCGGAAAAGGAGACGGTGCACGCGGACTTTGACTTAAACGAGCAGTTCGACCTCTCGGGCGGCAGCGGCTCCCCCGCCGTCTACGCGGATGAGGTGAAGAACCTCGGCTACGGCATCGTGAAGTCGGTCTATCTCCAGATGGACTTTCCCAGGTTCTGGAGCTGGAAAGCCAGGTCTTACCGGGCGGAATACAGCGTGGATCGGGTGTTCCGGCTGCTGGTGTTCGGCAGAATCCTGTTCCCGGGATCCCCGGAGCGCGTCTGGGAAAACCGGCACAGGCTCTTTGAGCCCATGAACGACTTCACGCTGGACGATGTCCGCCACGCGCAGGATATCCTCTCAAAGTGCGGGAAGGACATTCAAACCCAGGCTCTGGAGCAGTCCCGGAAGCTGTGCCCCGGAGATCCCTCCCGCGTGTACCTCCATGTGGCAAAAGACCGCTTCCGCCTGACCCGTCCGGACGCGGAGACCGGGGATCCGGGAGACGGGGGAGCCCGTGTGGCGGATCCCCCTGCGGGGCTGTGTCTCCTGGCGGACGCCTCCGGACTGCCGCTGGGATTCGATCTGATCCCGGGGGACAAACCGGAATCCATTCCCGTGCAATCCGTGCTCCGCGGGTACCGGCAGGCCTGTCCCGGGGGCAGGGTCGTTGTGGTCTCGGACAGTGCGCCTGAGGCGGCTGAGCCCGGTTTCCCTGACGGGGAAAGCGGCTACCTCTGTGGCCGGAGCATCCGAAACGCCCCGGAGGAGTTCCGGGAGTGGGTGCTGCGAAAGGACGACTACATGGTGGAGCCCATCCCGCCAGACCGGCGCGGGGATGCCACAGCCCTGTGGATCCACAAATCCCGCGTGGTGCGGCGCGGGAAAGCCGTGGAGGCGGGAGAGAAGCAGGTGGTCTGGTACTCGGAGGAGTACGCCAGGCATCAGAAAGCCCGGCGTGAGTCCGACATCGCCCGGTCGCTGGATCTGATCGCCCGCCCCCAGAAGTACGACAGGGCGACCGCGGCCGGTTTCGCGCCGTATATCGGGAACCTCTCTTTCCGCGAAGACACGGGGGAGGTCGCGGAGGGAAAGGATCTGTACCTGGACAGGGAGAAAATTGCCCGGGAGGAGATCTGTGACGGCTATGTCTGCCTGGTCACCAGCGAGCTGGAGGTCGGTGATCTGGAACTGATCCAGGCCTGCCGGAACCTGGCGGACACGGAGAATTTCCTCCAGGCGGCCGGGGGCGGGGCCTGCCCGGTCTCCGGCTGGAACCGGAGCCGGCTGGAGGCGCATCTCACGGTGAGTTATGTCGCCCTTTTGATCCTCCGCCTGCTCCAGGCGCTGCTCGGCCATGAATACACCCTGGAGCAGATCGTGCGCTCCCTGCGGAAGTTTGTCTGCGCGGAGGAGGTGGAGAATGTATTCCGGATCCTGTACTACGATGAGATCCTCCGCCGCCTCGGCGAGAAGCTTGACCTGGATCTCAGCCATGTCCGCAGGACGCGGGTCCAGCTGAAACGGATCCTGCGCTATTAGGCACAAAAAATTTCAGGCGGTGTGCCCTTCCGGCACACCGCCCTGTTATTTGTCCCGCTCCGCCTGGGATCGGGGTTCCGGCACCCCGTCCGAGAGCTCCGGCAGGATCCGGGCGTACTGCCGCAGCACCTGGGGCATCACCCGCTCCAGGCGGTAGCGCTCCGCCTCCGCCCGGCCGTTTCGGCCCATCTCCCCGCGCAGGGCGGGGCTGTCCAGCAGCCGGCGGATCGCGTCCGCACAGGCGTCCTCATCCCCGTAGGGGTACAGAAGCCCCGTGACGCCGTCCTGCACCAGATCGGTATGGCCTTTCACCGCGCTGGCCGCCACCGGCAGCCCGGCGTGCATCGCCTCCATGACATTAAAGGGCATTCCCTCGCTTCTGCTGGCAGTCACCGCCAGATCCGACGCCGCGTACCACGGCCCCATGCCGGACACCTGGCCGGGAAACACCACCCGATCCGCCAGATTCAGCTGCCCGGCCAGCGCCCGGCACTCCTCCAGCCGTTCCCCCTGCCCCGGCAGCACGAGCACACAGCGCTCCGGCAGCCGCGCCAGCGCACGGATCAGCACCGCCTGGCTCTTCCGGGCGGAGAACTCCGCCGGGTAGATCAGGACAAACGCGTCCTCCGGGATCCCCCGCTGCCGGCGCAGCGCCGGCCGATCCGCGCCGTCCGGGCAGTCCAGCGCCGTGAAATCCACCCCCATGCCGGGGATCCGCGCCACCAGGGTTCCCAGCCGCTCCCGCTGCGCCAGCTGCGTATCCCACTCATTCATGGTCATCAGGAGATCGGTCTGCTTCGCCGTCAGGCGCTCCGCGGCCAGGAGCACATTCCGCTTCCCGGCGGGGGTGTTTTCGTCAAACAGGTAGCCGTGGACGGTGTTCGCCACCAACGGCCGGTCTTTCATGCCTTTCACCGCCAGGCGGGTAAAGAACGCCGCCAGGGAGGTGTGGGTGGAGATGAGCGTGTAGCGCTCCTCCTCCGCCATGCGCCGCAGCATGGTCTTCGCCCTGAAATTCTCCGGCGCACGCATGCTCTTCTGAAAGGGCAGCACCTCCACCCGGTGCGCCCAGGGGATCTCCAGGCGCTCCCCGCCGCAGGCCACATGGACGATCCAGCCGTGCTCCCGGAACCACGTCAGATAGGGCAGATGGAAATTCCGGATATGGGAAAAAGTCGAGGCGGTAAAGAGGATTCTGCCCGCCATCTTCACCGCCCCGCTTTCGTCTTTGATGTTGCGTGACCGCGTCCTGTCACTGTCCCGCCTCCGCCCGGACGCCCTCCACCAGCGCGGCGGCGGTTCCGGTGAGCTGGATGGTGCCCATGTTCTCCTCGTTCCAGTCGTCCAGCATTTTCGCCAGGCGGAGCACGCCGTTCTGATACGCCGTCTCCGGCACATAGTACTGCGCCGCCAGCTCAAAGGCGCTCTGCCAGCAGTTGGCGTCCGAGGAGGTGTAGTCCACATACTTCTCCAGCATGAGGAACGCGTCCCAGAGCCGGTCTGTTCGGAAGTAATATCCGGCCAGGTGGAGCGGCACGGTGTTGGAGTCCAGCTGCGCCAGGCGATCCGCGTAGTGATCCGCCTGTCTCATGATCTCCTCGTTGTCGCTGTAGTCCGGGGCACTGTCCACATAGGACAGCGCGTAGTCCGCCCACTCGAACTTATCCAGCGCGATGGCCTGATCCATGGCCGAGAAGGTGCCCCCGGACTCCGCCACGGCTCTGGCGTGCATGTTGCAGCCCAGCAGCACGCAGTAGGCCGCCACGGGCACGCACAGCACCAGCAGGCAGATCCCCCGGGCTTTCTTCTGCAGTTTTGGCTTCGGGATGGACTCTCCGCAGCACAGGGAGATCAGGGCGAACACCCCGAACGCGATGGGCAGATACGCGTAGGACGAGAAGACCACCTCAATGGCGCCGTGGATTGCCATGTACGCCAGCGCGGCCCCCAGCACGGGGGTCAGGGGATGGGCCTGCTCCTTTTTCCGCCAGTCCAGGAACACGGCGGCGCCGGAGCCCACCAGCAGGAGGAGAAACAGCGCCAGCCCGATGACGCCGGTCTCCGCCAGGGTCTGGATATAGTGGTTGTGGGCGTACTTCGTGACATAGGCGAACGACTGCACGCTCTTCACGCCGTTCTCGAACGCGCCCATGCCCAGCCCGATCAGCGGGCTGCGGGCGAACAGCTTCAGGCCGTCCGCGAAGAACACAAAGCGCTGGATGGCGTTCTCATTGGCCCACAGGCCCTGGAGGCGGTTGGCCATGAACCCGGGCAGCAGCTTATAGCCCAGCGGGACGGAGCCGGAGCCGTGCTCCCCGGAATAGGTCACCGTCTCCACGGCGGCGCCCTCCGGGGCGTAGAAGTTGAAGTAGACCACCAGGCTGTCCTCCGGCACGGTGAACGACGCCGCCGCGGCATCGCCCTGGTAGAGGATGGAGCTGGTGTGCATCATGGTGTCCTGCTGGTTCTGGCTCTCCACGGACACGGTCAGGGGCCGGTCTGACGCCACGCTCAGGGTGTAGGCGCCCTCCTCCGGATACGCCGCCCGGCGCAGGGAGCCCCCCGCGGTCAGCTCCACCGGCCCGGTGATGTGGTACGCCGCCACGGCGAAGAGCACGAGGACGGCCAGCACCGCCGCCACGACCACGGGGATGATCTTCCCCCGGCCCGCCATGACGCCGGCCAGGCGCTCGCCCAGGAACCGGTCTGCCAGGCACAGCACCGCCGCGCCCGCCGCGGTGCACAGGATGGGAATCGGCTGGACGCCGCTCCACAGCTGGAACGAGGTCACGGAGATCACGGCGGCGGACACCACCGTGAGAATCAGGGTCTCCACCATGAGGATGAGCAGACTCATCCTCCGGTCTTTCCGCTCCAGAATGAGCAGCAGGAGGAACGCCACGAGGATGGCGCCGCTGGCGCCCATGCTGAACGCCAGCAGGAACGCCAGGGCGTTGATGTACAAAATCACCGTCTGAACCGTCCGCTCCCGCCGGCTCTCCGAGGTGAGCACCAGGCCCAGGGAGAGCAGGACGCCCAGTCCCGCCACCCCGGCGAACACATTGGGGTTGTCGAAGAGGGAGGTCATGCGCACGCCGGCCTCCACGCCGCCCACCGCCTGGTAGTCCGGGGTGGACAGGCCCAGAATCCGGAAGACCAGGCCGCTGAACCAGCGCGTGGAGAGCATGTCAATGGACACCAGGCCGGCCAGGGCGGAATACCCCGAGAGCACCGAGGCGATCCAGCGGCCCGGCCGGACTCCCTCCCCCGGCGCCAGCGCCAGCAGAATAAAGGCCAGGCAGAACGAGGCCAGGACTTTCAGAAACTCATTGAGGGCGAACTTCCCCGACACGGCGTACAGGGTGGAGATCCCGTCCATGAGCACAAACGCGGACAGCAGCAGCATGACGATGCCAAACCGCCCGCGCATCTTCTGAAAGAAGAAGAACACGAAGACCAGGAACAGCACGGCGACGCCCATGGTCACCATCTTGACGGTGGAGGCGGAGGTCAGGCAGACGATCCAGAAGTAGAGGACACTGCAGACGATCAGCGCCGCCACCGCCGCGCCGCTCTGCTTCGGGTACAGGGCGGCCGCCATGCCGCCTCTCCCCGACCGTGCGGCCGGTTTCCTGGCCGCCGGGGCCGCCGGCTTCTTCGCCGCGGTCTCTTTCCCGGTGTTCTTCCCAGCGGGGGAAGCCGCTTCTTTTCCGGTATTCTCCGCAGCGGTTTCGACTTTCTGCGCACTCTGCGCCGCGGCACCGGTCTTCTTCGCCGCCGGTTTCGACGCATGGCGGGATTTCTTCTTGCTCATCTTCTTTTTCCTCCCAGTCCGGGATATCTCCAGATTCGAAGTCCAGTATACCATACTCCGGGGCTTTCCGGTACCGGGAAATTTCACCCGCCGGGAAAATCCGCCCCCTTTTGCCGCGGAAAGAACTTGATCCTGCGCGGAAGATGCCGCGCACCGGGTGAGCGGCGCCGTCCCTGCGCGCTGAACGGGCGGGGCAGAGACAGGCTGCCCTGCGCGGCATTCGCGCCATTTTTCCGATACATGGCAGCATCCAAGGGTACCGGAAATTTCCTATGGCGCAGGAGGGCAAAAATCTCTGCCACCACATTTTGTGATGGCGTACTCCCCGCGATCCCGGCCCGTCCGGGTCTGCCCCGGTTTGAAAAATTCCTGTTGACTTTTCCCGGGCGGGCTGCTAGACTATTTAGGCCGCTTTGAACAGGCCCCTGCAAGAGAAGCGCCGCTTCCGCCTGCAACAGCGAGCCCGTAATAAAGGAGTTGAATTCCAGAGTGAACGCGATTATCATGACCGGCGGCAAGCAGTACAAGGTGGCCGAGGGCGACGAGATCTTCGTGGAGAAGCTGGAAGCTGAGGCCGGGGAGGAAATTCTCTTCGATCAGGTTCTGGCCATCCTCGACGGCGACGGCAAGGCCACTTTCGGCACCCCCGTGGTGGACGGCGCCAGCGTGAACGCCTCTGTCATCAAGAACGGCAAGGGCAAGAAGATCATCATCTTCAAGTACAACCCCAAGAAAGGCTACCGGAACCGTCAGGGCCACCGCCAGCCTTACACCAAAGTCCGGATCAACAGGATCAACTTCGCCGGCGCCGCGGCGGCTGAGGCCTGATGACCACCGCCACCTTCCGGACCAGAGGCAGCCGGATTGAGGGTTTTACCGTGTCAGGCCACAGCGGTCTGGCGGAGGCGGGGGAGGATATCCTCTGCGCGGCCGTCACCAGCGCTGTCCGTCTGACCGAGTGCGCCATCAACGATGTTCTGGGCCTCGGCGCCCAGGTGAAAGTGCGGGAGGAGGACGCCTTTCTCTCCCTGAAACTCCCGGCCAGCCCGGGGGAGGACGCGGAGAGCGTGTGCCAAACCGTTCTCACCGCCATGATGGTGTATTTCACCCGGCTGCACGACGAATATCCCGACTATTTTGTGGTCATGGAGGAGGAGACCTCCTGACCGCCATCATCTTACAGAAAGGATGACTTCCATGCTGAACATCGGTCTGCAGTTTTTCGCCCATAAAAAGGGCGTTGGCTCCACCCGGAACGGCCGCGACTCCGAGTCCAAGCGTCTGGGTGTGAAGCGCAGCGACGGCCAGTTTGTGCTTGCCGGCAACATCCTGGTTCGTCAGCGCGGTACGCACATTCACCCCGGCACCAATGTGGGCAGGGGCAGCGATGACACCCTGTACGCCCTGAAGACCGGAACCGTCCGGTTCGAGCGGCTGGGCAAGGATCGCAAGCAGGTCTCCATCGTCCCCGCCGAGAAGTAATCAGCAGCTGAAAAATGGAGGTCGGATCCCGGCCTCCGTTTTTTTATGCGGCCGGACCGGCCGCAGGGAGGTACCCATGGCAAACCAGTTTATCGACACCGCCCGGATCACCGTCCGCTCCGGGGACGGCGGAAACGGCGCCGTGTCCTTTCACCGGGAGAAATATGTGGCCGCAGGCGGCCCGGACGGCGGCGACGGCGGCCGGGGCGGCAATATCGTCCTGGTGGTCGACGACCACATGTCCACCCTGCTGGACTTCCGCTACCAGCGCAAATACACCGCGCCCAACGGCATGAACGGCGGCGCCGGCCGCTGCACCGGCCGGGACGGGGAGGATCTGGTTCTGAAAGTGCCCCGGGGCACGGTGGTTCGCGACGCGGAGACCGGCGCCATCATCCAGGACATGTCCGGAGACGAGCCGTTCATCCTGTGCCGGGGCGGCAAGGGGGGCTGGGGCAACCGGCACTTCGCCACCCCCACCCGGCAGGCGCCCCGGTTCGCCAGGTCCGGCATGCCCGGCCGCACCCGGGATGTGGTGCTGGAGCTGAAGCTGCTGGCGGATGTGGGGCTGGTGGGGTTCCCCAATGTGGGCAAGTCCACCCTGCTCAGCGTGGTGTCCAGAGCCCGCCCGAAGATCGCCAACTACCCCTTTACCACCCTGTCCCCCAACCTGGGCGTGGTCTATGTGGAGGAGGGGGTCTCGTTCGTCATGGCGGATATCCCCGGCATCATCGAGGGCGCCGCGGAGGGTGCGGGTCTCGGCCACGACTTCCTGCGCCATATCGACCGCTGCCGCCTGCTCATCCATGTGGTGGATGTCTCCGGCAGCGAGGGCAGGGATCCCGTCGCCGATTTCGAGGCCATCAACGCGGAGCTGCGGGAGTACTCCCCCGATCTGGCGGGCCGGAAGATGCTGGTCGCGGCCAACAAGGTGGATATCATGGAGGATCCCGCCCTGCTCACGCGCCTGCGCGAGCATGTGGAGGCGCAGGGTCTGGAGCTGCTGGAGCTGTCCGCCGCCACCCATGCGGGCGTGCAGGAGCTGGTGCGCAAAACCGCGCAGGAGCTGGCCGGTCTGCCCAGGGTGACGGTCTACGAGCCCACCTTTGTGGAGGCGCCCCCGGAAATCGGGACGCCCGGCGAGCTGAACATCCAGCGCTTCGGGGATGTCTGGTCCGTGGACGGCCCATGGCTGGAGCGGCTGATCTCCAATGTGAATTTCGACGACTTTGAGTCCCGGAACTGGTTTGACCAGATGCTCCGGAAATCCGGCCTCTTCGACCGGCTGGAGGAGATGGGCATCCGGGACGGGGACACGGTCTCCCTGTACGATCTGGAGTTTGAATACTGGAGATAGGCCTCCCCTTTTTCCCCGCATACCTGACAGCGCCCCCTGCCGCGTGCGGCAGAGGGCGCGTGTTTCATTCGTCATCCCGGCTCAGATAGAACGGTTTCATCAGGCTGGGCTGCTCCGTGGAGTCCTTGGTATGGGGCTTTTGCGGCTCTCCGCCGCTCTTGCGCCCGCCTGCGTGCCTGGAGGAGGATTTCCTGCCCTCCGGCGCCGCCTGAGTTTTCTGTTTTGTCTCTTCTTTCCCGCTCCCGGACGGGGTCTGGGGCTTTCCGCTCCCGGATGAAGCCTGGGTCTTTCCGTCTCCGGACGCCGGGGCCTTGCTCTTGTGGTTCTTTTTCTTCCCTTTCGTCCCGGACTGGCCCTGCTTCTTCCCCTGGGACGCGTCCTCCTGCGGCTTCGCCTCCGGTTTGCCCTGCTTCCGGGCTCCCGCCTCGGGCTGGGCGCCGCCGGACTTCTTTTTCTGCTTCTGTCCGCCGGAGCCGTCTTTCTTCCCCTGGGTCTTCTTCTGCGAGCCGGAGGATCGGGCGGACGCCGCCGACTGTTTCGGCGCCAGCAGGCGGGCGGTGGCGTCCATGATATGCTCTCCCGCCAGCGGATCCGGCTTGGTGAACTCCACCACCGGCATGGCGTCCCCGGTATCCAGGTGGATCCCGGGCCGCACCAGTTTCGGCCGCTCCCGGGGCGCGATGGGATCCTCATAGTCGTCCCGGTCCGGAAGCTGGGTCTCCGCCTTCTGCGCGGGCGTGGGGTTCTTCCCCCTGCGGGCGGCGTCCGGAGCCTGTGCGCCCGCGGAGGGCGCTGCGGCGTTCTGCGCGGTCTTCTCCCCCTGTTTCTTCTTTTGCGGCGCGTTTCCGGCGCCCGCCGTTTCGCTCTGCTTCCCGCTGTCTGTCTTCGCGTTCCGGGCGGCCCTGTGCGCCTCGCTCTGCTCCCGGGCCGCCGCCCGGGCCTCCGCGTCCTCCGGGTTGATTACTTTCCCGTTTTTGTCCCGGGGCGGCTCCTCAAAGATCTGCATGGGATAGGGGTGATCCTCCACCACGGGGATCTTTTTGCCGGTGAGCTTCTCAATCTCCCTGAGCAGCGGCTTTTCCGCGTAGTCGCACAGTGCGATGGCCGTGCCGCCCCGGCCTGCCCGGCCCGTCCGGCCGATCCGGTGGATGTAGGTCTCCGGAACCTCCGGCAGGTTGTAGTTGAACACATGGCTCAGTTCCTCGATGTCCAGGCCCCTCGCCGCGATGTCCGTGGCCACGAGGACGGTGACCCGCCCCTCCTTGAAATCCGCCAGCGCCTGCTGTCTGGCGGTCTGGCTCTTGTTGCCGTGGATGGCGGCGGCGGAGATCCCCAGCTTCTCCAGGTCTTTCGCCACCTTGTTGGCGCCGTGCTTCGTCCGGGTGAACACCAGAGCATTCTTCGCCTGCTGCTCCTGGAGCAGGTGGGCGAGCAGCTTCGTCTTGTTCCCCTTATCCACAAAGTAGACGGACTGCCGGATCACCTCCACCGGGGAGCTGACGGGATCCACAGCCACCCGCACCGGATCGTGGAGCAGGGAGTTGACCAGATCCACAATCTCCTGGGGCATGGTGGCGGAGAAGAGCAGCGTCTGCTTCTTCTCCGGGAGCCAGCGCAGGATCTTGCGCACATCGTGGATGAAGCCCATGTCCAGCATCCGGTCCGCCTCGTCCAGCACCAGGATCTCAATGTCCGTCAGCTGGAGCAGCTGCTGCTGGTACAGATCCATCAGCCGGCCGGGCGTCGCCACCAGGATGTCCGTCCCCTGCTTCAGGGCCTCCACCTGGGGATTCTGCCCCACGCCGCCGAATATCACGGCCGAGCGCAGCGGAAGATGCTTCGCGTACAGTTCAATATTCTCCTGATCCTGCAGCGCCAGCTCCCTTGTGGGGGTGAGGATCAGCGAGCGGATCGGGCGGCCCTGGACAGGGCTGGCGTAAAGTCTCTGCAGAATCGGCGCGGCAAACGCGCAGGTCTTGCCTGTTCCCGTCCGGGCGCTGCCCAGCACATCCCGGCCTTTCAGCGCCGGGGGAATCGCTTTCTCCTGAATGGGCGTGGGGTGCCGGTACCCCATTTCACTCAGTGCCTGCGTAATCGGGGCGATCAGCCCCAGTTCCTGAAATGTCAAACGAATCTTCCTTTCCCCTGCGGCCGCGGCGCACGCCCTGAAATCACGCGCTCCGCGCCGGCCCCCTCCGGGTCTGAACCGAAAGGCCAGACCGCTCTCATCCCTCCAGGAGGCTGGAGTTTCCCGGTCGATGTCCGCGGCAGGCGGGCACGAACACCCGTATTATACCACGCCTGAGAAAAAGTGCAAATGGAAGATAGCGCCGTGCTCCGGCCGGGCGGGGGCACGAAAAGTTTTTCCGGCTCTTTACAAACGCCGGGGCGGCCGTTATACTATACCTACTGTTGATTTCCCGTCTCTCTATCCTTACTGTATACCGCTTTCCCGGCCGGGCGGCGGTATCCTGATCCAAGACAGAAGGTGGATTTCCCATGACGAATCCCGACTTTCCCCGCACCCTCTCCCTTCTCCGGCAGGAGCGCGGCATCAGCCAGCGGACCGCCGCCCGCAACCTCGGGATCTCCCAGGCGCTGCTGTCCCACTATGAAAACGGCATCCGGGAGCCCGGGCTGAGCTTTGTCGTCCGGGTCTGCGACTACTACCAGGTCTCCGCGGACTACCTGCTGGGCCGCACGCTCTCCCGGGACGGCACCACCATCTCCACGGAGGATCTCTACGATGAGAGCCAGGAGGCGGATCATGTGCTGCGGGGCTCCGTCCTGGCGACGCTGTCCAGAAAACTCATCGTCAACTCCATCGGGATTCTGTTCGACCTGCTCTCCAGGCTGGGCAGCCGGGACGCGATCATCGCCATGTCCAACTACTTCAGCACTGCCGTGTATAAGATGTTCCGGCTGCTCTACCAGACGGATCCGGACAACAGCCCGGATTTCTTCGCGCTCTCCCGGCAGCACTTCGCCGCCGGCCTGCCCAACGCGGACATGATCTGCAGCGAGAGCGAATTCCGCTCGGCGCTGGACGAGTGCAGGAAAGAGGAGATTCCGCCCATGACGCAGGCGGATCTCGCCCAGACCTATCCCGGCGCGTACCAGTCCCTGCTCCAGATCATCCACAGCGCCGGCGAGCGTATCCACCATTTCACCGCGCCGCAGGGCGCGGAGCACGCCGCGAGATAGGCGGCGCGAGAGGAGGGTATTCCATGTTTTACCTCGCAGAGACAGTTTACCGCGATCCGCTCCCCTTTAACCGGGAGGAGCTGGAGCAATCCCTGCAGGGCGCCCGTGTGGCCCATATCGCGGACGGCATGGCGCAGGGTCTGGTGATCCTGGGCGGCCCCAAGGCGGGGGGCCGCGGCGGCTTTCTCCTCCTCCGCTCGGACAGCCGGCGGGAGGTAGGCATGTTCCTGGCCGCGGATCCGCTCGTGATCCGCGGCGTACTGTATTTCCGGGTCACACCCTGGCGGATCCTGGACTTTCCGCCCGATCTGGCGGCGGTCTTCGGGCCGTCCGGATCCTGACCGGATCTCTTTTTCGCATGGAGGTTTTCCCTATGACCGACCAGTCTAAAATCCGCAATTTTTCCATTATCGCCCACATCGACCACGGCAAATCCACGCTCTCGGACCGGCTCATTGAGCGGTGCGGCGCCGTGGAGCAGCGGCTGATGGAGGAACAGCTCCTGGACAACATGGATTTGGAGCGGGAGCACGGCATCACCATCAAGGCCCGCGCCGTCACACTCAACTATCCGGCCGCGGACGGCGAGACCTATCAGCTCAACCTTATCGACACGCCGGGCCATGTGGACTTCAACTACGAGGTCAGCCGCTCCCTGGCGGCCTGCGAGGGCGCCATTCTGGTGGTTGACGCCAGCCAGGGCATCGAGGCGCAGACGCTGGCCAACACCTATCTGGCCATGGAGCACGACCTGGAGATCCGCCCGGTCATCAACAAAATCGACCTGCCTGCCGCGGATCCGGAGAAAGTCAAGGAAGAGGTGGAGAATGTCATCGGCCTGCCCGCCATGGACGCGCCGGAGATCTCCGCGAAGCTGGGCATCAATGTGGAGGCGGTGCTGGACGATATCGTCGCCAATATCCCGGCCCCCACCGGCGACCCGTCCGCCCCGCTGAAAGCGCTGATCTTCGACAGCCAGTACGACGCGTACCGGGGCGTCATTGTGCTCATCCGGGTCATGGAGGGCACCATCCGGACCGGCATGGACATCCAGCTCATGGCCACCGGCGCGCACTACCAGGTTCTGGAGTGCGGCTACCTCCGCCCCCTGGGCATGGAGCCCTGCCAGGAGCTCATCGCCGGCGAGGTGGGATACTTCACCGCCTCCATCAAGAATGTGAAAGACACCCGGGTCGGGGACACAGTCACCGGCGCGGAGCATCCCGCCGGGCAGCCGCTGCCCGGCTACCGCCCGGCGCAGGCCATGGTCTACTGCGGCGTCTACACCGAGGACGGATCCAAATATCCGGATCTGCGGGACGCCCTGGAGAAGCTTCAGCTCAATGACGCCGCCCTGTCTTTCGAGCCGGAGTCCTCCGCCGCCCTGGGCTTCGGCTTCCGCTGCGGCTTTCTGGGCATGCTCCACATGGAGATCATCCAGGAGCGTCTGGAGCGGGAGTTCGACCTGGATCTGGTCACCACCCTGCCGTCCGTCATCTACGAGGTCACAAAAACAGACGGCTCCCTGGTGCGGGTGGATAACCCCCACAACTACCCGGATCCGGCCTCCATCGCCGAGGTTCGGGAGCCCTACGCCAGGGTCTCCATCATCTGTCCGCCGGACTATGTGGGCAATGTCATGCCCATGTGCCAGGATCGCCGGGGCGTTTTCCGGGACATGCAGTATCTGGACACGAACCTGGTGGAGATCCACTACTCCATGCCCATCGGGGAGATCATCTACGACTTCTTCGACGCGCTGAAAGCCAACACCAAGGGCTACGCCAGCCTGGACTACGAGCTGGAGGACTACCGCCCCAGCGATCTGGTCAAGGTGGATCTGCTCATCAACGGCGAGCAGGTGGACGCCCTGTCTTTCATCGCGCACCGGGACAAGGCCTATCCCCGGGCGAGGCGCATCTGCGAGAAACTGCGGGACAATATCCCCCGGCAGCTGTTTGAGGTTCCCATCCAGGCCGCCATCGGCGGAAAGATCATCGCCAGGGAGACCGTGAAAGCCCTGCGGAAAGATGTGCTCGCCAAATGTTACGGCGGCGATGTCACCCGGAAGAAGAAGCTGCTGGAGAAGCAGAAAGAGGGCAAGAAGAAAATGCGCTCTCTGGGCTCCGTGCAGCTGCCCACCGAGGCGTTCATGGCCGTGCTCAAACTGGACGAAAAATGAGACCGCAAATCCTGTCATACCTGTGTTGTCCGGGGGATCCGCCCGGGCCGGGGATGCCGGAACTGCCGCGCCCCGGATTCGCGGGGAGCCAAAAAAAGCCCCCGTCCTATTGACGGGGGAGCGCGGATTGAGTAAAATGTGACCTGTCCGGCAGGGCTGAACCGTCTCCCTGCCGGCCGCGTCCCCCCGGATCAATGTCTCTGTAGCTCAGCTGGATAGAGCGCTCGCCTCCTAAGCGAGAGGCCGTGGGTTCGAATCCCGCCAGGGACGCCAGAATAAATGCCGAAAACCATGGGTTTCCCGTGGTTTTCGGCATTTTTCGCTACTTTACGGTTTTTTCTGTCACTTTGAACTGGGTCGTCCCGCGCCGGTGCGGGCCGCTCCGTGTTCCGCGAAGAGAGGGATGAGGGGCATCACTGGCCGTCCAGGAGATTGGTCATGCTCCGCAGGCTGATGCCCAGGGTGGACAGGTTGTGCAGGGTCGCCGAGGTGGCCGGGGGCAGAACCCCCAGGGCGCCCAGGGCAATCAGGCTGCCGTTGAACCCGATGACAAACCGGTAGTTGGAGCGGATGCGCTTCGTCAGACTGGCGGCCAGCCGCCGCAGATTCACCAGCTCGGTCAGGTCGTCCGCCGCGATGGTGATGTCCGCGATCTCCCTGGCGATGGCCGCCCCGTCGCTGATGGCGATGCCGATGTCCGCCCTGGACATGGCCGGGGAGTCGTTGATCCCGTCGCCGACCATGATCACCGTGTGCCCTTTCGCCCGCTCCGCCTCCACAAAGCTGGCCTTGTCCTCCGGCAGAACCTCCGCGTGATACTCGTCCACACCCACCTGGGCCGCGATTGCGGCGGCGGTGCGCTCGCTGTCCCCGGTCAGCATGACCACCCGCCGGATCCCCAGATCGCGCAGGCTCTTCACCACGGACGCGGCCTCGGTCCGCAGCGGATCCGAGATGCAGATCACCGCGGACAGCACCCCTCCGATGGCCAGGTAGAGATGGGAGTAGCAGTCCGGCAGCCCGTCATAGAGCGCCTGCTCTCCCGCGGGGATGCTGCAGTGCTCGTCCTCAAAGACAAAATGGGCGCTGCCGATGACCACCCGCCTGCCGTCAATGGTACTGGCGATCCCGTGGGCCACGATGTACTCCACCTCGGAGTGCATCTCCTCGTGATCCAGCCCCCGCTCCCGGGCGGCCTGAACCACGGCGTTGGCCATGGAGTGGGGGAAGTGCTCCTCCAGGCAGGCGGCAACCCGGAGCATATCCGCCTCGTCGCGGCCCCCGAAGGGAACCACCTCCGCCACCACCGGACAGGCGTGGGTGAGCGTGCCCGTCTTGTCGAAGATGATGGTATCCGCCTGCGCCATGGTCTCCAGATATTTTCCGCCCTTCACCGTCGCGTGGAACCCGCTGGCCTCCCGCATGGCGGAGAGCACGGCCAGCGGCATGGACAGTTTCAGGGCGCAGGAGAAGTCGACCATCAGGACGGACAGGGCCCGGGAGACATTCCGGGTGAGCAGCAGGGTGATGGCGCTGGCCGCCAGCGTGTAGGGCACCAGCCGATCCGCCAGCCGGGACGCCCGGCTCTCCGCGGAGGATTTCATCGACTCCGACTGCTCGATCATGGCCACGATCTTGTCATAGCGGCTGCTTCCGGACTGGCTGGTCACCTGGATGACGCACTCGCCCTCCTCCACCACGGTGCCGGCGTAGACGGTCATGCCCGCGCTCTTGGGCACGGGGATGGATTCCCCGGTCAGGGACGCCTGGTTGACCATGACCTCCCCCTCCGTGATGACCCCGTCCAGCGGGATCATGCCGCCCAGACGGACACAGACCAGATCGCCGCTCTCTACGCGGGACAGCGGCGTGAGCACATCGCCCTGAGGCGTTCTCAGCCACACCCGGTCGATATTCAGCGACATGCTCTCCGCCAGGTCGCTGACCGACTTCCGGTAGGTCCACTCCTCCAGCAGCTCACCCAGACCCAGCAGAAACCGCACGGAGGAGGCCGTGGCGAAATCGCCCCGGATCAGGGAGATCCCGATGGACAAGGCGTCCAGGATCTCCACGCGCAGTTTGCGCTGGAGCAGGCACCGGATCCCGCGGATCAGGTGGGGAACCGCCTTCCAGATGGTACAGGCGATCCAGATCGGTCTGGGCAGGAAGAGCCTGCCGGCCACTTTCCCCGCGACCATGGAGACCAGCTTTTCCTCGTAGAGCCGGTTCAGTTCCCGGCTGCTGTGGGGTTTTTCCCGCGGCTGCGCCTGGAAAGAAAACCGGCGGATCGCACGCAGGAGCTCCCCGCGGCTGCCCCGGTACCGGATCACGGCGCAGCGGGTGCGCTCATGAACCGCGACCTGGGTGACCTGCTCCAGATCCTGCAGGTACATCTCCAGCAGATCCGCCTGATCCGGGGTCATCCGCGGCTGCGCGGCCTGAATCCGGATCCGGCCGCTGCTCTCGTGCTTGATGATAAACTTCATCAGACACCTCCTGACAGGGAAAGCAGGGGATTACCTCTGCAATCCCCTGCCGCACGAAGCACCATCTTCCTACTCGCAGTCGTCCTCTTCTTCTTCTTCCGCCCCGTACTCCGCCTCTTCCCGCCTGGCGTTGATGTCCCTGGCGGAGGCCAGAATATCCGCGGCGTTCTCCTGGACGGTCGTCACGGTCTCCATCACGGATTCCTTCATCCGCAGCACCGCGGCGGTGGCGTGGGTGTACGCCTTTTTCGCGTCCCTGCTGGTCAGCAGTTTCAGCCCGGCGGTGCCGAACAGAACCCCTCCGGCAAAGAGGGCAAGATTTTTACAGCACTTGTCGTAATCCATATCCGTTTCCTCCCCCGCATCGTGCGGTATCTCTATTTCTGTCTGTACCCCGTGATCATCGCCATGACCATACAGAAGATGGCGCACCAGGCCCAGAAGTGGTGTTGTTTCAAAAAATCACCCCCACCCGGCCGGGATCCGCCGCAGCTTCGCGGCATGGTCACCGGCGAAATACCGGTACAGGAGAAATTTTACCGTCCCGCTTCGCGGGGAGTCAAGACGAACCGTATCTGTATTTTTATTCTTTCTGGCTGCCGGCGTTCCCGCCGCATCCCAGGGTCTCCATCAGTTTCTGAAAACTCTCCTCGCTGATGGCGTGCTCCATGCGGCAGGCGTCCCGCTCCGCGGTCTCCGGGTCGATCCCCGCCTCCGTCAGCCACCGGGCGAAGAAGCGGTGCCGGGCGTAGACCCTCTCCGCCGCCTCCTGCCCTGTCTCCGTCAGGTACAGATAGCCCTCCGGATCCCGGGTGAGAAAACCGCCCTCCCGCAGGAGGGCCAGCGCGTGGCTGACGCTGGTCTTCGCGAAGCCCAGGTATTTCGCCACATCGATGGCGCGCACCTTCCCCAGGCGCTGCTTGAGAATCAAAACCGCCTCGAGGTAGTCCTCTCCGGACGACCGCAGCTCCACGGAAAACACCTCCATCCTGTTGAACCTCTCCCGCCACGGGAATCACCTCAGGCGGGAACCGCCAGCTGCTCGATGGGGATCCCGCGCTCGTACAGATCCACATAGGCGCGGACGCAGCTGCGGTAGCGGTCGAAACACGCCTGGGCCCCCGCGGGATCCCCGTACGATTTCCAGCAGCCGCAGCAGGTGAAATTCTCTCCCCGGTTCTCAATAAAGCCAATCACATCCCCGAGGGGATATCCGAGAAACACGCCGATCTCATGAGGAAATTCCGACTGGGTCTGAAGCCTGCGGGCCAGGTGCGCCAGCAGGCCGTCCAGATCCGTGTCCGGGTAGCCGGTCTTCCCCAGAAACTCCCGGCATGCCGGATCCGCCGTGATCTCCTCCAGGTGCCTGCGCCGGTACACATAGACGATCAGACCCCTGTCCTCCGGCCGATCCAGCAAAATCCGCACGGACAGCCCCAGCGCACGCAGCCGGCCGTCCCAGTGCAGCACCCCGCGGCGGACTGACTCCCGGGCGGGCTGGGAGAAGATACATCCCGGTTTCAGCCCCGCCAGGGTAGGGGCGCAATGCCGAACCAGCGCCGCCTCGAAGCTCCGTGCGTCCGCCGCGCTCACCACGCGGCCAGCCTCCCGCCCAGTTCCCGGCACGCCGCCTCGCCCTCGCTGTCCGGCGTCCCGTTGAGGATCAGGCCGTTTTCCTCCAGCAGCTCCGCGCCGTCGCTTTCGCACCGGGCGCACCAGTCCCGCATCCACTGGCCGTCGCCCCAGCCGTAAGAGCCGAACAGCGCGATCCGCCTGCCGCCGAGGGCGTACTCCAGCCCGGCGAACATGGGCTCGAACTCCGTCTCCTCAAGCACCTCGGCGCCCATGGCCGGGCAGCCGAACGCCGCGGCGCGGTAGGAGGCCAGCATATCCTGAGAAAACTCCCCGGGGAGGAACAGATCCGCCTCGCCGCCGGCGGCGCGGACGCCCTCCGCGATACACCTGGCCATCGCCTCCGTATTGCCGGTTCCGCTCCAGTATACAATCGCGATTTTGCCCATATCAGCGCTCCTTTCTGTGTTCTTTGTAGTTAGCAGAGACTAACTCATGGCGGGGAAAAATCCTTTCAGGTCATGTCTTCGAAGGAGGAGGTGGAAGTAAAGTTGTGTTGGGTTGGGTTTGTTGGGTTGGGTTGAGTGGGTGTGTCGAGTTGGGATTCCATTGAGCGATGGATTCAAATTTGCCATGAGTTAGTCTTTGCTAACCACGCGTTAAAGATACCACACGCCGGGACACCCTGTCAAGAAGAAATTTTATTTTTTTCTCTCCCTCCCCCGAAAGCCGCCTGGGGAACAGCCAGAGCGGCGCGTTCGCGCCGCTCTGTACGGTGTTTTTCTGATCTCCGGGAACCTGCCGCCCGGATCCCATGCCGGGGCTCAGCCCTCCAGGGCGAACAGGGCGGCGCCCAGCGCGCCGCAGAGATCCGGGTTGTCCGTGACGAAGAGCTCCGAGCCCAGCCTGGCCTCCAGCTCTTTCACCACCCCGCGGTTTCTGGCCACGCCGCCGGTCATCATGAACGGCGGCTCCCCCTTGGCCCGGGCCACCATGGAGGCGGTCTTGGCGGAGATGGACTTGTTCAGACCGTGGATGATGTCGCTGTCGCTGTGGTTGTCCGCGATGAGGGAGATGACCTCCGACTCGGCGAAGACGGTGCACATGCTGGAGATGGTCAGATCCCTGTCCCATTTCAGACCGCGCTGGCTCATCTCGGCCATGTCCAGCTCCAGTGTCCGCGCCATCATCTCCAGAAAGCGCCCGGTGCCGGCGGCGCACTTGTCGTTCATGATGAAGTTCGTCACCGCGCCGTTCTCGTCCAGACAGATCACCTTGCTGTCCTGGCCGCCGATGTCCACGATGGTGCGCACCGCGGGATTCAGGAAGTGGGCGCCTCTGGCGTGGCAGGAGATCTCCGTCCTGGTGTCCGTGGCGAAGGGGATGTTTCCCCGGCCGTAGCCCGTCGCCATGATCGCCGTCAGATCCTCCGGCCGGATGGACAGCTGGCCGCACACCTCGTCCAGGGCGGCTTTCGCGCCGTTTTGCGCCTTGGCGCCGGTGCGGACGATGGCGGAGGCCAGGATCTCCCGATCCTCGTTGATGATGACCATGTTCGTGGTGGTGGATCCGCTGTCAATGCCGGCGTACAGTCCGCCGGCGGCGCGGTGTTCTCTCATACTCTTCCTCCTGGCGGTAAGTTCCGGGAACAGGCTCTCGGAGAAAGCCTCCAGCCGTGTGGACAGCTGGCCGGACGGCATGGGCGTGTAGTCCGACTCGATCTTCAGCGTGGGCACGGAGGACAGGCGCTTGAGATCGGCGTAGTCAAACCCGTAGTAGTCGCAGAACTTCACGGTATTGTAGATGATCCCCTTCAGCCGGGGATTCTCGGTGAGCGCACGGCGGCCGGCGATATTGGTCATCCGCATACAGGGGGTCATGCGCAGCAGCGCCCCGGCGTACCAGTCCATCAGGGTGTCGAAATCCCAGTGTTCCGCCTCCGCCGGCGGCGGCTCCAGATTCCGGTTGCCGGTGCAGGTCAGGTTGACCACAGGGATCGCCATCTCCCGCTGGATCAGCTCCAGCAGGGGCGGGCTGACCCTGGCACCCAGCACCGCCAGAAACGGGGTGTCCGGCAGGGATACGCTGTTCTCCCGGCAGGCGGACAGGAACACGGTTCTGGAGAACCGGGTGCCCCGCAGCTCCCCGTACGCGTGCGCCAGCCGGATCAGCTCCTGTTTGAAGCGGTCCCGGGCGCAGCCGGCCTCCTCATGGGGCAGATCCGCCATATAGAGGAACCGCTGTCCCCCCTCATACTCCAGCACATCGCGGGCGCGGCGCAGGGAGTCGCAGCAGTCCATGAGGATCAGCTCCTGCTGGCGTCTCCCCTCCTGAATCACCGATTTGGCGTGGCAGCACAGGTTCGCGTGCGTCAGGGTCTCCGCAGCCTCGAAATCCGCAGCCTCCGCGTCCAGCAGCACGGGGTTGCCGCCGTAGGCGGTCAGAAGCTCGATGGGGGTGTATTTGCAGGTATATCCGGTCATTGGGAAAGTCCCTCCAGCTGTTCCAGAAACGCGTTGACCCGTGTCACCATCTGTCCGTCCGCCACATTGCGGCTGTCGCAGCCGTCCCCGTCCAGCACCAGGGTGGGCAGCCCCTCCGCCTCCATGGCCTGCTTGGCCAGCTGGGACAGGCCCATGGTCTGTTTGCAGCCCCAGTGGCAGAATACGATGGTGCCGTCCGCCCGGAGATGCTTCGCCGCCCGGATGGAGGCCTCCACCCGGCGGATGCCCGGCCCGTTGTTGATGCTGCCCACCACACGGCGGGCCATGCTCTCAAACGGCCTGTCCGGATCCATCTCCAGCATGCCGTCTATTGCGATATCCGTGCCCACAATCTCGCAGCGTCCGCTCTCCTCGAGGATGTCTTTCATGGAGTCCTGCCAGTTGGGCAGGATGTGCATCCAGAAGATGCGCTTGCGCTCTTTCGGCCAGCCGTCCGGCGTCTCCCGGGCAATGCGCAGCAGGCTGTTGATATATTCCTCGCTCTCCGGCCGGCCCAGCATCACATGGCTGGCGATCATGGAGCACAGCTCCCCGGTCATGGTGGTGGGCAGGGAGATCTCCCCCCGGCGCTTCAGGTAGGCCAGATAGGCGTCGATGGTGCGCTGAGACCGTGCGACGGTCTCCCGCAGGGCGTCCATCTCCAGCTTCCGGCCCAGCAGCTCCTCCATCATGGCCGCGGCGTCTCGCAGCTGCCCGGCCACATACGCCACCGCCTCGTCGTCGTCCCGATCCGGGATGTCGATGACGGCGTGGGGGACATCGTAAAACTCCGCCAGCCGCCGGAAAGACAGCTGGTTGGCGTCGCACGCCAATGTGGTGTTGGCGATCATCAGAGGTTTGGGCATGACGCCGGTCTCCGCGAGGCCCAGCATGGTCTTGTGGTAGGAGCAGAAAG
Organism: uncultured Oscillospiraceae bacterium; assembly: GCA_964422185.1. Lineage (GTDB taxonomy): Bacteria > Bacillota > Clostridia > Oscillospirales > Oscillospiraceae > CALXCT01. The sequence goes on from CAYRAG010000004.1 coordinate 47,027, forward strand.
TCTCCGGGACATCCCTGGCCTCCGCCGCCTCGCCGAAGACATTCTGGCAGGCGGTACACGCCACATAGGCGGAGATCCCCTCCGGGAACATGGGCTGAACCCCCATGGCGTGGAGCACCTCGCAGGGGTAGAAGATATTCACCATCACGGACTCCTGCGGCCTGCGAAACGAGCTGACAATGGTGTCGGCGACGGCGCTGTTCAGCCGGTCATAGGCGTTGTGGTAACTGGTCGGCTTCTTGCGCCCGCCGGAGAACCGCACCCAGGAGTAGGCCGCCATCAGCAGCATGCGGGCCTGATCCGGGGCCGGTTCCACCCTGCCCTCGATGATACGCCCCAGGGTCTCGATATATTTTTTCATGCAGAATGCCCGGCCCGGCGATCCGCCGGATCCGGGATCCTCCTTCCCTCATGCGCTCAGAAATCCGTCTCGGGGACGGCTGTGTAGTCCCACTGGTGGTCACTGTCCGCCATATACTGGCTTGAGACATTGAAATACACGCAGTACCGCCACACATAGTCCGGGTCGTAGCCCATCCCGTCCGGCCAGAACCCGCTGGCGTCCCAGGTGGGATCCGCGCAGTACCATTTCCCGTCCAGGCGCACCATGTTCCAGGCGTGATCCTCGCTGGAGTGGTAGGCGGCGCCGATCACGGTGATGCACTCCACCCCGGCCAGATCCATCAGCAGCTGGAATGTGGAGGCGAACGCCAGGCACACCCCTTTCCCGTTGACCAGCAGGCCATAGGGGGTATAGGCGTCCCGGCTCAGCTCAACCTGCGGATTATAGTGATCCTCGTCGTATACCGCCTGCGTCGTGACCCACCAGTAGAGCGCGGATTCTTTCTCGAGATCCGTCATGCCGTCCGTGATCAGCAGATCCAGGATCTCCCGGCAACGGCTCAGGATCTCCCTGTCCCTGCCGTCCAGGGCGGAATCGTCCCCGCTCTCCCAGGCGGCCAGAATGGCGGTGGTGTCATACGGCGTCATATCGTCTTTCCCCGGCGGGGTGTAGGGATACCGGTCAGGCATGGTCACCGGGTATGAGCCCGCGGCGGGCTCCTGTGACGGTGTCTGTGCTGGCTCCTGTGACGGCGCCTGCGATGGCTCCTGTGACGGCGCCTGCGATGGCGCCTGTGACGGCGCCTGCGCCAGGGTGCCGTCTTCCAGTGCGTCGCTGAACGCCTGAACGGCGCTGTCCGGATCCTCGCAGATCAGCAGTGCCG